>NZ_JBEAFN010000029.1:0-172809 GCF_040061795.1 Klebsiella sp. GN_Kp190
AGTCAGTGACCGGGGCGGGCAAACGAAGCCAACAAAGAGGCAGCTTGAAGGATGAAGTGTATTTAAGCTTTACGCTCTGGCGCGCCGTGCACCATGGTATAAGCGTAATCCACGCCCATCCCGTAGGCGCCGCTGTGCTCGCGCACCAGGTCCATCACCGCGTCATACGTCTCTTTACGCGACCAGTCGCGCTGGTACTCCAGCAGCACCTGCTGCCAGGTTACCGGCACCGCGCCGGCCTGCACCATACGGTCAATGGAGCGTTCGTGGGCATCAACCGAGGTGCCGCCGGAGGTATCGGTCACTACGTAAACTTCATAGCCCGCATCCAGCGCCATCAGCGCCGGGAAAGTCAGGCAGACTTCCGTCCACAGTGCGGAAATAATCAGTTTCTTGCGTCCGGTCGCCTTTACCGCTTCAACAAAAGCCGCGTCTTCCCAGGAATTCATTGAGGTACGTTCAATAGGTTTCACATCAGGATGTACGGCCAGCAGTTCCGGCCAGATATAGCCGCTGAAGCTTTTGGTTTCTACTGAGGTATAAATCACCGGAACATTAAAAATTTTGCCCGCTTTGGCTAAGGCCACCGTATTATTTTTCAGGGTCTGACGGTCAATATTGGCCACGCCAAAAGACATTTGCGGCTGGTGGTCAATAAAAATAAGCGCTGAGTTTGAGGGATCGATCAGTTCACGAATAGACATAACATATCCTGTTAATCAATGAGTTAAAAAGATACTACCGTTTCCGTTGTGCTGTCTGGATCCTGACTGATAAAGCATGGTGAGTATAGTCAGTAATTTCTAACGAGTTATTAAAGATTTTTTTCTGATTTATTTCCAAAGCGAAAGTTATGACTATTCGATTAACCATTACAAGATGGGCGAAATTATGTTTATCAAATTTTTACGGTTAACCGTTCTAAATTATTCACTGGAATTGAACAGGGCGCTCCGGTAAAACGGGGGCACTCTTTTTTACCGGAAGCTGACGCATGCGCCTGAACCTTGATGTCCTGTTGATTCTCGACGCGCTGGACAAACATGGCTCTTTTGCCACCGCCGCAGAATCGCTATTTAAAACCCCTGCCGCGCTGAGCTACATGATTCAAAAGCTGGAAAACGATCTGAATATCACTCTGTTGGATCGCTCCGGGCACCGGGCAAAATTTACCGATACGGGCAGAATGATGCTGGAGAAAGGCCGATTGCTGCTGAATGCCGCCAAAGATCTGGAAAAGCAGGCGGTGCAGCTCAGCGCCGGTTGGGAACGGGATCTGGCAATCGCCCTGGATGACTCTTTCCCGTTTAGCGCGCTGCTGCCGCTGATCGACGCGTTCTACGCCCAGCATCCGCAAACCCGCCTTAACTTTACCCACCATACTCTTGCGGGCTCGTGGGAAGAGCTCACCCACAACGGCGCGGATATTATTCTCGGGGCGATCAATGAACCGCCGACCTCCGCCGAATGGTCGTGGAAAATGCTCGGCGCCATGGACAATATTTTCGTCATCGCGCCGGGGCATCCGCTGGCGGAAACAACCCAACCGCTGACCAATAAGCAGCTCAGCCTGCATCGCGCGGTGGTTATCAGCGACAGCGCCCGCTACTGCCATCCGCTCAACAGCAACCTGCTCGACGAGCAGCCGCAAATCCGCGTCGATGATTTCGCCAGTAAAGTCGAACTCTTGCGCGCCGGGCTGGGCTGCGGCTTTTTACCGCGCCACATTGCCCGGCCGTGGCTGGAAAAAGGCGAGCTGGTCGAAAAGGCCGTCATCTCCTGCCGCGAGAAAGATATCACCTATATGGCCTGGCGCAGCGGCAACGACGGGCTGGCCCAGCGCTGGTGGCGCGAGGCCATTTTGCAAAGTGAAAGCCTGGGCCAGCTCTACGACTAGCGGCTAAACCAGACGCTGGCGGAGATCGCCGGTAGCGTCAGCACGCCGTCGTGTAGCGCCCCGGCGCCCTCTTTCAGTTGCCAGCCGGTGACGTCGAGCAGCGGCGAATCCTCCACCACCACCTCGCAGGCTTCGCCGCGGTTGATCGCCACCAGCACGCGCTGCTGTTTATAGACGCGCACGAACACCACCACGTTATCTTCGGCATAAATCACCTGACAGCCGCCGTAGCGCAGCGCCTGATTGGCCTTACGCAGCTTGCTCATCCGCTTGTACAGTTCGAGCAGAGCGCCATCCTGCAAAGCCGGATCCCACGGGAACGGCTTACGGCAGAACGGATCGTTATTGCCATCCACGCCCACTTCATCGCCGTAGTAAATGCACGGCACGCCCGGCCAGCTAAATAGCCACACCACCGCCAGCGGCAGGCGGGCAACATCTTTGCCGAGCAGAGACTTAAAGCGCGCGGTATCGTGGCTATCGAGCTGGTTAAACATCCGCAGCTGCTGCTGGTGCGACAGCCCGGCGCGATAGTTATCCATCCACGCCATACAGGTCTGCGCATCGATTTTCTGCGGATCGTAGGAGATATCGGTGTTCGCGAGAAAGCCCCACAGCGGAAAGGTAAAGCCGCGGTAGTTCATCGCCGAATCTTCAACGTCGGCCTGTAGCCACTGGCGCGCGTCGCCGAAATGCTCACCGAACACGAAAGCGTCCGGCCGCTCCAGCTTCGCCGCCTGGGTAATGCCGGCGATATGGCGCAGGTTATTGCGCGCCCCGCCCTCTTCGCCCAGCATATGCACCACGTCCAGGCGCCAGCCGTCCATGCTCCATGGCGCTTTCAGCCAGTGGCGCACGATACTATCTTCCCCGGCATAGATTTCATCGATCAGCGTCGACGACCGGTAGTCCAGCTTAGGCAAGCTGGCGTATCCCAGCCAGTCGTGGGCAACGCCCTCGGGGGAAAAATTATACCAGTCGCGCCACGGCGAATCGGCGTTATGGCAGGCGCCGCCGCTACCGCGCTGGTGGCGGTCGAACCAGGCATGCGAATCGCCGCTATGGTTGAACACGCCATCGAGGATCAGACGCATTCCCTCTTTTTGCGTATGGTGGCGCAGGCGCAGCAGCGCCGCATCGCCGCCAAACTGCGGATCAACGCGACGATAATCCTCGGTATCATATTTATGCACGCTGGGGGCGACAAATACCGGGTTCAGGTACAGCGCCGTTACGCCAAGCTGCTTCAGGTACGGCAGCCGCTCGCTGATACCATCGAGATCGCCGCCGTAAAAGGTGGAGCCGCCCGCCTCGGCGGTTAGCGGTTCATCCCACGCTTTGCGCACGATGTCGTGACCGGCGGCGTGATGGTAATAAATCGCATCCTGTCCCGCTTCGCGAGACTCGCTGCGGGCAAAACGGTCAGGGAAGATTTGATAAAATACCTGATCGGCTACCCACTGCGGTCCGCTGTCCGGCAGATCGACCGCAAACTGCTCCAGCCTCGCCGGCGGAAAGCGGTTGAACCCCTGCGGCGTGAACCACAGCTGACGGTCGGCCCACAGCAGCTTGAAGCTGTAACGCCGACGCGGCTGCCCGTTAACGAGGCTGATTTCCCCGCGCCACGCCACCACGCCCGGATGCGGCTCCTGCCGCAGGCGGTGCATCGGCAGCGACAGCTCTTCGTTATCCTCTTCCGCGCGCAGCGTGACCCGCGGCGGCAGATCGTCGCCGCTTAACCATAGCGTAATAATCAGTCGTTCCTGCTGTTCCTTAATAAACGGAGCAACCGGGAGGTGCCATGCCTTCAACATCATTATTCCTCTCTTTGCAGAATGGGCACACCTTGCCACAGCGTACTGGCGTATGACTCATCATCGGCAGAATTATTGGGGGAGGATGGCGGGGGTGGAGGGATAGCTTGCCGGATAGCCCGTGCGTATCCGGCAAGAAGAGAACGAAAATGACTAGGCTTTCGCCAGTTTTCGCTCGCGGCGGGTTTTAAACTGCCAGCCAATCAGCAGCAGGAGAATCCACGCAAAGCCAACGTACAGCGAGATGCGGGTATCAGGATGGTAGCCGATCAGACCGATAATAAAGACCAGGAACAGCAGGCCAATCACCGTGGTCGCGACACCGCCAGGCACCCTGAACTTCAGCGCCTTCGCCTCTTCCGGCGGAAGGCGGCGACGGAAGGCGATCTGCGACAGCAGGATCATAATCCACACCCAGACGGTGGCGAAGGTCGCCAGCGAGGCGATCACCAGGAAGACGTTCTCCGGCATAATGTAGTTAAGATAGACCGCGAACAGCAGGGCAATCGTCATCACCGTCACCGTCACCCACGGCACCCCGCGACGGGAGGTTTTCGCGAACATCTTCGGTGCGCTGCCCTGTTCCGCCATGCCGTGCAGCATACGCCCCACGCCAAAGACGTCGGAGTTAATCGCCGACAGCGAAGCGGTCAGCACCACAAAGTTCAGGATGCTGGCGGCAAAAGTGATGCCGAGATGCTGGAAGGTCAGTACGAACGGGCTGCCGTTGGTCCCGACCTGGTTCCACGGATAGATAGACATAATCACAAACAGCGTCCCGACGTAAAACACCAGGATACGCATCGGCACCGAGTTAATGGCGCGCGGAATGGATTTCTCCGGATCTTTCGCTTCGCCGGCGGTGATACCGATGATTTCGATCCCGCCGTAGGCGAACATTACCATCTGCAGCGACATCACCATCCCCAGCCAGCCGTTGCTGAAAAAGCCGCCGTTGCTCCAGAGGTTGTGGATACCCGTCGGCTGCCCGCCGTTGCCAATACCCCAGATAATGATGCCGAAACCGGCGAGGATCATGATGATAATCGTGGCGACTTTGAAGAAGGAGAACCAGAACTCCAGCTCGCCGAAGACCTTCACGCTCATCAGGTTGACGGCGCAGATAATCAGCACCACGCTGAGTACCCAGATCCAGTGCGGTACCGCCGGGAACCAGACGCCCATATAGATACCGAAGGCCGTGACGTCGGCGATGGCGACAATCAGAATTTCGAAACAGTAGGTCCAGCCGGTGATATAGCCCGCCAGCGGGCCAAGATAATCCTGCGCGTAGCGCGAGAATGAACTGGCGGCCGGGTTATGCACCGACATCTCGCCCAGCGCGCGCATGATAATGTAGGCCGCGGCGCCGCCGATAATATAAGCCAACAGAACGCTCGGCCCCGCCATTTTAATCGCGTCAGCCGAACCATAGAAAAGGCCGGTACCGATTGCCGACCCCAGCGCCATAAAGCGAATATGCCGGGTACTTAGCCCGCGCTTAAGCTTGTTACTACTTTCCATCGTGTTCCATGCCGTTTTTCTCCTCTGGCCTTCGCGGGGGCAAAGAACAAAGGAGGGTGACCAAAAAAACAAAAAACCACGGGACCTGAAGTCCCGTGGTTAAACACCTGTGTAAAGCGTCGGTTAGTGCGCGCTGGATGTCACCTGACGTCCCGCTGCGCGATCCCAGATAACCGCCAGCACCACCATAACGGCGGTTGGCATCAGCCAGGCCAGGCCCTGCTCCGCCAGCGGCAGACGCGCGGTCCAGGACGGCATCATCTCTGCAAACGCCGACGCTTTAATGCCGTCAATGATACCAAACATCAGGCTGATAAACATTGCCGGGGCGATAACGCGGGACGAATTATGCCACCAACCGCGGGTAAAGCTTAATACAACCAGTGCGATACACGGCGGATAGATAGCCGTCAGCACCGGAATCGAAATCTGAATCAGGTGGCTCAGGCCGAGGTTGGAGACCGCCATCGAAAACAGGCCGAGGATAAACACCAGCGTACGGTAGGAGAACGGCAGGTACTGGGCAAAGAACTCCGCGCAGGCGCAGGTCAAGCCCACCGCCGTCACCAGACAGGCGATAAAGATCAGCGCCGCCAGCAGGAAGCTTCCCGCGCCGCCGAAGGTGTGCTGGACGTAAGCATGCAGAATCGCCGCGCCGTTAGCGGACTGCTCCACCAGCGTGCCGCTATCGGAACCTAAACGGAACAGCGCCAGGTACAGCAGCGTCAGGCCCACGCCGGCCATCAGGCCAGCCCAGACGGTGTAGCGGGTCAGCAGGCGGGCTTCGGTGACGCCGCGAGAACGCGCGGCGTTAACAATCACGATACCAAAGACCATTGCCCCGAGGGTGTCCATGGTCAGATAGCCGTTGACGAAGCCGTTAGAGAACGGCGCGGTGCGGTAGGCTTCCATCGCGTGGCTCAGCGGACCGGCAGGCCAGACGATTGCCGCCACGGCGAGAATAATCAGGGCGATAATTTTCAGCGGCGCGAGGAAATTCCCCACGGTGTCCAGCAGCTTGCCCGGGTAGAGCGAAACGAGGATCACCAGCGCAAAATAGATAACGCTGTAAATCAGCAGCGGCAGCGGGCCGTCGCCGGTCAGCGGCGCAATCCCCACCTCAAAAGAGACGGTCGCGGTACGCGGGGTCGCGAACAGCGGCCCTACGGCCAGGTAGCAGACGACCGCCAGCAGGATACCGGCGACTTTACCAATCGGCGTGCTCAGGCTCTCTACGCCGCCGCCGACTTTTGCCAGCGCCACGACCGTTAGCACCGGCAGACCCACGGCGGTAATCAGAAAGCCAATGGCCGCGCTCCAGACGTGTTCGCCGGCCTGTAAGCCAACCATTGGGGGGAAGATAATATTGCCTGCGCCGACAAACAGCGCGAAGGTCATAAAGCCCAACGCTATGATGTCGCGAGATTTTAACTGATGGGTCATAAATTCATTACAGCCTGTGGATGTGGTGTTGTAAAAACGGATAAATACCGCGCCTTTCCCCTGGGGATGATACAGCGGCCATTGTCAGTAAACTCAGCGGGATATGCTCCCAAAGCGGCGTGGAAAAGAATTGTTTTTTGAATTACCACGCAAAAACAGTCTGTCTGCGACCGTAGGGGGGCAATTTAAACGCTTATAACGTTTTAAAGCAAGGAGGGATCGCAAAAGCAGATGATTATGCTAACTCTATTTTGATGCGTAGAATTATTTACCTGATGGATAGAAAACATCTGGCTTATCATGCGAACAAAAAAGCAGCGAGCGTTCGTTAATTACGCAGCTGTGATTGCGCTGCAAAGGAAAATGACCAGCCGAAGCTGGTCATTGGCAAGTTATTCTGACACCCGGCCGCTCGGGCTCAATTTTTGGCAATTAAACGTTCCGGTAACAGGAAGCTAAAGCGGGTGCCTTTCCCCAGCGTACTCTCAATTTCGAGGCGGCTATCGTGATGGCTGACGGCGTGTTTGACGATCGCCAGCCCCAGACCGCTGCCGCCGGTCTGTCTTGAACGCGCTTTATCCACCCGGTAGAAACGCTCGGTCAGACGCGGAATATGTTCCGGCGCGATGCCCGGCCCGTTATCTTCGACGCTGAACAACGCTCCGTGCGGCGCGCGCTGCCAGCTTACGGTAATGTCCGTTCCCGGCGGCGTATGGTTGACCGCGTTATAGACCAGGTTGGAAATGGCGCTGCGCAGCTGTTCTTCATTACCCAGTACTTTCAGCGATTCATCGACCGAAAAATGCAGCACCTGCCTCTGCTGGCTTAGCGTTTGCGCCTCGCGCTCGACCACCCGCAGCATCATCGGCACATCGATTTTATCGTTCATCGCCAGTACCGGCGCGGCTTCGATTCGCGACAGCGTCAGCAGTTGCTTAACCAGGCCTTCCATGCGCTGGGTTTGTTCACGCATGGTGTGCAATGCTTTTTCGCGCGTTCCCCCTTCCAGCACCTGCTCCTGCATCATCTCCAGATACCCCTGCAGCACCGTCAACGGCGTGCGCAGTTCGTGGCTGACGTTGGCGAAAAAGTTTCGCCGCGCCCCTTCCAGCTGGTGCATCTGCGTGACATCGCGCGCCACCATCAGCAGCTGTTTATCGCTATAGGGCATCACGCGAATTTCAAGATGACGGCCGTTATTCAGCACCAGATTGAGCGGTTTGGAAAAATCGCGGTATTTCAGATAATTGGCAAATTCAGGGTAGCGCAAGAGGTTAAGGATGTTCTGCCCGTTATCGTCAGGCCAGCGCAGATTCAGGATCTGCTGGGCCAGACCGTTGCACCAGAACATCACCCCTTCTTCGGTGGTCAGCACCACCGCATCCGGCAGAGACTCCGCCCCGCTGCGAAAGCGCTTAATCAGGCTTCCCAGCTCACGGCGGCGCTTTTTATTACGCATCTGCATCTGGTGCAGTCCGTAAAGCAGCGGCTCCCAGCTGCCGCTGCCCGGCGGCGGCGTCATGCTGCGATCAACCCACAGCCACCACGACAGGCGCATCAGATTCCAGAAATGCCAGACAAGAAGACCGGTCACTGCCGCCAATAAAAACCACGGCAGGTAACCTAAAAACGCCCCGAGGATCAGGGCCGGGATACAACACAAGAAAAGCTCAAGCGCCAGCCTTTTCCATGACAGCCGTTCCAGCACGGTTCACACTCCTGTCAGCATTCAGAAACGGGCGGAGAAACGATATCCCGTACCGCGAACCGTTTGTACCATCCGGTCATGGCCGCTATGTTCCAGCGCTTTGCGCAGACGGCGAATATGCACGTCTACCGTTCTGTCTTCGACATAAACGTTGGTTCCCCAGACGTGATTCAGCAGCTGTTCGCGGCTATAGACTCGCTCCGGGTGCGTCATGAAGAAGTGGAGTAATTTAAACTCCGTAGGCCCCATATCCAGCGGATTTTCGCCGGTCATGACGCGATGCGAAGAGGGGTCGAGGCTCAGCCCCTGCATTTCAATCACCTCCTCCACCGCCATCGGCGAAATGCGCCGCATCACGGCTTTAATTCGCGCCACCAGCTCTTTCGGGGAAAACGGCTTAGTGATGTAGTCATCGGCGCCGGTCTCCAGGCCGCGGACGCGATCTTCCTCTTCGCCGCGGGCGGTCAGCATCACCACCGGAATATCACGGGTCATCGCTTCACGCTTGAGCTGTTTAATAAACTGCAGACCCGACCCGCCCGGCAGCATCCAGTCAAGGAGGATCAAATCAGGCCAGGGTTCATTGAGCTGATTGACCGCGCTGTCAAAATCTTCCGCCTCGACGGGCTGAAAGCCGTTTTGCTCCAGAACAAAGCAAACCATTTCGCGGATTGGAGCTTCATCTTCAACGACCAGAATTCTTCTCGCCATTATTTACCCTGTATTTTTTAGCCATCAGTATAGAAGTGCGCGGCCATTATGCGTCAGATTTATGACAGATTTATGAAAAAAATGACCGCCAGATGAACGCGGATTTCGAATTGTGACACGGACTTAACTCACCCAAAAGCAGCGTTATCCCCTCAATAATTCAGGTTTCACTCCCCACAAGTACAGGTAACCAGGTGGCTGGACGTAGCCAACGCATAAGCAACTTGAAGGATGACGGGTATATAATGCCGCTTACGCTTTTTCTCCAGGGAACAACTATGCGCATCCTTCACACCTCTGACTGGCACCTTGGGCAAAATTTTTACAGCAAAAGTCGCGCCGCCGAACATCAGGCGTTTCTCGACTGGCTGCTGGCCAGCGCGCAGGAACATGATGTCGATGCCATTATTGTTGCGGGCGATATTTTTGATACCGGCTCACCGCCGAGCTACGCGCGCGAGCTGTATAACCGCTTTGTCGTTCAGCTGCAGCAGACCCGCTGCCGGCTGGTGGTGCTGGCGGGAAACCACGATTCGGTCGCCACCCTCAACGAGTCGCGAGACATTCTCGCCTTCCTGAATACGACGGTGGTGGCCAATGCCGGCCACGCCCCT
Source organism: Klebsiella sp. GN_Kp190 (assembly GCF_040061795.1). Lineage (NCBI taxonomy): Bacteria > Pseudomonadati > Pseudomonadota > Gammaproteobacteria > Enterobacterales > Enterobacteriaceae > Klebsiella > Klebsiella sp. GN_Kp190. The sequence goes on from NZ_JBEAFN010000029.1 coordinate 9,712, forward strand.
TTTATCCTGCCGCTGCGCGACGGTACGCCGGGGGCGATTTTTTGTCCGGTACCGTTCCTGCGCCCGCGTGAGCTGGTGACCAGCCAGGCCGGGCACTCTGGCGGCGAAAAGCAGCAGCTGCTGCTCAGCGCCATCAGCGACTACTACCAGCAGCAGTACCAGCTGGCCTGCGAACTGCGCGGCGACCGGGCGCTGCCGATTATCGCCAGCGGCCATTTAACCACCGTCGGCGCCAGCAAAAGCGACGCGGTTCGCGAAATCTATATCGGTACGCTGGACGCCTTCCCGGCGAGCCGTTTTCCGCCCGCCGACTATATCGCGCTCGGCCACATTCACCGGGCGCAGGTGGTCGGCGGCTGCGAACATATCCGCTACAGCGGTTCGCCCATCCCGCTGAGCTTTGACGAAACCGGGAAAAATAAGAGCGTCAATCTGGTCACTTTCGCTAACGGCTGCCTGACGGACGTCACGCCGCTTATCGTCCCCGTCACCCAGCCGCTGGCGGTCCTGAAGGGCGATTTCGCCAGCATTAGCGCACAGCTAAACCAATGGCAGAATAACGACCAGCAGCCCTCAGCGTGGCTGGATATAGAAGTCACCAGCGACGAATATATGCATGATATCCAACGTAAAATCCAGGCGCAGACCGAAACGCTGCCGGTAGAAGTGCTGCTGGTGCGCCGCAGCCGCGCCCAGCGCGATCGCATTCTGGCCGGCGCTCAGCGCGAGACCCTCAGCGAACTGCAGGTGGAGGACGTCTTCGCCCGCCGTCTGGCGCTGGAAACGCTGGAAGCAACGCAGCAGCAGCGCCTGGAACAGCTCTTTAATGAAACGCTGCATAGTCTGAACGGTGAGGATCGCCTGTGAAAATACTCAGCTTACGCCTGAAAAACCTCAACTCACTCAAAGGCGAATGGAAAATTGATTTCACCGCTGAGCCCTTCGCCAGCAACGGACTGTTCGCGATTACCGGGCCAACCGGCGCCGGAAAAACCACCCTGCTGGATGCAATCTGTCTGGCGCTGTATCACGAAACCCCGCGCCTGAGCAGCGTGTCGCAATCGCAGAACGATCTGATGACCCGCGACACCGCCGAATGCCTGGCGGAAGTGGAGTTTGAGGTAAAAGGCATCGCCTACCGCGCCTTCTGGAGCCAGAACCGGGCGCGAAACCAGCCGGACGGCAACCTGCAGGTTCCGCGCGTCGAGCTGGCGCGCTGCGAGGACGGCAAGATCCTCGCCGATAAGGTCAAAGATAAGCTGGAACTGACCGCCTCGCTCACCGGCCTGGACTATGGCCGCTTCACCCGCTCAATGCTGCTGTCGCAGGGGCAGTTCGCCGCCTTCCTGAACGCGAAACCGAAAGAGCGCGCCGAGCTGCTGGAGGAGCTGACCGGCACCGAGATTTACGGCCAGATTTCGGCACAGGTCTTTGAAAAGCATAAGCAGGCCCGCGTCGAGCTGGAGAAAATTCAGGCCCAGGCCTCCGGCGTGCTGCTGCTGAGCGACGAACAGCAGCAGGCGCTCCAACAAAGTTTGCAAGCGCTTACTGATGAAGAAAAACAGCAGGTTAGCGAACAAACCCGCCTGCAAAATGCCCGTCAGTGGCTGGTACGCGGCGCAGAGCTGACGGCAGAAGATCGGCAGGCTCAAACCGCGCTACGCGAAGCGCAGGCTGCGCTGGAGCAGGCGCAACCGCAGCTTACCGTATTGCTGAATGCCCAGCCCGCGGAGCAGCTACGCCCGCAGTGGACGCGTCAACAGGAGCAAATCGCCGCGCTGGCGCAAACCCGCAATCTGAGAGAAGAAGTAAATACTCGCTTACATGAACGACTGCGGCTGCGGGCGGGGATTCGCCTCGCCGCCCGGCAGCAATCTGAACGCCTGCAGAACCACCAGCAAACGCTCGCCGCATGGCTAAAAGAGCACGACCGCTACCAGCGATGGGGCAATGCGCTGGCGGGCTGGCGGGCCGCTTTCCAGCAGCAGGCCCGCGATACGCAGCAGCAAGCCGCTCTGCAGCAGCGTCTGGCGGAAACCAGCCGCCGGCTGGGCGAACTGCCGCCCGACGGGCTGGCGCTGGATGCTGAGCAGGTCAGCGCCAGCCTCGCGCAGCACGCCGCGGCGCGCGCTCTGCGCCAGCAGCTCGCGGCCCTGCATGGCCAGCTGCAGCCGCTGAGCCAGCGATTATCACAGCTTCATGCCGCCGGGCAGGCCAGTAAGCAGGAGCAGGAGCGGCTGGAAACCACCCTGGCCCAGCGCCGTCAGGCCTATAAAGAGAAGAATCAGCAGTTTAGCGATGTCAAAGCCCTGTGCGAAATGGAAGCGCGCATTGCCGGTCTGGAGGCCGAGCGAGCCCGCCTGCAGCCCGGTTCCCCCTGTCCGCTCTGCGGTTCCGCGCAGCATCCGGCCGTCGCCGAGTATCAGGCGCTGGTTCCCGGCGTAAATCAGGCGCGGCGCGATGCGCTTGAGCGCGAAGTCAAACAGCTGGCGGAGGCCGGCGCCCTGGTGCGCGGCGAGCTGGACGCCCTGCTTAAGCAGCAGCAGAAAGAGGCCACCGAGAAAGCATCGCTTCTGCAGCAGGAGCAAGCGCTTACCTCACGCTGGCAGGCGACGATCGCCGGATTAAATATCGACCTGACGCCAAAGGATGACATTCCCGGCTGGCTAAACGCGCAGCAGGAGCATGAACAGCGGCTGTATCAGCATCAGCAGCGTCTGGCCTGGCAGGCCCAGCAGCAGGAGTGCCAGCAGCAGCTCCAGCAGCTCCAGCAGGAACAAGCGCAGCGCAGCGCCGCGCTGGCGGCTGAACTGGCCGCATTTGCGCTGAGTTTACCGGCAGCAGAGCAGGCCGCAGGCTGGCTGGCGCAGCGGGAAGACGAGACCCGCGGCTGGCAGGCCAAACAGAACGAACTGATCGCCCTGCAGGAACAGCTTCAGCAGCTGACCCCGCTGCTGGAGTCCTTGCCGGAAACGGACTTAGCGGCGGAACCCGCGCCGCTGGACGGCTGGCGCCAGGTGCACGACGACTGCCTCGCGCTTCAGAGCCAGTGGCAAACCCTGGGGCAACAGGAGAGCCAGCAGCAGGCTCAGTTGAAAGAGAGCGAAGCGCAGTTCAGCGCGGCGCTGGCCGCCAGCCCGTTCGCTGACCAGCAGGCGTTTCTCGCCGCGCTGCTCGATGAGGAGACGCGCCGGCGCCTTGAACGCCTGAAGCAGACGCTGGAAAGTACGCTACAGCAGAATCAGGCGCTGGCGATGCGGGCCCGCGAGGCGCTGGATAGCCACCGCCAGCAGCCGCCGGCGGAAACGGATATCAGCCAGCCTCTTGAGCGGGTACAGGAACAGCTTCAGCAGCTGACGACGCTGCTGCGGGAAAACAGCGCCCGTCAGGGAGAGATTCGCCAGCAGCTGAAGCAGAATGCAGAAAACCAGCAGCGTCAGCAGTCGTTACGCCAGCAGATGGAACGCGCTGCGCAGGAAGTGGAAGACTGGGGATGGCTGAACGCGCTTATCGGCTCCAGAGAGGGCGATAAATTCCGTAAGTTTGCGCAAGGCCTGACGCTGGATAACCTGGTGTGGCTGGCCAACCATCAGCTCAACCGCCTGCACGGCCGCTATCTGCTGCAACGCAAAGCCAGCGACGCCCTGGAGCTGGAAGTGGTCGATACCTGGCAGGCGGACGCGGTGCGCGACACCCGGACGCTGTCCGGCGGCGAGAGCTTCCTCGTGAGCCTCGCGCTGGCGCTGGCGCTCTCCGATCTGGTGAGCCATAAAACGCGGATAGACTCGCTGTTTCTCGATGAGGGCTTCGGCACTCTGGACAGCGAAACCCTGGATACCGCGCTGGATGCGCTGGACGCGCTCAACGCCAGCGGCAAGATTATCGGCGTCATCAGCCACGTTGAGGCGATGAAAGAGCGCATTCCTGTGCAAATTAAAGTTAAAAAAATCAACGGGCTGGGCTATAGCCGTCTCGATAAAGCTTTCGCCGTCGAATAAATTTCCCCCTCCGCACCTGTCTTCAAGCCTCTCCCCCACGGGAGAGGTCGCGCCGTTGCCCGGGCTCAGCATTCACGATAAATCTTGATATTGCACGAATTTGCATGATAAGTTTAAACTCATTGCTTTAACGATGAGCCTCAGGCGAAATCATGCATAAAAACCGTGCTTATTATTTTAACCACATCATTTCGTGCAAAAACGTGCATTCATGACTTTTTCTGAGGGCGTGCTGCTGCCTCCGGCAGCATCGTCCCATCCCCTCTGGCCCATTAAGAAGGTCTTAACCATGAAAAGCTTACTTATTTTGATTGCCGGCCCGGTACGCAGCGGCACCCACAATCGCGCGGAACTTATCGACGCTAACCTGAACAATATGGCCCAGGTTGCGCTACGCGTTTATCAGAAAGGGCATATCCCCGTGGTCGGCGAATGGCTGGCTCTGCCCATCGCCAAAGCTGCGGGTTCAACGGAAATTGGCGATGCGATTAGCGAGGAATATCTCTACCCGGTCGCTCACCGTGTCATTAGCCGCTGCGACGCTATATTGCGCATGCCGGGCGAATCCCGGGGAGCGGATCTGGATATTGAGGAGGGTAAAAAAAGGGGGCTGCCGATTTACTACAGCCTGGAGGAGATCCCGGACCGGTAATCCGCGGGGTACCCGCTGCGCCGTTCAGGCCGCGCAGCGGTTGATGATTACAGCGGCCACAGCCAGGCCGCGCCGCGCACGCCGCTGGAGTCCCCGTGCGCCGCCCGGCGAATCGGCGTCTCGCATTCACCGCCGAATACCCATGGTTTTAGCAGATTCGGCACCGTCTGGTAGAGACGGTCAACGTTGCTCATTCCGCCGCCAAGTACAATAACGTCCGGATCGAGGATGTTAACCACGTGAGCCAACGACTTCGCCAGCCGCATCTCATAGCGGCTCAGCGCCAGCTCCGCCACCGGATCCCGCTCGCCCACGCGCTGCATAATCTCGCTGCCTTTTAGCGAATGACCGCTTAACCGCCGGTAATCGGTCGCAAAGCCGGTACCGGAGATAAAGGTTTCAATACAGCCCTGCTTGCCGCAGTAGCACGGTACTTCAGCGCGATAGCGAAGTTCATCTTCATCCATCCACGGCAGCGGGTTGTGCCCCCACTCGCCCGCCGTACCGTTGCCGCCAATATGGGCGCGTCCGTTAAGCGCCACGCCTGAACCGCAGCCGGTGCCGATAATCACCGCAAATACCGTTTGCGCCCCGGCCGCCGCGCCGTCTACCGCTTCCGACACCGCGAGGCAGTTGGCATCGTTGGCCAGACGCACTTCCCGTTGCAGACGCTGGCTAAGGTCTTTATCAAACGGCTGACCGTTGAGCCAGGTTGAGTTAGCGTTTTTGACCACGCCGGTATAGGGCGAAATCGACCCGGGGATGCCGATGCCGACCGTGCCGCTCTGCCCGGTAGCCTGCTCGGCCATCTCGACCAGCGAGGCTATCGTCTCTATCGTCTGGCGATAATCGCCCCCTGGCGTAGGCAGGCGATGACGAAATAGCTGCGCTCCCTGGTCGCTCAGCGCGATGACTTCCGTTTTGGTTCCGCCTAAATCAATGCCAATGCGCACTGTGAATTCCTCTCCCGATTAACAATGCAAGCATAGCGACAATTCGCTATCATGCCCGCTGGATTTAACGACTAAGCCGTGGAAATTATCATGCTGTGGTTCAAAAATTTAATGGTTTATCGTCTCAGCCGCGACATTTCCCTGCGCGCCGAAGAGATGGAAAAACAGCTGGCCGAGCTGACCTTTACCCCTTGCGGCAGCCAGGATATGGCCAAAACCGGTTGGGTACCGCCGATGGGATCGCACAGCGATGCGCTGACGCATACGGCAAATGGCCAGATCGTTATCTGCGCGCGTAAAGAAGAGAAGATCCTGCCGTCTCCGGTGATCAAACAGGCGCTGGAAGCAAAGATCTTCAAGCTGGAAGCCGAGCAGGGCCGTAAGCTGAAAAAAACCGAAAAAGATTCTCTGAAGGATGAAGTGCTGCATTCCCTGCTGCCGCGCGCCTTCAGCCGCTTCAGCCAGACCATGATGTGGATCGATACCGTCAACGGACTGATCATGGTGGACTGCGCCAGCGCCAAAAAAGCGGAAGATACGCTGGCGCTGCTGCGTAAAACCCTGGGCTCGCTGCCGGTTGTTCCGCTGGCGCTGGAAACCCCGATCGAACTGACGCTGACCGAGTGGGTGCGTTCCGGTACCGTGGCTCAGGGCTTCCAGCTGCTGGATGAAGCCGAGCTGAAAGCGATGCTGGAAGACGGCGGCGTGATCCGCGCGAAAAAACAGGATCTGGTGAGCGACGAGATCGCCGTGCACATTGAAGCCGGTAAGGTCGTCACCAAGCTGGCGCTCGACTGGCAGCAGCGTATTCAGTTCTTAATGTGCGATGATGGTTCGATTAAACGCCTGAAGTTCTGCGACGAACTGCGCGATCAGAATGAAGATATCGATCGGGAAGATTTCGCCCAGCGTTTTGACGCGGACTTTATTCTGATGACCGGCGAGCTGGCCGCGCTGATTCAGAATCTGGTGGAAGGGTTAGGCGGCGAAGCGCAGCGCTAATCTCGTGAATTCCTTCCTGCCAGCGCAGGAAGGAAACGAACATTACAGGTAGCGGCACAGATAAGAGGTCGGCTCAGCCACCTGCAGATTAAACTCGCTATTTCCCGGAACGTTGAATACTTCCCCGGCGGCATAGACTTTCCACTCGGTCTCTCCCGGCAAAAGTACGTTCAGCGCGCCGCTGACTACGGTCATCTCTTCCGGCTGCGCGGTACCAAAGGTATATTCCCCTTCCGCCATCACGCCCACGCTCGCACGACCGGTGCTGCTGCTGGTGAAGCCGATAGATTTTACTTTTCCGTCAAAGTATTCATTGCTTTGAAGCATAAACTCGTCCTTATGATCTTGTGTTGAAGGCACAATATAGGGGGCGCTCCTTGCCCCTGTCACGTAAAATTAACGCGTTACATCAGGTTAAACTAATAGTTCTGCCGCCAGCCGTGAAACCAGCACATTTGACAACAGAACCGGAATATCCAGCGCCTTTTGTAATATGTCGCGATGCTGCTGGTGGTAGCAAAGGCAATCCAGCATTAATACGTCTGCGCCCTGTTCAATCAACTCCCTGCCCGCGGCGATTAACTCCTCTTTACCGCCGCTCACCGGATTGGAAATGGCGTAAAACGGAGTATTTTCTAATACCTGCCATTTATTCCGCTGCAGCGGCAAAATCTCTTCAACCGGAACAATCACCCCCACCTGATGGCCGTCGACAATCGACGCGACCAGCGGCGGAATAATTCTTTGCGGCTCAAGCAGGATCGCATTATTCGCCGTAAATCCGCTAAAGGGATGAGTGCTCATGAGTAAAATAAGGTCGTAATTTTGTTTATCGAGCATCGCAATGACGCTACGTAAATCACGCTCAACCTTCTGCCGTGAGACCTGCGCAATTTGATTATCGTTAAGCAAGGTCAATAGCATCTCATCGCCGGGCTCTATGCTGTAGTCCCGCATAACGTCTTCGCGCGTCATTTTGCCGAGCAGGCTAATGTGGGCGATCTCGTCTTCCCTGATATGTTCAGTTAAAAGCGGCAGCATCTCCGCCACGGGTACGACCCCAATGGTCAAGATTGCCATCGATGCACTACTCATATCGTTTACCTTTTCACAACCGCTGTTTCAAAACAGGCTTTTATTTACAACTTCTGCCCCCTGGTGACCCAAAGCAACCGTCGAGAAGCGTAGCAGGTTACGGCTGATATGGAATGTAAAGATTCCAGAAGAGTCAAAAACGCTCCTGAAAATCCGTACCTTAGGTAATCATTAGTACCGTTAATAGATTAAAAATGTGATACATGTCCGGTAGCGATCTTTTCAGAACGAATCCCGGACATTTAAGAGGAATTAAGACTTATCAGGATCTTCGTAACGCCGTTTGGCGTCCAGCGCTTCCTGTTCTGTTGGATGTTCGCTGATGAGTGAGTTTGGCGTCGGGTGATCGGCGCGCAGTTCATACCAGGTGACCGTTTGGCCCTGCGGGCCCTTTTCAACGGCGACAACACGCGCTTCCCTTGGATATGGAGGTCTGGTCGGCATAGCGTTTCCTTTTTTTACCTTAAGAGCTTTAAAGTATAGGCGCTGCCGATCCGTTTACCCCAGGCAAAGTCTTAACTGGTATAGGTCTCGCCGCAGACGGTGGTCATAATCTGTTCTACAACCTCATCCGGCGTGGCGGTCGCATTAATAATATGATGCGCGGCCGCGCGATACAGCGCTTCCCTCTGCGCCAGCACCTCACCCACTTCATCGCGGATGGGCTTTCCGGTCAGCGTCGGGCGCTGTTCCGCCTTCGGATAGGCTTCAAGGCGGTCAATCAGCGCGGAAACCGAGGCCTCGAGATAGATAACGATGCCATTTTCCCGCATAAACTGTCGGTTGTATTCGCTGAGGATAATGCCGCCGCCGGTGGCGATGATAGTCGCGGGTTGAGCGACGCGTTCTAAAGCCTGCGTTTCCAGCGCACGAAAGCGTTCCCAGCCTTCCTGCTGGACGATAGCCGCTACCGTGCGCTGCTCATGCTCCTGCAGCTCATGGTCCGTGTCGGCGAACTTAAAGCTGCGAGCTTTCGCCAGCGCATGTCCGATGGTCGTTTTACCGCAGCCGCGAGGCCCGACAAGAAATATTAGCTGTGTCATTACCGAAGACCCCTTGGTTCCGCATTTTGCGGATAAATGAAAGCGAAAAGAGAAACAATGGTACCGCAAACTTACCCAACGCAAATCGTAAAATAAACGTTACACACCATCTACAAACTCTTTCACCTTAGTATTAGAAAGGACATTTAATGTAAACTTATCATTGCATTTGGTGTTATGCCAGCTTTACTTTTGTACAGAAGTTATTTTTTGTTCGCAGTCTGGCGTAAACAGTAACACATTTCTGCACAGCTTTACGCTGCCGCATATTTACAAGATGCGTGCTTCGGAGCGAATCTGAAGCTAATCAATCAGTATGACAGAGGTATGTAGTATGCAATCTGAAGAGCAACGCCTTATCGATGGACTGTTTTCCCGATTAAAAGAGGCCGAGAGCCACAGCGCATCACGGGATGCCAGCGCTGAGGAGCGGATTGCCGGGCACATTAAAGAGCAGCCGTTCGCCCCTTACTATATGGCGCAAACGATTCTGATTCAGGAAGCGGCGATCAAACAGCTCAACGACCGCATTCAGGCGCTGGAGAGCCAGGTGACCCAGCTTCAGGCCGCGAAGCCGAGCAGCGGCGGGTTTCTCTCAGGCCTGTTTGGCGGCGGTCAGTCGCGCGGTTCCGACCCGATTCCTGGCGCCGAGCAGTATGGCCGACCGCAGGCCGGCGCCCAGCCTCAGTATGCTCCGCAGGCGCAGCAGCAGAACTACGCCCCTCAGGCGTCGCGCAGCGGCGGCGGTTTTATGGCCGGCGCGCTGCAAACGGCGGCAGGCGTCGCGGGCGGCGTGGTGCTGGGAAACATGTTGACCAATATGTTTAGCGGCTCGCATCCGCAGGAGATCGTCAATATCATCGAAGAGAAACCGCAGCCGGATCTCAGCCAGGCGCAGGACAATAGCGTCGCTGACGATACCTTCCGCCAGGATGACGGGCAGTTCCTCGCCGACAACAACGATTATGACGCCGACTTTGACGCCGGTTTCGGCAATGATGATTTCGGCAGCGACGATGACAGCTGGGTTTAACCCTGCTGGCGCTTAACGTCTAACAGCCATTTCTCCAGCGCGGCGGCAAACTGCTGCCGATCGCGCTGGGATAAGCTATCCGGGCCGCCGGTCTGCACGCCGCTGGCCCGCATCGTTTCCATAAAGTCGCGCATCGTCAGGCGTTCGCGAATGGTCGCCTCGCTGTAGCGTTCACCGCGTGGATTCAGCGCCGCCCCGCCTTTCTCCAGCACTTCCGCCGCCAGCGGGATATCGGCGGTAATCACCAGATCTCCCGGCTCGCATAAACGTACGATTTCGTTATCCGCCACGTCAAACCCCTGCGCCACGCGCAGCGTGCGGATAAAGCGCGACGGCGGGACGCGCAGAGGCTGGTTAGCAACCAGCGTCAACGAGATTTGCGCGCGCTCGGCGGCGCGGAACAAAATATCTTTAATGACGTTCGGACACGCGTCCGCATCAACCCAAATAGCCATTGCGGCTCCTGTCGATGAAAAAGAGATGCCGTATTGTCGCCTGCTTTTGCCTTCCGCGAAAGCAACAAGATGTTAAGCTATATCGCTAACGATAAAACAAACAAAGGGGATTGGTGATGGAGAAGAAAATCGGCTTTATCGGCTGCGGCAACATGGGCAAGGCCATCCTGGGCGGCCTGATCGCCAGCGGGCAGGTGCAGCCGGGTCAAATCTGGGTCTATACCCCGTCGCCGGATAAAGTGGCGGCCCTGCACGACCAATACGGCATTAATGCGGCGCAAAGCGCGCAGGAAGTGGCTCAGGTGGCGGATATCGTTTTTGGCGCCGTAAAGCCGGGCGTGATGGTAAAAGTGCTCAGCGACGTCGCCTCCAGCCTGAATAAAGACTCTCTGGTGGTTTCTATCGCCGCGGGCGTGACGCTCGACCAGCTGGCGCGCGCCTTAGGCCATGACCGCAAAATAGTCCGCGCGATGCCCAACACGCCTTCGCTGGTCAACGCGGGGATGACGTCGGTCACGCCGAATGCGCTGGTCAGCGCCGAAGAAACCGCGGAGATCCTGACCATATTCCGCTGCTTTGGTCAGGCGGAAATCATTGCTGAGCCGATGATTCATCCGGTGGTCGGCGTCAGCGGCTCCGCGCCGGCTTACGTCTTTATGTTTATCGAAGCGATGGCCGACGCCGCTGTGCTTGGCGGAATGCCCCGCGCGCAGGCTTATAAATTCGCGGCGCAGGCGGTGATGGGCTCGGCCAAAATGGTACTCGAAAGCGGCGAGCATCCGGGAACGCTGAAGGATATGGTGTGTTCGCCCGGCGGCACCACCATCGAAGCCGTGCGCGTGCTGGAAGAGAAAGGCTTCCGTTCCGCCGTCATCGAAGCGATGGTGAAATGCATGGAGAAATCAGAGAAGCTGAGCCGTTCCTGATTGCAATAGCGAATAGCGGGTGAGGTTTCCCTCACCCGCCCATTTCTTACACCTGTTTTTTCAGGCAGGCGCTCATAAATTTGCTGCGATCGTCCCCTTTCAGGGACTGCTGGGTCGCCTGAGCGTTACACTCGCGCATTTTCTGCTGCTGAGGCGTTAGCCCCTTACCGTCCTGCGCGGCGCCATCTTTCTTCAGGCAGCTACTCATAAACGTTTTACGCTCATCCCCTTTCAGCGACTTCGATGACGCTTCTTTATTGCAGACGCTCATCTTTTGCTGCTGAGGGGTCAACTCTTTTTCCGCGGCACTCACCGCTGTCATAAATACCAGGCCAAAAAGTAGGGTCACAAGTAATGTTATTTTCATCGCACCATCCTCTATGAGTGGATCTCTGTAAGTCTGGTCGCTGATGGAGAAAAAACCAGCCGGTAACGAAAATTCATCACCGGCGCCCGGTTATTTCAGATTAAGTGCGGCTTTCATGGTGTAGAACAGGTCCGTCTGGTCGGTTAAACCCACCACGTTGGCGGCGTGCGGGCCGTAGGCGGCAATACGCAGCTGGGTGCCGGTATGTTCCATCGACTCTTCTTCAGAGTTGCCGTAGCTCATCACCATCACCGAACCATCTTTGGTGTTCAGCGCCTGCGTCAGGCCCGGCGCTTTGGTATCTGCCGGGATAATCTGGCTGGCGTGAGCGTGGTCGGCGGTGACGATAACCAAGGTATTGCCCTCTTTTTTGGCAAATTCCAGCGCCTTCTGTACCGCTTCGTCCAGATCGACGGTCTCGCCAATCTGACCGCACGGATTCGCCGCGTGATCCTGTTTATCGATAGAAGCGCCTTCCACCTGCAGAAAGAACCCCTTCTCATTGCTGCTCAGCAGATCGATGGCTTTTTCGGTCATCTGCGCCAGCGTCGGCACCGATGCATCGCGTTTCGGGTTCGGCGTACAGGTCACCGCCGCCTTATCGATATTGCCGTGATAAGACGCCTTTGGGCCTTCCCAACGCACCGGCATATTGCCTTCCGCGAAGAGACCGAGCAGCGGTTTGTCCTGATTGGCCTGGCTAATGGCGGCCAGCGAGCTGGCGTCGGTGACGATCTGGTAGCCGCGGGCTACCGCCTGATCGTGCAGCGTTTTGCCCTGCCATTCACCGGCCGTCGCGCTTTCCGCGAAGGTTTTCGCGCCGCCGCCCAGTGTTACGTCGGGACGGGCGTTCAGCAGTTGTTCGGTAATCGAACCTTTACCGCCCTTTTCCAGCGCGTTGCTGGCGCATTTTTCGCTGGTCACGCTCGGGCCGTAGCATTTACGCGACGTCACATGCGCCACCAGCGCAGCGGGAGTGGCGTCCTGCAGTTCCGCCGTGGAGACGTTACCGGTGGCTAAGCCCGCCGCTTTCGCCAGCTCAAGGATGGTCTGATGATCTTTTTCATGGATATCCACTCCCAGCGCGCCGTTATAGCTTTTCACGCCGGTGGTCCAGGCCGTTGCGGAAGCGGCGGAGTCGGTGACATAATCCGGCTTGCCGGTTTTCTTATCCAGAGAATAATGGGTGTACTGGCCGGTCAGCGGCAGCGCGTCAATGCCTTTAAAGAAGCCGCCCGCCCCTTCTGCATAATTTCGCGCGGCGGTGATTTCAGAATCGCCCATTCCGTCGCCAATCAGCAAAATAATATTTTTAGCCGGTTTATTGATTAACGAAGCGCGCAGCGCCTCGGTCTGGTCACCGCTTAAACGACGCGCGCCGCCCGGCGTGGTGATATCGCCCTGCGCGGCACGATTTTCCAGAACCGGTGCGGTTGTTGTTTCTGCGTGAATAATCGGGGAGCCCAGCAAAGGCAGCAGGGCAATAAACAGGGCGCTTAATTTCACTTTTATCGTCTCCATGTAAAAAATACTTTAAAAAACAAAACGAGGGAGACTGTATAAAAGCGATGTGACAGTAAAATGACAGCATCCATACCCTGTCACAAAACTAACTACGAGGATGCCGTAACAGCTTCTTTATATATTGCTGCAGTAGCTGGGTATCGCGGTCATCCACCAGCGGGCCGGGGCTGGCCTCATCGATGGCCTGCTCAATATCGGTGATGAGCGCCTGCTGGGCGTCCTGCTCCATATGACGTAGCAGAGCGGTCACCACCACTTCCAGCGCCTCAACCTGGGCCGTCAGCTCCTTCGATTCTTCTTCCTTTTGGGCGAGTTTTACCAGTAGCTCAGCAATGAGATTCTTCACAGCACTTTATCCTTATGCGAGGTCCGTAGTCTGCTATTTATGTCATACATTAGCCGTCGGTTGCCACTATTATTTTTTAAAAAAGTTCGCCACGCCGGTGAATAACAAGCGAAACGTTTTGCTCTTTGCATGCCACCCGCCAGGAATTTACTCAATGCGGATTAATAAGCATCATAACCAACTTTAACAAATAAGAATAAAATGGAATATCGCTATTCTATCGATAACTATAACGTATCGCCATAATATATCTGGTAGGCCAGATTCACGCTGTCCGGCGCGTCTTTACCGGCCAGGCGCGCAATAAGTATTTCGCTCGCCGTTTTACCGATTTCATAACGTGGGGTAATGACGCTGGCTATTTTTTGCAGCCGCGCACGGCCAATTTCCAGCCCGTGAAAACCGGCGATGGCGATCTCCTGCGGAACGGCTTTCCCCTGCGCCTGGCACTCGAGCAGCACCCCCACCGCCAGATCGTCGTTGGTACAAAAAATGGCGTCAATATCCGGGCGCGTCTGCTGCATCTGCAGGAACATCTGCCGGCCAAGCGCAACCGAGGAGATGGTCCGCGGCGCCATGTGATACGCCTTCAGGCCGTGCTCCGCCAGCGCCAGCTCGGTGCCGCGGAAGCGGCTTAAATCGCGGGGATCGTCCATTGAACCAAAAAAGGCGATCGCCCGTTTGCCGCTCTCAAGAAAAGCATGGGTCATATCCCACGCCGCCTTTTCGTTATCGAACCCCACCTGGATATCCAGCTGCTGGCCGCCGTAGTCCATCAGTTCAGCGACGGGGATACCGCTGGCGCGCACGTACTGCACCATGCGATCGCTGTGCTGCTTCCCGGTCAAAATCAGCCCATCGATATTATAAGAGAGCAGATTGAGCACTTCGCGCTCTTCGCGCTGCGGGTCATATTCGTAGTTGGCAATCAGGGTCTGATACTGGTGCGCGGAGGTCACCGACTCAATGCCGGCCAGCACATCGGCAAAAATCTGGTTGCGGAAGGAGGGAATAAGCACGCCAATCGTTTTACTCCGGGCGTTAAGCAGGATTTCCGGGGCGCGGTTAGGGATATAGTTATTCTCTTCCATGACCTTTGAAATCAGCTCACGGCTGCGCTCAGAAACCTGGCCGGGGTCACGTAAATAACGGCTGACCGTCATTTTATTCAGCCCCGCCAGGTTGGCGATATCCTGCAATGTCATCCGGTTGTTTTTCATCAGGTTCTCTACGACAAGCGACTTTTATGCTCGCAGAGAACCTTACCACAGCAGCGGCGGTTTATGTTAGCCGGCAACCTTTTTTGCCGTCACCGGGGAGACGGGTTGCGGGTTAGCGCGCACGTTGTACATCAGCACGACGGAGGACAGCAGCGCGACAGCCATAAAGGTATAGGAAACCCCCGGCCCGCCGGTAATCCCGTTGAGGTACCCCACCAGCCACGCGCCGAGGAAAGCGCCGAGCGCGCCAAAGCTGTTGATTAAGCCCATCGATACGCCGGAAACGTTGCGCGGCAGCAGTTCAGGAATAAGCGCGAAGAACGGCCCATACGGCGCATACATGCAGGCCGCGGCAATGACCAGTAGCGCATAGGAGAGCCAGAACGCCTGGTTGCCCACCAGCCAGGAGCCAAAGAAAGCGATAGCGGCAATCAGCAATAACGGCCAAATAAACAGTTTACGATTCTGGAACTTATCCGACAGCCAGGAGACCGTCAGCATCAGGATAATTGCCGCCAGGTACGGCACCGCCGCCAGCCAGCCCACCGCCACGATATCCATCTGCGCGGCGTTCTTCAGAATCGACGGCATCCACATCATGAAGCCGTACACGCCGATGCTCCACAGCGCGTGCACGGCGCAGAGCATGATCACATTGCGCGAGCGCAGCGCTTCACCGTAGTTGCGCACCGGCTTGATATGACTCTGCTCGCTGTCCATCACCTTCTGCAGGGTCTCTTTTTCCTGCTCGTTCAGCCAGGAAACCTCGGACGGTTTATCGCGCACCAGTATCCACCAGCATACCGCCCACAGTACCGCCGGAATGCCTTCGATGATAAACATTTCGCGCCAGCCCCACGCCTGAATCAGGTAGCCGGAAACGATGGACATCCACAGCACCGTTACCGGGTTTCCGAGGATCAGGAACGTGTTGGCGCGCGAACGCTCGGTTTTCGTAAACCAGTTGCTGATATAAATCAGCATCGCCGGCATCACCGCCGCCTCAACCACGCCAAGGGTAAAGCGAATCGCCATCAGCATCGGAATATTGCTGACGAACCCGGTCGCCGCCGCGCAGAATCCCCATAAAATCAGGCTAAAGAAAATCATTTTTCGCACGCTGCGTTTTACCGCATATATCGCGCCGGGTACCTGGAAAAAGAAATAGCCGAGAAAAAATAGCGCGCCAATAAGCGATGCCGTTCCTTTGGTAATACCCAAATCGCTTTCAATTCCCGCCGCAGCGGCAAAACCATAATTCGCACGGTCAAGATAGGCCAGACTATAGGTAATAAATATAATCGGCATTAAATACCACCAGCGACGCGCGGGTAATTTCGCGAGCATGTGCATAAGCACTCCTCAGATATCAATATCATCACACGGGTTTAATACTCTGTCCTTCAGGTAGTGCGGGCACGCTGCTGCCCGAAGGACGCGAAGTGATTCAGACAGCGGCAAGCATTCCGCCGTCCACAAACAGCAAATGACCGTTAACAAAGTTTGCCGCCGACGAGGCCAGATATACCGCGGCGCCAATCAGTTCTTCCGGTTTTCCCCAGCGCGCCGCCGGGGTACGCTGGTACAGCCAGGCGGAAAACGCCTCATCGTTGACCAGGGCGGCCGTCATGTCGGTGGCAAAATATCCCGGCGCGATACCGTTAACCTGAATATTATATTCGGCCAGCTCAACGCACATGCCGCGAGTCAGCATTTTAACCGCCCCTTTCGAGGCCGCATAAGGCGTAATGGTTTTACGCCCCAGCTCGCTCTGCATTGAGCAAATATTAATTATTTTCCCCGCGCGGCGGCCCATCATATATTTCGCCACCTGCTGTGAAACCAGAAAAACGCCCTTCTGATTGACCTCAATAACGTTATCCCACTCCTCCTCCGGAAATTCGGTAAAAGGGAAACGCCGCTGGATCCCGGCGTTATTAATTAAAATATCAATGGCGCCGATCTCCTCTTCGATGCGGGCTATCGCCTGCTCGACCTGCGCCGCCCGGGTGACATCAAAGGCGACCCCTACCGCATGAAAACCCTGCGCCACCAGCGCCTGCGCCGCCTGGTCCGCGCGCGCCTGGGTGCGGTCGTTGATGATGATCTCCGCGCCGTACTCCGCCAGACCGCCGGCCAGCAGATGGCCAATCCCCTGAGCGGATCCGGTGATCAGCGCGCGCTTCCCTGACAAATCAAATAAATTTCGCATAAAACCTCTTTTTCAATAACTGTTACGCGTAACTGTATACGCGTAACAGTCAGGAATAGAAGAGGATGAGAGGGGAAAATGATCGTTTTGTGATCGGTGATACATTTAAAGCTTCGGGAACACCGAGGCCGCTACTGACGCTGTCGCATCCATCGCGGCCGAGGAGAAAGAGCGGAATTAAGCCGCAGGACGGCGGCTGCGGCGCAGCATGATGGCCAGCTGCCAGATATTGATCAGGACAATAACCGCCGTCGCGATAAACACCCAGCGGAAGCCGGCCATGGCCGAGACCGACGCGCCGATCAGCGGCCCGGCCACGTTGCCAAGATACATAAACGACTGGTTATAGCCGAAAATACGCCCGGTGACGCTGTCGCTGCAGTATTTGAGCAGAAGCGTTTGCACCGCCGGCAGCATCGCCCCATCGGCAAAACCGAGCAGGAAACGCAGGACGCCAAGCTGGAATGGGGTGGTAACGAACGACATGGCAAAGAACATCACCACCGCGCAGCACAGCGTCGCCAGCAGGATCCGCGAGGTGCCGATCCTGTCGCCCAGTTTCCCCAGACGGGGAGCCGAAATCAGCGCCGACACGCCCGGCACGGCGGCGATCATGCCGGCGAGAAAGGCGATGTTATTGCTATCCGGCGCCATCGACTTGATAAACAGCGCCAGAATCGGGCCGATTGAGCCGTTGCACAGTTGGATCACCAGAGTGGTGAAAAACAGGCTGATCACCAGTCCCGGATAGGGCAGCGAGGCAAATACCGCCTTGCCGCTCAGCCGCTCCGCCCTCGTGACCTGCGGCCGGGCGCCCTCTTTAATCAGAAACAGCGTCACCAGGAAGCTTACGGTCAGCAAAATCGCGGTGATGATAAATACGGCGCGCAAACCGACGTGGTCAGCCAGAAAACCGCCGAGCAGCGGCCCGCCAATCACGCCGCTGATCTGCGCCGTCGACAGCGTGCTCAGCGCCCAGCCGCTACGCTCGCGCGGAACCTGAGACGCCACCAGCGCCATGGCGTTGGGAATATAGCCGGAAGTCAGTCCCATCACCGCGCGCAGGATAAACAGCTGCCAGACGTTGGTGGCGAACGCCTGAAGTAAAATGGCGATGGCCATCCCCAGCGAGGCGCGCAGCAGCATCAGCTTGCGCCCTTTGCGGTCGGCGAGGCTCCCCCACATCGGCGAGACAATCGCCGACACCAGAAAAGTGACGCTAAACGTCAGGCCCGACCACATGGATAACGCTTCATGCGAGGTCACGCCCAGTTGGGAAACGTACAGCGGCAAAAAGGGAAGAATTTGGCTGATGGCCAGGCCGGTAAAAAAACAGCCAAACCAGACGGAGATAAGATTAACCTTCCAGGATTCCATAACTACGCGTATTCATTAATTTTTTGGCAATTATTAACTAGCTTAGCAATTTCCCCTGTCCGACGTACTACCAGAGATGCGCTGACGGCGAGTTTAGTGTTTTATGACACCAGATTGCCCTATTGCGAATAATTTCATGGTGAAAAGCGTGGTATACAGCGAGTTATGCTCAGAAACAGAACCCCTGGCCGCGCATACCGAGGTGAAAATGGTTCGCATGGGCCGCGTTATAGTCCGGCCCTAAAGCGTTGCCGTAATAGCTGCAACCGCCGGCCAGTAACGCCTGTAGCCAGGGGTGATACTGCGCATCGGGCCACCCTTTCAGCACGCTGATGCGTCGGCCATCGGCCAAACGAAAGCCGCTGATATCCAGCGCCTCCGCGGTAGCGTGCTCGCTGCGCCGCGCGTTCTGACGATGGTAAATATTACGGCAGGCATAGCTGCCAAAATGGTCGACCTGGCGGAGCTCTTGCCCCAGCATCCGCCGAGTCAGCGGTTTCGCCTGCTGTTGCAGATACAGCGCGCTGCTTAACGCCAGCGGGCAGCTGGCGAGGAAGCTGCTGCTAAGCTTTACCGCGCCAAAATCGCGTACCCGAACCACGTTTTGCAGGGGGCACTCTCCCCCGCTATCGGCCACCGCCCGGCTGGTGATGAGATTTCGCTGATTCGCTTCCTTCAGCAGGTTGGCGCACTGTCCGGGCGTCAATCGCCGCAGCTTATAGTGGGTGATGAACCCCGGCGGATCCTCCAGACGCAGCGGCGCCAGCGGGTTATAGTGCGCGGGAAGATAACGATAGCCGTAATATCCGGCCGCCAGCAGCGCCAACAGAACGATAAGCCCTTTTCCTTTCACGCGCTGCCTCCCAATGCTTTACCCGGTGAATATTATGGCAGCCAGGCGGCCGTTTCACATGCTATGTTATGCCCTTTGATGTAATCATGATGGAAGTTGAAATGGCTAAGATGAGGGTTGGGATCGTTTTCGGCGGTAAGTCGGCAGAACATGAAGTATCGCTACAGTCAGCGAAAAATATCGTGGAAGCCATCGACAAAACGCGCTTCGACGTCGTTTTGCTGGGGATTGATAAGCAGGGGCAGTGGCATATCAACGACGCCAGCAACTATCTGCTCAATCCGCAGGACCCCGCCCATATTGCCCTGCGCCCATCCGATATTACCCTGGCGCAAATTCCCGGACGCGAAGCGCAGCAGCTGATTAACGCCGATAGCGGCCAGCCGCTGGCGGCCATCGACGTCATTTTCCCGATTGTTCACGGCACCCTTGGGGAAGATGGTTCTCTGCAGGGTATGCTGCGGATGGCTAACCTGCCCTTCGTCGGCTCCGACGTCCTCGGCTCCGCCGCCTGCATGGACAAAGACGTGACCAAGCGTCTGCTGCGCGATGCCGGGCTGTCGATTGCGCCTTTTATTACCCTGACCCGCGCCAACCGTCATCAGGTGAGCTTTGCCGAAGTGCAGGCGAAGCTGGGCCTGCCGCTGTTCGTCAAACCGGCGAACCAGGGCTCCTCGGTGGGTGTCAGCAAGGTCAACAGCGAAGAGCAGTATCAGCAGGCCGTGGCCCTGGCCTTCGAATTTGACCATAAAGTGGTGGTTGAACAAGGGATTAAAGGGCGTGAGATCGAGTGCGCGGTATTGGGCAACGATAATCCCGAGGCCAGCACCTGCGGTGAAATCGTCCTCAACAGCGAATTCTACGCCTATGACACCAAGTACATTGACGATCAGGGCGCGAAGGTGGTGGTTCCGGCGGCCATCGACAGCGATGTAAACGATAAAATTCGCGATATCGCCGTTCGCGCCTATCAGACCCTCGGCTGCAGCGGGATGGCGCGCGTCGATGTGTTCCTGACCGCCGATAACGACGTGGTGATTAACGAAATCAATACGCTGCCGGGCTTCACCAACATCAGCATGTATCCGAAGCTCTGGCAGGCCAGCGGTCTGGACTATACCAGCCTGATTAGCCGCTTGATTGAGCTGGCGCTTGAGCGTCACGCCGCCGATCGGGCGCTGAAAACATCGATGAATTAATCCCGGTAACGAGTTCACCGCCGTCTGCCGGCGGTAGCCCGGGTAAGCGTTTACGCCGCGACCCGGGGAGTGCGCCGGGGTTGATGTATCAGCCCGGCATCTTCCCGGCTCGCGCTGCGCTTAGCCAGGCTACGGGTTCACCACCTCCGGTTCACGCTTCCTCTGCCGGGCGGCGGCGAATAATAAACCCGGCAATCCAGAAGCTAATGACCCACGTCACCAGCCCAACCGCGTAAGAACGCCAGCCTTCGGTTTCATACCCGAGCAGCCCGACCACGCCATTCATAATAAAAATTAACCCCAGCGCTACCGCGTAGTAGTGCCAATCGCGGCGGATTTTTTCCGTGAGTTTCATAACCACTCCGACAACAAAAAAAGCATCTTCGCATAGCCGCCACCGCGGGTCTGTAGCGGCGTTGAGAATTGTCGCACATTGCGATATCGGTCTAAATTTCACAAATTTGTAGCAAACTCACAACCCGATGAAATCAGGAATATTCCTGGGCGGAAATTACCAGCAATCTGATACTGAAATCCCCCCTTCGTTGCCAGAATTACCCTCTACGTCGCCGTGGAAAAAACGGCAAGAAAGTGAAGTACGGAGGTCAAGATGGCAGAGTTCACCTTTGCAAAGACCGTCAACGGCGGCAAAAAGAGGGGCTCTCTCACCGGCAGCAACATCGCTTACGCTCTGTTTGTGCTGTTTTGCTTCTGGGCCGGTGCGCAAATGCTGAGTATGCTGATCCACGCGCCCGGCGTTTTTGAGCATCTGATTCAAATGCAGGACAGCAGCCGCCCGCGGGTCGAGATTAGCCTGGTGGTCGGTACCCTGTTCGGCCTGATTCCCTTCCTGGCGGGCTGCGTGCTCATTGGTATTCCTGGGCTGATATTCCGCTGGCGCAGCCGCCGCTAACGGCGCGCCATACAGCTGGCCCGCCGGTCGTCAACGCGTTTGGCAAACCAGGCGGTCGTCAGGTTACGGGTGATTTTCGGGCTCTCAAGCTGAATGCCCGGCAGCACCTCCCGCGGGAGCGTTTTGCCGGCTTTCTTATCGGCAATGCGAAACACCTGCTTATAGAGATCGCTCTCTTCAAACGCCAGGGTATCGCCCTTCTTTAACTGACGATGGATATCATCATCGCTCATTGCCAGCTGTGAGGATAACCGGCGCACCGCCAGTTCGGTGGTTCCGGCCTCGTCGCTATCGTAGCGAATCAAATCGCCATCCAGCGCCAGCTTCACGCCCGTCGCTTTAGAGACGGCGTTCTGGAAGGCGGCGTTACGGCTGGCGTACCATCCGGCGTTGAAATCGGCAAAACGGTACAGCGGCACGCTGTAGTTCGCCGGATAGTTCAACAGATGATAGGTGCCGAACCACAGACCGCCGCGCAGGCTGAACACCTCCTGGCGCACGGTACCGTCGATTTTCCACGGGTAGCCGTCGGTATGCTGCTCGGCGAAGGCGATGCTGACCTGCATCGGGCCGCCGGTATGCACCGGGTTCAGCGAGCCGAACAGCTTCTGCCCCATCGGCACCATGCCGATAAAATCATCGAAAATCGCGCTCAGCTGCTTTTCGGTTTTCACGCTATCGAGGCGTTCGCTATAGCTTTTGCCGTTGGGCGATTTGATTTTCAGCGCGGTATGCACCAGAAAAACCGGGATATGCATTTTCTCCGCCCGGCGGTCAATCTCCTGCCAGGCGATTTTATTCAGCCCCGGCACCGCCGGGTCGGCCTGATAGTTGGACTCCTGCTGCGCCACCGCCAGCACCGAACAGACGTTCTCTTCCGTCGGCGCCAGCTTCTGGCTGGCAAAGGTTTTGGCGATGGCCTGCGCCCAGGCCTCGCGATCTTTCACGCTGGCGGGCATTTTCTGCCGCACCACCGCGGCAACATCAATCGCCTTTTCGCCCTTTTTCAGCTCCGGCTCCGGCTTGCTGGAGCAGGCGGTGAGGACAATCCCTGCCAGTAGCGTCAGGGTGAGAGAAGTGATTCTGGATTGCGCTACCGGCATGGTTCATCCTTGCGTTGATCAACTTAATGTTTGCGTCACGGTCTGCAGCTCTTTGCCATCCAGCTCGCGCTCGAAGCTGCGCAGACGTTTGTAGATAGACATCAGCTCAACCAGTGTAGTCCATGAGCTAATCAGATACTGGAACGAACCGCGAACCTGGCCAAAGACGTTGGTGATCTGGGTCATCAGGCCCAGCGTAATCGTACCGGCAACAATCGACGGAAACAGCAGGAACAAACCGAAAACGTTATCCACCTGCAGATAAAGAATACGGGCGATATTGAAATACATGTAGTGGAAATAGAGGCGGAAATAGTTGCGGCGCACGGCGCCAAACAGCTCACGCACCGTCGGCGGCGTCGCGCGGTTGGCGTCATCTTCGCCGTACACCAGCTCTTTACGATAGGCGGCCTCAACGCGCTGGTTTTTGAACTCCAGGCCGGGCAGCTTGATCCCCACCACCGCCAGCAGGCCGGTACCCATTAACGACCAGATGATAGCGGCAATCACCAGGCCGTAAGGCAGGTGGCCGACAATCGGTAAATCCGGGACGTGCGCGGAGAGCGTCACCAGCACCGGCAGGAAGGCGATAAGGGTCATCACCGCGTTAAGGAAGCTGACGCCCATGCTCTCCAGGGTGGAAGCAAAGCGCATGGTATCTTCCTGCACACGCTGCGCGGCGCCTTCGATATGGCGCAGATGCTGCCAGTGCGCCATATAGTGTTCGTTCATGGCGGTACGCCAGCGGAAAACGTAGTGGCTGACGAAGAAGTTGTTCATCACCCCGATGACCACCGCGATTAGCGCGATGCCGAGAAAGATGCCAATTTCCTGATAAAACTGGTTAATGCTGACCTTATGCGGCGTCGCCAGCGCGGCCTGAATAAGATCGTAGAACGGGGCGTACCAGGCGTTTATCGCCACCCCGACCTCGACCAGAAACCAGGTGACGAAAATAATCAGCGAGGTGCCGAGGATCGACCAGTACTGCCAGCGGTGGGGGCTGTAAATAAACCAAAAGAGGGCGAAAACGCCCACGCAGAATACGTAGAACGCGTAGAACACCAGGTAGTTGAGCGACCAAAAGCGCGCCGCGCTAATCGCCACATCCTGAGATGCGCCGGTGACCCGCAGCAGCCAGTCGCCGCCGCCCGCCTGCCAAAAGATCACCGCCAGCAGCGACCAGATAAAGGCAGAAATAAAAAACGGCCCCGGTTTGGGGAAAAAGGATTTAAACATCATGCTCTCCTGCTAACTTCTTTTTCGTTTTGCTGTGCTGTGTACCACAAAGACGCCCGCCGCAAAGCCGTCGCAGCGAAGCAAAGTGGGCGGATGATGAGACCGGATATCAGCAGCTTAGTTCGCCGACCATCCGTTCAGAATTGTTTCTGTCGATTTCACCTGTAAAGGATTGCCCGGAACGGTCAGCGTACGCCACACCTCGTTGTAGTGGGCGATCAGCGTGACGGCCTGCGCCGCCGGGCGGTTGGCTGTGGTATGGGCATCTTCAGCGACGGTAATCGCATAGCCCCGGCTGGCGCCGTTTTTGATGGTGGTATCTACGCAGTAGTCGGTGGCGCAGCCGCAAATCACAAACTGCGTGATGTGATGTTCGCGCAGCACCTCTTCCAGGCGGGTGCGGTAGAAGGCGTCGCAGGCGGTCTTGGTCACGAACAACGCGCCTGCCGGCTGGTGCAGTTCAGGCAGCAAAGCAAAACCTTCGCTCCCCTCTTCCAGACCGCCCTCTTCGCAGTGCTGAATGAAGATAACGGTATCCGCGGCGTTTATCAGGCGGTTAATTTGCGCCGCGCAGCGCTCGCGTTCAATACGCGGCGTCGCGAAAACGCCGTTTTGCATATCCACTACCATCACTACCCGTTTCGCCGCCATCGTCTCTTGCCACCCATGTTTAGCCAAAACGAATATCATACGCGCCCGCAGGCGAAAGCCGCTATCCGAAAGCAAAAAAAGGATTTTTTACGCCAGGTTACGTTTTTCCGCACAGAATGGCGTTATTAGCGCTTTGCTCGGCGGCGCTTCGTAGTATAAATACGCTCTATATTTTTCTTCACCATGATGGATGCCCCCGTTGAAACGTAGTCTGCTCATTTTTGCTGCGCTGTGCGCGGCGTCGTTGACATCGGCCCAGGCCGCGCAGCCGAGCG
Source organism: Klebsiella sp. GN_Kp190 (assembly GCF_040061795.1). Taxonomy (NCBI): domain Bacteria; kingdom Pseudomonadati; phylum Pseudomonadota; class Gammaproteobacteria; order Enterobacterales; family Enterobacteriaceae; genus Klebsiella; species Klebsiella sp. GN_Kp190. The sequence goes on from NZ_JBEAFN010000029.1 coordinate 34,148, forward strand.
TCGACCCGGAATTCGCTGCGGATGTTGTCGACCGTTACGCTAACCATATCTACTACGGCAGCGGCGCGATCGGCATGGCGCTGGTGGTTATCGATGGTAACCAGCGCGTATTCCGCAGCTTCGGCGAGACGCGCCCGGGCAATAATGAGCACCCGCAGCTCGATTCGGTGATTCGCATCGCCTCCCTGAGCAAGCTGATGACCAGCGAAATGCTGGTCAAACTTCTCGACCAGGGCGTGGTGAAGCTCAACGATCCGCTGAGCAAATACGCCCCGCCGGGCGCGCGCGTGCCGACATATCAGGGAGCGCCCATTACGCTGGTGAATCTGGCGACCCATACCAGCGCCCTGCCGCGCGAGCAGCCAGGGGGCGCGGCGCATCGTCCGGTGTTCGTCTGGCCAACGCGCCAGCAGCGCTGGAACTGGCTCTCCACGGCAACGTTAAAAGCCGCGCCGGGTTCCCAGGCCGCCTATTCCAATCTGGCGTTCGATTTACTGGCCGATGCGCTCTCTACCGCCGCGGGCAAGCCCTGGCCGCAGCTGTTTGAAGAGCAGATTACCCGTCCGCTGGGGATGAAAGACACCACCTTTACGCCTTCGCCCGATCAGTGCCGGCGCCTGATGATCCCGGAGAAAGGGGCCAGCCCGTGCAACAATACGCTGGCGGCCATCGGCAGCGGCGGCGTTTACTCCACGCCTGGCGATATGATGCGCTGGATGCAGCAGTTCCTCTCTTCCGATTTCTTCACCCGCGGGCAGCAGGCGGACCGGATGCAGACGCTCATTTATCAACGCAGCCAGCTGACGAGGGTGATCGGGATGGACGTGCCGGGCAAAGCCGATGCGCTGGGTCTCGGCTGGGTCTACATGAAGCCGAAAAACGGCCAGCCGGGCATTATTCAGAAGACCGGCGGCGGCGGCGGTTTTATCACTTACATGGCGATGAACCCGCAGGCTAACGTCGGCGCCTTCGTGGTGGTCACCCGCTCTTCATTGACGCGTTTCAACAACATGAGCGATGGCGTCAACGAGCTGGTCAGCGAATTAAGCGGCGACCGCCCCGGGATTGAGACCGCCAGCCAGTAACCTGTTGGGATGTTTTGCCGACGATAGATAAGGATCGTTTTGGCGAAACATCCCGCCGCCAATTGAGGTAAACTCGCTTTTTTCATTTCACAAAATCAGGCAAACCATGACAGATTTAATCACTCGCCCGCGCCGACTGCGCAAGTCCGCTTCGCTACGTGCCATGTTTGAAGAGACAACACTGAGTTTGAACGACCTGGTGTTGCCGATCTTTGTTGAAGAAGAAATCGACGATTACAAAGCCATCGAAGCGATGCCCGGCGTGATGCGTATTCCGGAAAGACACCTGGCGCGCGAAATCGAGCGCATTGCCAACGCCGGTATCCGTTCGGTGATGACCTTCGGGATTTCCCATCATACCGATGCCGTTGGCAGCGATACCTGGAACGAAAACGGCCTGGTGGCGCGCATGTCCCGCATCTGTAAAGAGGCGGTGCCGGAGATGATCGTGATGTCCGACACCTGTTTCTGCGAATACACCTCCCACGGCCATTGCGGCGTGCTGTGCGACCACGGTGTCGATAACGATTTAACCCTTACCAACCTCGGTAAGCAGGCGGTGGTCGCCGCTGCCGCAGGCGCGGATTTTATCGCCCCGTCCGCCGCGATGGACGGCCAGGTGCAGGCCATTCGCCAGGCGCTGGACGCCGCCGGATTTACCGATACGGCGATTATGTCCTACTCCACCAAGTTCGCTTCATCGTTCTATGGTCCGTTCCGCGAAGCCGCGGGTACCGCGCTGAAAGGCGATCGTAAAACCTATCAGATGAGCCCGATGAACCGCCGCGAAGCGATTCGCGAATCGCTGCTGGACGAAGCCCAGGGCGCCGACTGCCTGATGGTCAAACCGGCCGGTCCCTATCTCGATATCCTGCGCGATCTGCGCGAGCGCACCAACCTGCCGCTCGGCGCGTACCAGGTGAGCGGTGAATACGCGATGATTAAGTTCGCCGCCCAGGCCGGCGCTATCGATGAAGAGAAAGTGGTGCTGGAAAGCCTCGGCGCAATCAAGCGCGCCGGCGCGGATCTGATCTTCAGCTACTTCGCCCTAGATCTCGCCGAAAAGAAAATCCTGCGTTAATTCGGCTATTACCGTTCCCCGGTCGCGGCTGACGCCTTACCGGGGCTACAAACCTGCTCCGGTAGCCCGGGTAAGGCGTCAGCCGCAACCCGGGGAATTCCTCTGCTGCAGAAAGTTGCGAGACTCTTTCCACCATTATCTTTGGATTCTTGCCAGACTGTTACCCCGACTCTATCCTGCCGCTTAAGACGCTATCTTTTGCAAAGGAGCGCTGCATGGTGGCCTACCGTCGTTATTACCTGAAGGGTGGAACCTGGTTTTTTACAGTTAATTTGCGAAACCGAAAAAGCAGACTTCTGACCGAGCACATCGGTACTTTACGTCACGCCATCCTCACCATCAAACGGCGAAAACCCTTTTACATTGATGCATGGGTTATCCTTCCTGAACATCTTCATTGCATCTGGACATTACCCGGAGACGATAGCGATTTCTCCGCCAGATGGCGGGACATAAAAGGTTGCTTTAGCAAAGCATTAAAACAAGAAAATGTCTGGCAACCGCGTTTCTGGGAACATGCAATCCGCGATGAAGAAGACTACCGCCGGCATATCGATTACACCTACATTAATCCTGTAAAACACGGTTGGGTACGACAGGTTTGTGATTGGCCTTTTTCAACCTTTCACCGGGATGTACGCCGCGGGTTATATCCCGATAATTGGGGTGGCGAAATTCACGATTTTTTGTGCGGCGAACGCCAGTAAACCCCCGGTCGCGCTACGCTTACCGGGGCTACGATCTGCTCCGGTTGCCGGGTTCATTGCCAGGCTTCCCCCGGTCGCGCTGCGCTTACCGGGGCTACAATCTGCTCCGGTAGCCCGGGTAAGGCGCCAGCCGCAACCCGGGGAAATATCCCAAATCTTCACTCAACTGTAATCTGAGCGACATCTGCGCCTTCTACTGTCTGGGCAGGACGGAGGAGGTGCCGCTATGTTTAGTCTCGACAATGTCATCGATGACCTGTGGCCTCAGGCAAAGCCAGCGCTCTGGCAGAAAAAGGTGCTGAAAAAGCTCCTGCATGAGGAAGAGTTTCAGCAGTTTGCCGCGCGTCATCATCACCTGAAAGGACTGGATACGGTCGAACAGGTGCTCGAACATCTTAATATCCGCTGCGCTATCCCGGCGCACGATCTCGAACAAATCCCCGAACATGGCCCGCTGGTCATTATCGCCAACCACCCCACCGGTACGCTTGACGGCCTGGCCCTGCTCTACGCGGTGTCCCGCGTGCGCCGCGACGTCAAAGTAGTCACCAACCGCATGCTGACCCACCTTGAACCGCTGAGCTCGCTGTTTATTCCGGTCGATAATATCAACGGCCGAACCGCCAAAGCGGCGCTGCAGCAGATGGACCAGCAGCTGCAAAACGGCGGCGTGCTGATTTTCTTCCCGGCGGGTGAAGTTTCACGCCTCACCCGGCGCGGTATTCGCGATAAAAAATGGCACTCCGGATTTATTAAGCTGGCGGCGAAATATCGCGCCCCGCTGCTGCCGGCGTGGATCCGCGCGCGCAACAGCGCGCTGTTTTACGCCAGCACGCTGATTTCCGATAGCCTGCCGCTGCTGCTGCTGATGCAGCAAATGTTTCGCCGCCGCAACGGCAGCCTGCCGGTTAATTTCGGCCAACAGATTGCCTGGTCAAGCTGGTTCGATCCTCAGCGCTCTGTTCGCGAGCTGACCGAACGCTGCTATCGCCACCTGGAGCTGCTGGCAAAAGGGCAGCCCGGCGTATTTAAAAGCGAAAGCGCTATTGCCCGACCTGAAGACCGCGCCCTGCTCAAGCGCGAACTGGGACGGGCGGAAACGCTGGGGCGCACGGCGGATGGCAAAGTGATTTATCTCTGGCAGCGCCGCGGCCAGGAAGATGCGCCGGTGCTGCGCGAACTGGGCCGCCTGCGGGAAATCGCCTTCCGCGCGGTGGGCGAAGGCAGCGGCAAACGTCGCGACGTTGACGGTTACGACGACGACTATCTGCATCTGATTCTGTGGGATGAAGAAGACCTGGAAATCGTCGGCGCTTACCGCTTTATGCCGACCGCGATGCAGCTGGAAAAGCGCGGCCTGAACGGCGTCTATAGCTACAGCCTGTTCCATTACGACGCGCGCATGGACGATATTCTGCAGCACGGAATTGAGCTGGGGCGCAGCTTTATCCAGCCGCGCTACTGGGGCCGCCGCGGACTGGACTACCTGTGGTCCGGCATCGGCGCGTATCTGGCGCGCTATCCGCACTATCGCTATCTGTTCGGCCCGGTGTCGATTTCCGGCGGGCTGCCGCCGTCGGCGCGCGATCTGCTGGTCGCGTTCTATCGACTGTGGTTCCCGGCGACGCATCCGCTGGCGGAGTCGCGCCGCCCTTATCCGGCCTCGCTGCCCGATGTGCTGGCGCAGTTTGGCGGAGAAGATTACAACGACGATCTGGCGCGGCTGAAGTCCCTGCTCGGCAACCTCGGCTGCGCGATCCCGCCGCTGTATAAGCAGTACTCGGAAGTTTGCGAGCCGGGCGGCGTACAGTTTATCGATTTCGGCAGCGACCCGGATTTCAACAACTGCGTGGATGGTCTGGTGCTGGTGGACTTGACCTACCTGAAGGCGAACCGCTATCAGCGCTATATTGGGGTACATCTGGACGCGCAAAAATCGGCATAAAAGCCTTTTCCCGGAGGCGGCGCGTTTATCGTAGGTTGTTTCCCGGCTTGCGGCGCATTGCGCCTTAGCCGGGCTACGGGTTTACAGCTTTCTGCGGACCGATAGCCCGGACAAGGCGCGTTAAGTGCCGCCTCCGGGAAGCCACGTGCAATACCGCTTCCGCTTTTCTCCGCGGCGCGCGACCGGGCTACAAGCATTACCCCGCCCGATAATAGGGTTTATCCCCGAGAATCGTCGCCCGGTGCATAATGCGCCGCTGCGGCAGGTAATCGGCGTTGGCGTAGTGCTGGGTGACGCGGTTATCCCAAATGGCCACGTCGTTCGGCTGCCAGCGCCAGCGCACCTGGAAGTCCGGTTTAGTAACATGAGCAAACAGGAAGCCGAGCAGCGCCTCGCTCTCTTTCTCCGTGACGTCGACGATGCGGGTGGTAAAGCCCTCATTGACAAACAGCGCCTGCTTCCCGGTCACCGGATGGGTGCGCACCACCGGATGCAGCAGCGGCGGATTTTTCGCGACCGCCTCCAGCCAGCGCTGATGCTCCTCTTCGCTTTTGCGGTATTTGTACTCCTGAAACGATTTGCGAAAATCATGCTCCGCGCGCAGGCCGCTTAACAGCTGGCGCAAAGGCGCGGAGAGCGCCTCATAGGCCGCAATGCCGCTGGTCCACAGGGTGTCGCCGCCGGTTGACGGCAGCTCTTTTGCCGCGAGGATCGCCCCGGCGGGCGGCGTCTCTATAAAGGTGACATCGGTGTGCCAGTTATCGTTATCTGGCGGGTTATCGTCGTGGGTATCGAGCACGATAATCTCATCCACGCCGGGCGCGTGCGGATAGACCGGATGAATATGCAGGTCGCCAAAGCGCAGGGCGAGATCCCGCTGCTGCTCGGGAGTGATGTTTTGCTCGCGCAGGAACACCACCTGGTGACGCAGCACCGCGTGATACAGCTGCTCAAACTGGTTGTCGCTCAGCGGACGGGTAATGTCGACACCGGATACCTGCGCGCCAATATACGGCCCCAGCGGGGTAATGCTTAAACGTTCGCTCATTGTACTTCTCCATGCCAGGGCGTCAGGCGACGCTGCAGCGCGCGCAGCCCCAGTTCCAGTAAAAAGGCGATGATGGCAATCACCGCGATCCCGGCCAGCACCACGTCGGTGGCGAGGAACTCACCGGCGGACTGCACCATAAAACCTAACCCGCGGGTGGCGGCAATCAGCTCCGCGGCCACCAGCGTCGACCAGCCCACGCCGAGCCCAATGCGCAGGCCGGTGAGGATCTCCGGCAGCGCGCCGGGCAGGATCACCAGCCACAGCACCTGCGCCCGGCTGGCCCCTAAAGATTGCGCGGCGCGAATGCGCACCTGCTGGGCGCTCTTAACCCCCGCCAGCGCCGACATCGCCACCGGCGCGAATATCGCCAGGTAGATCAGCAGGATCTTCGAGGTCTCGCCGATGCCGAACCAGATCACCATCAGCGGTAAATAGGCCAGCGGCGGCACCGGGCGATAAAGCTCGATCAGCGGGTCGAGGATCCCGCGTACCGTGGGGCTCAGCCCCATGGCGATCCCCACCGGCACGCCGAGCAGTACCGCCGCCAGCAGCGCGATAACGATACGCGTCAGGCTCGCCGCCAGGTGCTGCCAGAGGGTGGCGTCCATAAAACCCTGCGGACCGGCAATAGTGATAAGTTTCTGCAATACCTGTCCCGGCGGCGGCAGAAACAGCGGACTAATCAGCTGCAGGGCGGCAACGGCCCACCAGATAGCCAGCAGTACCGCCAGGGTCGCCACGCTCAGGCTGAGCTGACGCGAGAGCGGCCAGCGCCACTTCAGCCCCCGCTGACGCGGTTTGTCATTGATGACCACGCTCATGAGAAAGCCTCCCGTTGTTCAAATACCCGGCTGAGGACGTATTCGCGCTGTTCGATAAACCGCGGGTCCGATTTAATGCTGCGGCAGGATTCACCGGCGACGAAGCGGCGGCCAAAATCGAGCGGCAGCCGTTCGAGCACCCGGCCCGGCCCCGGCGAGAGTAGTACCAGTTCGGTGGCCATAAACACCGCCTCTTCGATATCGTGGGTAATCAGCAGCACCTTCTTACCGGTCTCATGCCACAGGCTGAGCAACAGGGTTTGCATCTGCTCGCGGGTAAAGGCATCCAGCGCGCCAAACGGTTCATCAAGCAGCAGCAGCTGCGGGTTGGCCGCCAGCGCGCGGGCAATGCCTACCCGCTGGCGCTGGCCGCCGGAGAGCTGCCAGATAAAGCGCTTTTCCGCTCCCTCAAGGCCCACTTTTTTCAGCATCTGCGCGGCGGTTGCCCGGCGCTGCGTTTTGTCGACCCCGGCCAGCTGCAGCCCGAGCGCGACGTTATCCTGCACGTTGCGCCACGGCAGCAGCCCTTCGTGCTGAAACACCACGCCGCGATCGGCGCCCGGCCCTTCAACCCGCTGGCCTTCAAGGGTGATGCTGCCGTGCTGATAAGGCACGAATCCGGCAATCAGGTTCAGCAGCGTGGTTTTACCGCAGCCGGAGGGCCCCAGGACCACCAGCAGTTCGCCGCTGTCCAGCGTCAGGTTGATATCCGCCAGCGCCGGTTTACCGCCGTAATCGGCGGAAAGATGCGAGATTTGCAGCATCATGACCTCCTTTACTTCACAAAACGGTCGGTGACGTACTGGCTGTAGTCGCTACCGGCGGCGGGCACTTTGCCCTGCTCTTTCAGGAATTTAGCGGTGTCGATGATGGCTTTATTCACCGGCCCGTTCAGCTCCTGCGCCTGCTGGGCGGCGGTCAGGTAGGTATTGCCTTTCACCAGCCCCGGCACGTCGGCTTCCGGTACGCCGCTTAAGCGCGCCAGCTTGCTGATGTTCTCCGGCTGCTTCAGCCACTCATCCGGGTTGGCGATATAGGGCTGCTGCGCGTCAATGGCGCTTTTGGCGAAGGCTTTGACGATGTCAGGATGCTTTTCGGCAAAGTCTTTGCGTACCACCCACACGTCCAGCGTCGGCGCGCCCCACTCGCCCACCTGCGACGAGTCGGTGAGAACCGTGCCGTCTTTTTCCAGCGCGTTAACCGCCGGCGCCCAGACGTAGGCGCCGTCAATGTCGCCACGCTGCCAGGCGGCAATAATCGCCGGCGGCTGCAGGTTGAGGATCTGCACCTGCCCCGGTTTAATCCCCCAGTGCTTCAGCGCCGACAGCAGGCTGTAGTGAGTCGTAGAGATAAATGGCACGGCGATGCGTTTGCCGATCAGGTCCTGCGGTTTGGTGATGCTCTTCTTCACTACCAGCGCTTCGGAGTTACCGAGCTTTGAGGCCAGCAGAAAGACTTCAATCGGCACCTGCTGGGTGGCGGCGACCGCCAGCGGGCTGGAGCCGAGGTTGCCGATCTGCACGTCGCCGGAAGCCAGCGCCCGCACGATGCTCGCGCCGCTGTCAAACTTGCGCCAGTCGACGGTCGCCCCGCTTGCTTTGGCGAAGGTGTTGTCCGCCTGGGCGACTTTCGCCGGCTCGGCGGAGGTCTGATACGCCACGGTAACGTTGACCGCCTGGGCCTGGAACGCCGCCAGCGCCAGCGCGGCAATGAGTGTGATACGCGATGAAAAAACCATGTTGTCTGCTCCCCTGTCTTGTTATGGGGGCAGTATTTCGTTGCGCCTGAATTTGATAAAGGAATTAAAACATCTTGCTAAGAACAAAGCGTTTTTAGAAAAAAAGCGGCAATGCTTATACACAAAATCATTCATGCTGCATCGAGGCGGCAAGGTTGTTCGTCCCCGGGAGCTGACATAAGTCAGTGACCGGGGCGGGCAAACGAAGCCAACAAAGAGGCAGCTTGAAGGATGAAGTGTATTGCGATTTTGTTACATTCGTTGCATAACTGCGCCTGATTGATTGCCAGCGCAGCGGCGGCAGGCATCATAGAACCATGATGCGCTGAGAGAGAAGAAACATGATTCGAGTGGTGCTGGTCGATGACCATGTGGTGGTGCGTTCAGGCTTTGCGCAGTTACTCAGCCTCGAAGAAGATCTCGAGGTGGTTGGCCAGTTCAGCCGCGCGGCGGAAGCCTGGCCGGCGCTGCTGCGCGACGACGTCGACGTGGCGGTCATGGATATCGCCATGCCGGATGAGAACGGCCTGAGCCTGCTAAAGCGCCTGCGCGCGCAAAAGCCGCAGTTCCGCGCCATTATTCTCAGTATTTACGACACCCCCACCTTCGTGCAGAGCGCGCTCGATGCCGGTGCCAGCGGCTATCTGACCAAACGCTGCGGCCCGGAAGAGTTGGTCCAGGCGGTGCGTTCCGTCGGTATGGGCGGACACTACCTGTGCGCCGATGCGCTGCGGGCGCTGCGCGGCGGAGAGCAACCGGCGCAGGTGCTGGAAGTGCTCACCCCGCGTGAACGCGAAATCTTTGATTTGCTGGTTAAAGGCGACAGCGTCAAGGAGATCGCCTTTAAGCTCGAGCTCAGCCACAAAACGGTTCACGTCCATCGCGCCAACGTGCTGGGCAAACTACAGTGTCACAGCACCATTGATCTGGTCCATTTCGCCCTCGACCACCAGCTGCTGGCGGGTCATTAATGTCGCGCAGCCTTCGCCACAGCGTCATCTCGCTGTTCATCGTGCTGGCCTGGGGAAGCGGCTGGCTGATGCTGTGGACGCTCGGGTTTTACCTGACCCATAACGGCCAGCAGGCGGCGCTGTTCCTGCCGCACGGCGTCTATCTGGCGCTGCTGATCCTGCTTTCGCGCCGCTACTGGCCCGCGCTGGTGCTGCCTCCGGTGCTGATGCTGCTCTGGCTGCACGGCGAACAGCTGCTGAACGGCTATATTCTGCTGGCCGCGCCGTTGATCGGCCTGCTTCCCGCCGGCATCGCCCAACAGTTCTGGCACCGCTTTCCCCTTTACTGGCAGCGGCTGACGCTGCTGCTGGCGACGGTCACCGCCAGCGCGCTGCTCAACACCGCCCTGCTCTCGCCGTTTGTGAAAAGCCCGGCGATGATGCTCGGCCTGGCCTCGTTTACCGGCGGGGTGCTGCTGACGCCGTTTGTCTATCTGATTTTTGAATTCCTGCGCCAGCAGCACCGCTACCATCTACTGGGGCTGGATACCAATAATCCGCCGCTGCGCACCTCATTGATCATCTGGTGCAGCCTGTTCTTTATCATCGGCATCGGCACCCAGATGGTACTGTCGCCGGAAATCGAGCGCCTGCTGTTAATTGTGGTGTTTCTGCCCAACGTGGTGATGGCGTGGAAGTTCGGCTGGCAGGGCGGCGTCCTTTCCGGCCTGCTGGGCAGCATGATGATCACCATCGCCCGCCAGGTTGGCGTTGGATTCAGCAACCTGGTGGAGCTGGAGATTTTTCTGGCCACCCAGGCGCTGCTCGGCATCGGGCTGGGCATTGCCATCAGTCGCCAGCAGCACCTGGCGCAAAACCTGCACCACTATCGCCAGCGGCTGGAGGCGGAGCTGGCGGCCCGGCGGGCGCTGGCCGAAAAGCTGATCCATACCGAAGAGGATACGCGCAAAAGCCTGGCGCGCGAGCTGCACGACGAAATCGGCCAGAATATTACCGCCATTCAGATCCAGTCGCAGCTGGTGAAGCGGGCGCGCGATCCGGCGCAAACCCAGGCCGCCGCCAGCCAGATTAACGATCTCGCCCGGCGTATTCACCACTCCACCCGCCAGCTGCTGCGCCAGCTGCGCCCTCCGGCCCTCGATGAGCTGTCGTTTAAAGAGGCGCTGCACCATTTGCTCAATGAGTTTGCCTTTGCCGAGCGCGGTATCCGCTGCCGCTTTGACTACCGGCTCACCGCCACGCCGGAGAGCGAAACGGTGCGCTTCACCCTCTATCGGCTGCTGCAGGAGCTGCTTAATAACGTCTGTAAGCACGCCGACGCCAGCGAGGTCGCCATTGCCCTGTATCAGCAGGGGACGCTGCTGCGCCTGGAGGTGAAGGACAACGGTATCGGCATCAGCCCCGACAAAATGGCCGGCTTCGGCATTCAGGGCATGCGTGAGCGGGTCAGCGCCCTGGGCGGAGAGCTGACTCTGGAGTCGCAGCGCGGCACACGCGTAATTGTTAACTTGCCCACAAATTTGCAACAAACAGCCGGCTAACCAGGAAAAAGTCTTAGTCACTCCGGACTTTCTCTCATCCCCTTTCGATTTCACTTTCATATAGTCAGCAAAACGGAGACGGCTATGCGCTCAGCAACCGACATTAATCAACGTTACAGGACGCTGCGTCCGCAGCTGCTGATGTACATGGTCATCGGGTATGCGGCGTTTTACCTGACGCGCAAAAGCGTCAACTACGTTCTGCCAGCGCTGCAAACGGATCTGGGCCTGGATAAAGGCGATATCGGCCTGCTGGGGTCGCTGTTTTACCTGACCTACGGCCTGTCGAAGTTTACCGCCGGGCTGTGGCACGACAGCCACGGGCAGCGCTGGTTTATGGGCGCGGGCCTGTTCGCCACCGGTCTGCTGAACGTGGTGTTCGCCTTCGGCGAGTCGCTGACGTTGCTGCTGGCGGTCTGGACGCTGAACGGATTTTTTCAGGGCTGGGGCTGGCCTCCCTGCGCCCGCCTGCTAACCCACTGGTACTCGCGCAACGAACGCGGCTTCTGGTGGGGCTGCTGGAATATGTCGATCAACATCGGCGGGGCGATTATCCCGCTGATTAGCGCCTTTGCCGCCCACTGGTGGGGCTGGCAGGCGGCGATGCTGGCACCGGGGATGATCAGCATGGCATCAGGCATCTGGTTAACGCTGCACCTGAAAGGAACGCCCCGCGAAGAGGGATTGCCGTCGGTGGGCGCCTGGCGTAACGACCCGCTGGAGCTGCGCCAGGAGCGGCAAAGCCCGCCGATGGGGCTGTGGCAGATGCTGCGCACCACGATGCTGAAGAACCCGATGATCTGGCTGCTGGGCGTCTCTTATGTGCTGGTCTACCTGATCCGCATCGCGCTCAACGACTGGGGCAACATCTGGCTGACGGAGAGCCACGGCGTCAATCTGCTCAGCGCCAACGCCACGGTGATGCTGTTTGAAGCGGGCGGCCTGCTCGGCGCGCTGTTCGCCGGATGGGGCTCGGATCTGCTGTTCAGCGGCCAGCGGGCGCCGATGATTTTACTGTTCACGCTGGGGCTGATGGTCTCCGTCGCCGCGCTCTGGCTGGCGCCGGTACACCACTACGCGCTGCTGGCGGTGTGTTTCTTTACGGTGGGCTTCTTCGTTTTTGGCCCGCAAATGCTGATTGGCCTCGCGGCGGTGGAGTGCGGACACAAAGCGGCGGCGGGTTCCATCAGCGGATTTCTCGGCCTGTTCGCCTATCTGGGGGCAGCGCTGGCGGGCTGGCCTCTATCGCTGGTCATTGAACGCTACGGCTGGTCGGGGATGTTCAGTTTACTCTCGGTCGCCGCAGTTCTGATGGGTTTATTGCTGATGCCGCTGCTGATGGCGAGCATTACTACCTCTGCTGCTCAAAGGATAAAATAATGAAAAAAACGCTGGTCACTACCCTGATTGCTTCCGGCATTGCGCTGGCGACGTTAAGCGGCGCGGCGCACGCCAAAGGTCGTCTGGTGGTCTATTGCAGCGCCACCAACGAAATGTGTGAGGCGGAAACTAAAGCCTTCGGCGAAAAATATGACGTAAAAACCTCGTTTATTCGCAACGGCTCCGGCAGCACGCTGGCGAAGGTCGATGCCGAGAAGAAAAACCCGCAGGCGGATGTCTGGTACGGCGGCACCCTCGACCCGCAGTCCCAGGCCGGCGAAATGGGCCTGCTGCAGCCCTATAAATCGCCGAATCTTACGCAGGTGATGGAGCAGTTCCGCGATCCGGCGAAGCTGAAAGGCAACTACTCCTCGGCGGTGTACGTCGGCATTCTCGGCTTCGGCGTGAACACCCAGCGCCTGAAAGAGAAAAACCTGCCGGTGCCAAAATGCTGGAAGGATCTGACCAAACCGGAATACAAAGGCGAAATCCAGATTGCCGACCCGCAGAGCTCCGGCACCGCCTACACCGCGCTGGCGACCTTCGCCCAGCTGTGGGGAGACGATCAGGCTTTCGATTATCTTAAACAGCTCAACGCTAACGTCTCCCAGTACACGAAATCCGGTATCGCCCCGGCGCGCAACGCCGCCCGCGGTGAAACGGCCATCGGCATCGGCTTCCTGCACGACTATTCGCTGGAAAAAGAACAGGGCGCGCCGCTGGAGCTGATCTCGCCTTGCGAAGGCACCGGCTACGAAATTGGCGGCGTGAGCATTCTGAAGGGCGCGCGCAACCTCGACAACGCCAAACTGTTTGTCGACTGGGTGCTGTCGAAAGAGGCCCAGGAGCTGGCGTGGAAGAAAGGCAAGTCCTATCAGATCCTGACCAACACCAGCGCCGAAACTTCGCCGAACTCGCTGAAGCTCGACGACCTGAAGCTTATCAACTACGACATGGATAAATACGGCTCAACGGACGTGCGTAAAGCGCTCATCAATAAATGGGTTAGCGAAGTGAAGATGGGTAAATAAGCCCGCACTGCGTTCATTTGCCGGGTGGCGGCATCAACGCCCTACCCGGCCTACGACACCGGAAAACTTATGTCACACACACTTGCACTCCATCCCGTGAAAAAGCGGGATGCGATATTCCTTTGGGTTTTATTCGGCTGGCTGGCGTTCGCCCTGCTGCCGAGCTGGAGCCTGGATTACGGTCTGCTGGAGTCCACGCAAGATGAAATTCTCGCGGCCTACGGCTGGTCACAGTTCAATATCAGCTGGCTGTGGTATCTCCTGCCGAGCCTGCTGCTGATTCGTCCATGGCAGGAAGCCAGCCGGGAGCAGCGCAGCCGCCACTACCTCGACGCCGGCTGGGCGCTCCTCTGTATGGCGTTTATCGTCGTCAGCGCCACCGTGGAAGGCCGCGGGTTAGGCTACGCCACCCTCGTGCTGTTTGTCGCGCTGGGCGCCATCATGACCCTGGCGCTCACCCGCCTGGAATGGCTGGGCGGCGACCGCTTTGTGATTGGTTCGCTGGTCACCATCGTGGCGTTAATCGGCGTCTTTATCGTCTGGCCGAGCATCGCCATTTTCATCCCGATGTTCACCAACGACGCCGGCGAGTTTGCCCCGCTGGCGTTTATGGCCGTGCTGTCGCAGGCGCATATTGTCCAGGTGATCCTCAACTCCATCGCCCTGTCGATTGCGGTAGGCATCGGCTGCACCTTCTTTGGCCTGGTGCTGGCGATTTACACCACCCGCATCGCCCAGCGCAGCGCGATTATTGGCCGCATTTTCTCGATTCTGCCGATCGTCACCCCGCCGTTTGTCGTCGGCCTCGGCGTTACCCTGATGATGGGCCGTTCCGGCTACGTCACCGAGCTGATGGTCGACTGGTTCGGCTTAACCAACACCAACTGGCTGTACGGGTTTACCGGCATCTGGCTGGCGCAGGTGCTGGCGTTCACTCCGATGGCGTTTATGATCCTCGACGGCGCGATTAAAACCATTCATCCGTCGCTGGAGGAGGCGTCGTACACCCTGCGCGCCAGCCGCTGGCAAACCTTTAACGGCGTCTTCGTCCCGCTGCTGAAACCGGCGCTGGCGAACGCGTTTTTAATTGTCATCGTCCAGTCGCTGGCCGACTTCAGCAACCCGCTGGTGCTCGGCGGCAACTTCGACGTGCTGGCGACGCAAATCTACTTCTATATCACCGGTTCGCAGCTCGATTATCAGGCCGCCAGTACCCTCGGCGCGTTCCTGCTGCTGTTCTCGCTGCTGGTGTTCTGCATTCAGTATATGTGGATCGGCAAGCGCTCGTACGTCACGGTTTCCGGTAAGTCCTATCGCGGCGACGTGCAGCCGCTGCCGGTGACCCTGGTGTGGAGCGTGATCGCCATTCTGGCGGTGTGGATCGCCTTCAACGCCCTGCTCTACGGCAGCATTTTCTACGGCAGCTTTACCGTTAACTGGGGCGTGGACTACACCCTGACGCTGGATAACTTTATCAAGCTGTTCGGCCAGGGAATGAGCGACGGCGCCTGGCCTTCGCTGCTCGATACCCTGCTCTACGCCGGGATCGCCGCGCCGATCACCGCCGCCTTCGGCCTGCTGATCGCCTGGATCGTGGTGCGTCAGCAGTTTAAAGGCAAAAAGACCATCGAGTTCACCACCATGCTGTGCTTCGCGGTGCCGGGCACCGTGGCAGGCGTCTCCTATATTCTCGCCTTTAACAGCGCGCCGGTGTACCTCACCGGAACGGCGGCGATTGTGATTATCTCGATGGTGATGCGTAACGTGCCGGTGGGCATCCGGGCGGGCATTGCTGGTTTAGGCCAGATCGACAAATCGCTGGACGAAGCGTCGCTCAGCCTGCGCGCGGGTTCCCTGCGCACCATTACGCATATCCTGCTGCCGCTGCTGCGCCCGGCGATCCTCTCGGCGCTGATCTACAGCTTTGTGCGCGCCATTACCACCGTCAGCGCCATTGTGTTCCTCGTGACGCCGGACACCCGCGTCGCTACCGCCTATATCCTCAACCGGGTGGAAGACGGCGAATACGGCGTGGCGATCGCCTACGGATCGATTCTGATCGTAGTGATGCTGGCGATTATTTTTATCTTTGACTGGCTGATCGGGGAAGCGCGTATCTCCCGGTCAAAAGCCAAAAACCAGGCGTAATGGAGCGCACTATGAGTCAGAAAAATTTTGTTGAACTGCGCAACGTCACCAAGCGATTCGGCAGCAACACGGTTATCGACAATATCAATCTCACCATCCCGCAGGGGCAAATGGTGACCCTGCTCGGCCCTTCCGGCTGCGGTAAGACCACCATTCTGCGCCTGGTCGCCGGGCTGGAAAAACCGAGCGAAGGGCAGATTTTCATCGATGGCGAAGACGTGACCCATCGCTCCATTCAGCAGCGCGACATCTGTATGGTGTTTCAGTCTTACGCCCTGTTTCCGCATATGTCGCTGGGGGACAACGTCGGCTACGGTCTGAAGATGCTCGGCGCGTCGCGCAGCGATGTGAAAGCGCGGGTGAAGGAGGCGCTGGCGATGGTGGATCTGGAGGGCTTCGAAGACCGCTATGTCGATCAGATCTCCGGCGGCCAGCAGCAGCGCGTAGCGCTGGCGCGCGCCCTGATCCTCAAGCCAAAGGTGCTGCTGTTTGATGAGCCCTTAAGCAACCTCGACGCCAACCTGCGGCGCAGCATGCGCGATAAGATCCGCGAACTGCAAAAGCAGTTTGATATCACCTCGCTGTACGTGACCCACGATCAGAGTGAAGCCTTTGCGGTTTCCGATACCGTGCTGGTGATGAATAAGGGGCATATCATGCAGATCGGCTCGCCGCAGGATCTTTACCGCCAGCCCGCGTCGCGCTTTATGGCGAGCTTTATGGGCGATGCCAACCTGTTCCCGGCCGCCTTCAGCGAGGGGTTCGTCGATATTTATGGCTATCGGCTGCCGAGGCCGCCGCATTTTGCCGCCCACGGCGAGGGCAGCGTCGGCGTCCGCCCGGAGGCGATCACCCTGAGCGATCGCGGCGAGGAGAGCCAGCGCTGCACGATCCGCCACGTGGCCTATATGGGGCCGCAGTACGAGGTGACGGTAGAGTGGCACGGGCAGGAAATTTTGCTGCAGGTGAACGCGACGCGGCTGCAGCCGGACGTCGGCGAGCATTACTATCTCGAAATCCACCCGTACGGGATGTTTGTGTTAGCGGATGCCGGATGATTGATGCCGGGTAGCGCTTACGCTTACCCGGCCTACGATTCGTGCACGTTGTCGGCCGGGTAAGGCATCAGCCGCCACCCGGCGCAAACTCAACGCCGGGCGTTCAGTTCGGCAATATCCTTCGGCGTCGTGCGGCAGCAGCCGCCAATCAGCTTCGCCCCCGCCGCCAGCCACTGGGGTAAATATTCCGCCAGCCTTGCACAGGCTTCGCCGTGGTGATGCCAGGTCTTGGATACCGCGTCATAGTGCTCCCCGGAATTAGGATAAACCACCAGCGGCAGCGCCGTCAGGCTATGCAGATGCGCCAGCGCGGCGGTGGTGTTCTCCAGCGCGATACAGTTAATGCCCAGCGCCACCACCTGCGGATAGTTTGCCAGCACCCCAACCACTTCCCGCAGCGGCGTGCCGTCGCTGAGATGCTGCGCATCGCGCAGGGTAAACGAGAACCACGCGCGCGCGCGCGGATAGGCGGTCAGCAGCTCCGCCAGCGCCTTCATCTCGGCGAAATTCGGCATCGTTTCGCAGGCCAGCAGATCGGCCCCGGCGTCGAGCAGCGCTTCCACGCGCGGACGATGAAACGCCTGAAATTCCTCACGGCTGCGGACATAATCGCCGCGATACTCCGAACCGTCCGCCAGGAAGGCGCCGTACGGCCCGACCGAACCGGCAACCAGCAGCGCGCCCGCCTGCGGGTTTTCCGCCAGATACGCCTCCCGCGCCTTGCGGGCCAGCTCAACGCTTTTGCCGATCAGCGCTTTCGACTGCGCTTCATCGAGGCCGCGGGCGGCAAAGCCCGCCGGCGTCGCCTGATAGCTGGCGGTGATCGCCACCTGCGCGCCGGCGCGGAAATAGTCGAGGTGAACTTCGCGGATAAGCTCCGGGTTGTCGACCAGCACTTTCGCCGACCACAGGCTGTCGGCAAGATTGCAGCCGCGCGCTTCCAGCTCCGTCGCCATCGCGCCGTCCAGCAGGATAAAGGGCTTTGCGTCAAGGAGGGCGGTTAACGGATTATTCTGCGACATGTTGAGGCTCCTGGGTGAGTTTCCGTGAACGAGTCAGATAATACGCACCATAACACAGTGCCACGAACGGGATCCCGCACCACAGCGCAATCCTCTGACTCGGGTCAAACGCCAGACCCACGCAGGCCACCAGGCAAAGCACAAATCCCAGCGCCGGCACCAGCGGATACCACGGCGCGCGATAGTGCAGTTCGCTTAGCGCCTTCCCCTGCTGCAGATGGCGGCGGCGGAACATAAAGTGCGAGGCGCAGATGCTCAGCCATACCGCCACCACCGCGAAGCCGGAAATCGCCGACAGCGCGACAAACACCGTATCCGGGGCCACGACGCTGGAGAAGAGCGCCAGCACGCCGCCGAGCATGCTCACCGAAATCGCCGTCAGCGGCACGCCGTTTTTAGTTAATTTAGTAAAACAGGCCGGCAGCGTTTTTTCATTGGAGAGCGACCACAGCATCCGCCCGGAGGCGTAGAGGCCAGAGTTGGCCGCCGACAGAATCGCCGTCAGGATCACAAAGTTAAAGATATCCGCCGCGTAAGGGATCCCCACCTTTTCGAACACCAGCACAAACGGGCTTTTCTCGACTCCCGCCTGCTGCATCGGGATCAGCGCCGCCAGCACGAAGACGGTGCCGATAAAAAAGATAATCAACCGGGCGATGGTGGTGCGAATGGCCACCGGAATGACTTTGTGCGGATTCTCCGTTTCCCCCGCCGCGATGCCGATAAGCTCGGTGCCGGAGAAAGCGAAGTTAACCGCCACCATGGTCATCAGGATCGGCAGACCGCCGTGCGGGAACCAGCCTTCGGCGGTGAGATTGCGCAGCCCCGGCGCCGGGGAGCCATCCTGCATCGGAATGATGCCGAAGATCGCCGCCCCGCCGAGAATAATAAAGGCAATAATGGTGACCACCTTCACCAGCGAGAACCAGAATTCACCTTCGGCAAAGAAGCGGGTGGAGATAACGTTGAGGGCGAAAATCACCGCGCAGAACACCACGCACCAGACCCATACCGGCACCTGCGGGAACCAGTACTGCATGCAGAATCCGGCGGCGGTGAAGCTTGAGCCAAGCGCGACGGTCCAGGTTAGCCAGTAGAGCCAGGCGACGGTGTACCCGGTCGCCGGGCCGAGATAGCGGGCGGCGTAGACGTGAAACGCCCCGGTTTCCGGCATCGCCACCGAGAGTTCGCCCAGACACTGCATCACCAGCCAGACCACCAGCGCGCCAATCAGATAGGCCAGCAGCGTACCCGCCGCTCCGGTGGTGGAGATGATATAGCCGGTATTAAAAAATAGCCCTGTGCCAATAACGCCACCCAGCGACAGCATAATCAGGTGGCGGGTCTTCATGGTGCGCTTAAGCTGCCCACCTTGTTGTTGTGTTGTTTGCATTTGACCTCATGGGCGTATAGACATCTAAACATCCAGATAAGAGATTCCTTATACCCCGCCTATCGCCAAATTGCAAAGCGGCCTGGCGCGATGGCGCAAAAAAGACGCTGGCGCCATCGTGCACCAGTAACGCCACATTTGCGGGCAGCTGCACCACGGCGACTCTCCCGCCGGGCGCAGTCTGCCCCTTTTTTGATCCTCGTTGGCGTAAACCGCCGCGTTTATCGGTGGTATGCCCTGGCATTCTCTTTGCAACCCTCCCGATATCTTTATCTGGCGAGGCAACGAACATGACAGAGCAAACCACAACGCTAAAAAGAACGCTCGGCAGTTTCCGCTTATGGGGGATCGCCGTTGGGCTGGTTATTTCCGGAGAGTATTTTGGCTGGAGCTACGGCTGGTCCCAGGCCGGGACGCTGGGCTTTATGATCGTCGCGCTGGCCATCGCCGCGATGTACTGCGCCTTTATTTTTAGCTTTACCGAGCTGACCACCGCCATTCCGCATGCGGGCGGGCCTTTTGCCTACGCCTACCGCGCCTTTGGCCCGACCGGCGGGTTTATCGCCGGCTTCGCGACCCTGATTGAATTCGTCTTCGCCCCGCCCGCCATCGCCATGGCCATCGGCGCCTATCTTAACGTGCAGTTTCCGGCGCTCGACCCCAAATGGGTGGCCTGCGGCGCCTACATCATCTTTATGACGCTGAATATTCTCGGCGTGGGTATCGCCGCGACCTTTGAGCTGGTGGTGACGTTATTAGCGATTTTCGAACTGCTGGTGTTTATGGGCGTTGTCGCGCCGGGCTTCTCCTGGAGCCACTTTACTGCTAACGGCTGGGCGGGCGCGGAGAGCTTCAGCGGCCTGGCGCTGCCGGGGATGTTTGCCGCCATCCCGTTCGCTATCTGGTTCTTTCTGGCGATTGAAGGCGCATCGATGGCCGCCGAAGAGGCGAAGGATCCGCAGCGCACCATTCCCCGGGCGCTGGGCGGCGGCATCCTGACCCTGACCGTGCTGGCGATTGGCGTGATGATTTTTGCCGGCGGCGTGGGCGACTGGCGAACCCTGGCCAATATTAACGACCCGCTGCCGCAGGCGATGAAAATGGTGGTCGGCAACAGCAGCGGCTGGCTGCATATGCTGGTGTGGCTGGGGCTCTTCGGCCTGGTGGCCTCGTTCCACGGGATTATCATGGGCTACTCGCGGCAGATTTACTCGCTGGCGCGCGCGGGCTATCTCCCCGCCAGCCTGGCGACGCTGAACCGCCGCACCCGCACGCCGCATCTGGCGATCCTCGCCGGGGGCGTGGTGGGCATCGCCGCCATTTTCTCCGATTCGCTGATCACCATTAGCGGGATGCCGCTGACCGCCTGTATCGTCACGATGTCGGTATTTGGCGCTATTGTTATGTATATCACCTCGATGGCGGCGCTGTTTAAACTGCGCCGCAGCGAGCCGAAGCTGATTCGACCGTTCCGCGCACCGCTCTATCCGTGGGCGCCGGCCTTCGCGCTGGCCATGGCGGTACTCTGCCTGGTGGCGATGGTCTGGTACAACACGCTGCTGGCGCTGATTTTCGCCGCCATGATGCTCGGCGGCTACCTGTGGTTTCGCAAGACCGCAGCGGCCCGCCAGCGCGCGGCGGTGGATCCGCAGCTGCGTACGGTCTCCTGAGGAGGCGACACATGTATAAAACTACGCTATCGGGCCAGGTATGGCGCTTTGATAGTCTGAAAACCTTGATGGCGAAGGCCTCTCCTGCGCGTTCCGGCGACGCGCTGGCGGGCGTTATCGCCGGCTCCGCCGAAGAGCGGATGGCGGCAAAAATGGCGCTGGCGGAGGTTCCCCTCACGGAGATTCTCGATAATCCGCTGATTCCCTACGAGCAGGATGAGGTGACCCGGCTGATCCTCGATACCCACGACGCCCGGGGCTTCGCGGCGATTAGCCATCTTACGGTCGGCGATTTTCGCGACTGGCTGCTCGACGACGCCACCGATGAAGCGGCGCTGCGCCAGGTCGCCCGCGCGATAACCCCGGAGATGGCCGCCGCGGTCAGCAAGCTGATGCGCAATCAGGATCTGATCCTCGCCGCCAGCAAATGCCGAGTCATCACCCGTTTTCGCAATACCATCGGCCTGCCGGGGCGCCTGAGCGTGCGCCTGCAGCCCAATCACCCGACCGATGATATGAAAGGCATCGCCGCCAGCATGCTCGACGGCCTGCTGTACGGCGCCGGGGACGCGGTGATCGGCATCAATCCGGCCAGCGACAGCCTGCCGGTGCTGGCGCAGCTGAACCATATGCTTGACGATATTATTCAGCGCTTCGCCATCCCCACCCAGTCGTGCATTTTGACCCACGTCACCAACACCCTGCAGCTGATTGAGCGCGGCGCGCCGGTGGATCTGGTGTTCCAGTCGGTGGCCGGTACCGAAGCCGCCAACAGCGGTTTCGGCATTAATCTGGCGCTGCTGCAGGAAGCGCGGGAAGCGGCGCTTAGCCTGAACCGCGGCACGCTGGGCAACAACGTGATGTATTTTGAAACCGGCCAGGGCAGCTGTCTTTCCGCCAACGCCCACCACGGCGTTGATCAGCAGACCTGCGAAGCCCGGGCCTATGCCGTCGCCCGCCATTTTGAGCCGCTGCTGGTCAATACGGTGGTGGGCTTTATCGGCCCGGAGTATCTGTACGATGGTAAGCAGATTATCCGCGCCGGGCTGGAAGATCACTTCTGCGGCAAGCTGATGGGGCTGCCCATCGGCTGCGACGTTTGCTACACCAATCACGCCGAAGCGGATCAGGACGATATGGATACCCTGCTGACGCTGCTCTGCGCGGCCGGGCTGACCTTTTTGATCGGCGTTCCGGGGGCTGACGATATTATGCTCAACTACCAAAGCACCTCGTTCCACGATGCCCTTTACGCCCGCCGACTGCTGGGTTTACAGCATGCGCCTGAGTTCGCTGACTGGCTGACGAAGATGCAAATTATTGACCGTCACGGCGCGCTGCGTCTGACCGATGCCCGCCATCCGCTGCTTTCCGTCCTGCCGCAAGGAGAACCGGTATGAATCCTCCCGACGCCTGGAACCCGCTGCGTGAATTTACCGATGCGCGGATTGCGCTGGGGCGCAGCGGCGCCAGCCTGCCGACCCGCGAAGTGCTGAATTTCGGCCTCGCCCACGCCCGGGCGCGCGATGCCATTCACCAGCCTTTCGCCAGCGACCAGTTAGTCCAGCCGCTGGCGGAGCTGGGGCTGTCGACGCTGACCGTCCGCAGCGCCGCCAGCGATCGCCATGTCTATCTGAATCGCCCGGATCTGGGGCGACAGCTGAACGAAGAGAGCCGCGCCGACCTCGCCGCCAGCGGCGCGCGCCCCGCCGACCTGCTGCTGGTGATTGGCGACGGGCTGTCGTCGTACGCCGTGCAGCGCCAGGCGGTGCCGCTGATTCGCGCCCTGCTGCCCTATCTGAAAACCCTCGGCCTGAGCCTGGCCCCGGTGGTGCTGGCGCACCAGTCGCGGGTCGCGCTGGGCGATGATATAGGCGAAACGCTGAAGGCCAGAGCGGTGGCGATATTGATTGGCGAAAGGCCCGGGCTCTCCTCGCCGGATAGCCTCGGGGTGTATTTAACCTGGCAGCCGCATCGTCAGCGGCTGGAGTCGGAGCGCAACTGTATTTCTAATATCCGTCCGGAAGGACTGAGCTTTGATGCCGCCGCATTTAAACTGGCCTGGCTACTGGAGCAGGCCTTTTTGCGGCGGCTTACCGGAGTGCGCCTGAAAGACGAAAGCGATAATCCGGCGCTGCATGGAAAAATAAAACCGTTGAGCCATTTAAAATAATAAGTCACGCAGGCAGCAGAATAGATTTTTAATATTATCTGGCGCACCTGAATATTATATTCGGGTGCGCGCTAAAATTGCGGGTTTTCCAGGCCGGGTAAGGCGTCAGCCGCCACCTGGCAAAATGCGTTAACCGTACCAAAAACAGTATTTACATCAGCCTTATGCCCTCTCCTGGAGGTAATAAGAATATTGCATGAGTAAAAACGAAACGGACGTTGTAAGGTAAATCCGCATACCAAATATATCTCGTTATCTATTCAACATAACAGCCAATAATTCGCCGGATACGCTGGCGAATTATGTCTCAATGTTATGCAGTCATTGATAGTTAAAGATATACCCAAAATAATTCGAGTTGCAGGAAGGCGGCGACGCAGTGAATCCCCAGGAGCTTACTGAAGTAAGTGACTGGGGTGAGCGAGGAAAGCCAACGCACAAGCAACTTGAAGTATGAAGGGTATAAATAATCGACCGACGGTGAGGTAACAATGAACAAGTTTTCCGGGAAAGCGTCTTTAATGGCCACGCTGGTTGCCGCGTGGGTCGGTGCCAGCAGCGCGCAGGCGGCTGAAATTAAAATCGGCGTGGTCTTGCCGCTGAGCGGCGCGCTGAGCGGCTACGGTCAGCCTTCGCAAAAAGGGCTGGATATTATCCAGAGCATTACGCCGACGTTAAAAAACGGCGACACCGTGAAGCTTATCGTGATCGACGATAAGAGCGATAAGGTTGAAGCCGCTAACGCCATGCAGCGCCTGGTTTCCAGCGATAAAGTCGATGCGGTGATCGGCGAAGTCACCTCCTCCAATACCCTGGCGATGACCAAAATCGCCGACGACAGCAAAACGCCGCTGGTCTCCTCAACCGCGACCAACGACCGCGTTACCCGCAACCACCCTTACGTCAGCCGGGTCTGCTTCTCCGACAGCTTCCAGGGCGTGGTCGGCGCTAACCTCGCCTCGCGCGATCTGAAAGCCAAAACCGCCGCCATCGTCTTCGACAGCAGCAACGACTACTCCGTCGGCCTGGCGAAGGCCTTTCGCACGCAGTTCCTGAAAAACGGCGGCACCATTCCTATCGAAGTTCAGGCTCCCGGCGGCAGCAAAGACTTTAAGGCCCAGCTGGCCAGCGTGAAGGCGAAGAACGTCGACATGATCTATATGCCGATCTACTACACCGAAGGGGCGCTGATCGCCGTACAGGCGAAGCAGCTGGGGCTGAGCAAGCCGGTGGTCGGCGGCGACGGGCTGGCGGCGGATCAGGTCTTTTTTGACGTCGGCAAAGACGCGGTCAACGGCTATATGACCACCGACTACTACTCGCCGAACGCCAAAGAGCAAACGCCGGCGGGCGAGGTGTTTATCAAAGCCTGGGAAGCCAAATACCAGCAGCCGACCCACACCTGGGGCGCGATGGCGGCGGACGCCTATAACGTCATTATCAACGCCATGAACCAGTGCAGCGACCCGCACGACCGGGTTTGCGTTAACGAAAAAATTCGCGCCACTAAGGACTTCCAGGGCGTAACCGGCACGCTGACGTTACAAAACGGCGACGCTATCCGCAGCGCGGTCATCAACGAAGTGAAGGATGGCAAGCTGGCGTTTCGTACCGTGGTTAATCCTTAAGGTTTTATAAGGGATATCAGATGGATGGTGCCATTTTTCTCCAGCAAGTGGTCAATGGAATGAGCCTTGGGGGCATGTACGCCCTAATTGCCATCGGTTATACGATGGTTTATGGGGTGCTGCGCCTGATCAACTTCGCCCATGCGGACGTAATGATGGTCGGGGCGTTTACCACCCTGTTTTTGTTTTCTTCCATTGGGCTACCCTTCGGGGTAGCCGTTTTCCTGACCCTCGCGCTGTGCGGCCTGTTCGGCATGCTGATCGACCGGGTGGCCTATCGCCCGCTGCGTCAGGCATCAAAAATCTCCATGCTGATCACCGCCATCGGCGTCAGCTTCTTCCTCGAAAACCTGTTCAACGTGCTGTTTGGCGGCAGCTCGCGCTTCTTTTCCGCACCGGAATTTTTCAACAACACCCGCGCCTTTGGTAACGTGATTATCACCAACGTGGCGTGGATCGTGCCGCTGATCACCGTCCTGCTGCTGCTGGCGATCCTCTGGCTGCTGTACCGCACCCGCTACGGGATGGCGATCCGCGCGGTGGCCTTCGACGTTAATACCGTGCGCCTGATGGGCATCGACGCCAACCGCATTATCTCGCTGGTGTTCGCCCTCGGCAGCAGCCTCGCGGCGCTGGGCGGGGTGTTCTACTCCATCAGCTATCCGACCATCGACCCGCTGATGGGCGTGCTGATCGGCCTGAAGGCCTTCGCCGCCGCGGTGCTCGGCGGAATCGGCAGCGTCACCGGCGCGGTGCTCGGCGGCTTTATTCTCGGCTTTACCGAGGTGGTGGCGGTCGCTCTGTTTCCCGAGCTGGGCGGTTACAAAGACGCCTTTGCCTTTATGTTCTTGATTCTGGTCCTCTTGTTCCGCCCGGTTGGCATTATGGGCGATGAACGTCTGGAAAGGAGCCGTTTCTGATGCTCAACGCTACGACTACCGCCGGGGCGCAGCTGCGCAACCTGGTCATTATTGCTCTCTGCGTCGCGCTGCTGGCCGGGATCAACGTCGTCTTCAACGACTACATTACTCGCGTCATCAGCACCATTTTCGTCTTTATGATCCTCGCGGTCAGCTATAACCTGATCAACGGCGTGACCGGCCAGCTGTCGCTGGAGCCCAACGGCTTTGTGGCGGTCGGCGCTTACGTCACCGCCCTGCTGATCCTCCCCAGCGACAGCAAGCTGGATATGTTTGAGATGGCCGCCCCCAGCCCGTGGATCCTCGTGCTGCACGCCGGGTTCCTGCCCGCGCTGCTCATTAGCGGCCTGTGCGCGGCGGCGCTGGCGGTTTGCCTTGCCCTGCCGGTCTTCCGCGTGCGCGGCGACTACCTGGCGATTGTGACCCTCGGCTTCGGCTTTATCATTAAAATCCTCGCTATCAACAATCCGCAGATCACCAACGGCGCCATTGGCCTCAACGATATTCCGCAGCAGCCGCATCTCCTGTTCTGGTGCGGGCTGTTCGCCCTGCTGGCGACCGGGATGATTTTGCAGCTGGTGTGGTCGAAGTACGGGCGAATGATGAAAGCGGTGCGCGACGACGAAGACGCCGCTATCGCCATGGGCGTGAACACGTTTCGCATTAAAACCTGCGCCTTCGCCACCAGCGCCTTCTTCGAAGGGATCGGCGGCGGACTGCTGGCCTCGCTGCTGACCACCATCTCGCCGGGCCTGTTCGACTTTATGCTCACCTTCCAGCTGCTGATTATTATCGTGCTCG
Organism: Klebsiella sp. GN_Kp190; assembly: GCF_040061795.1. NCBI lineage: Bacteria > Pseudomonadati > Pseudomonadota > Gammaproteobacteria > Enterobacterales > Enterobacteriaceae > Klebsiella > Klebsiella sp. GN_Kp190. The sequence continues at coordinate 60,312 of NZ_JBEAFN010000029.1, forward strand.
GCGGCCTGGGCAGCACCACCGGCGCGCTGCTCGGCACCGTACTGGTGGTCGGCAGCGGCGAGTGGCTGCGCTTTCTCGACCAGCCGCTCCAGTTCTTCGGTCACGATCTCGGCGCGTATCCGGGCCTGCGGATGGTGGTGTTCTCGCTGCTGCTGCTGATCATCATGCTGTTCGCCCGCGAAGGTCTGCTGGGCAAAAAAGAGATTTGGCAAGTGGGCAAAAGGGGCCGCGGCTATGGCGCAAAATAAGGTCATTTTACAGGTGCAGGACGTGACCATGCAGTTCGGCGGCCTGCGGGCCATCGACAGCGTCAGTTTCCACGTCGACGAAGCGGAAATTTTTGGCCTGATTGGCCCCAACGGCGCGGGCAAAACCACGATGTTCAACGTCATCACCGCCAACTATAAGCCGACCAGCGGCAGCGTGACCCTGGCGGGAAAGTCGCTGAAGGGGCTGAAGCCGAACCGGGTGGTCAACGCCGGGATTGCCCGCACCTTTCAGAATATCCGCCTGTTCAACTCGATGACGGTATTAGAAAACGTGATGGTCGGCCTCGACAGCGCCAGCCGCTATTCGCTGCTGGAAGCGGCGCTGCATATTGGCCGCTACTTCCCCGCCGAGCGGGCGGCAAAGGCCAAAGCGATGGCGATTCTGGACGATATCGGTATCGCCCATTTCGCCGACGTGCAGGCCACCAACCTCAGCTACGGCAACCAGCGCAAGGTGGAGATCGCCCGCGCGCTGGCGACGTCGCCAAAATTGCTGCTGCTCGACGAGCCCGCCGCCGGGATGAACCCGAAAGAGACGGAGGATCTGGCGGATCTGATCTTCCGCATGCGTAACGACTATCAGCTCAGCGTACTGCTGATCGAGCACGATATGCCGTTCGTCAACAAGCTGTGCGAGCGGGTGATGGTGCTGGAGTACGGCAAACCGCTGTTTAGCGGCCTGATGTCCGAAGCCATTCAGGATCCGGACGTGATTTCCGCCTACCTGGGGGACGTTCGTTATGCTTAGCGCGCGCGAGTTAAAAGTGTTTTACGGCGTGATTCAGGGGCTGAAAGGGGTGGACATTGATATTCACGATCGGGAGATTGTGACCCTTATCGGCAGCAACGGTGCCGGGAAAACCTCCACCCTCAACGGGATCGTCAACCTGGTGCGTTCCACGGGGCGGGTCAATTTTCTCAACGAGGATATTTCCCGCAGCCAGACGCATCAGATTGTGCGTAAGGGGCTGGCGCTGGTGCCAGAAGGACGGCGCATCTTCACCAACCTGACCATCGAAGAAAATCTGCGCATGGGGGCCTACAACAATCTCGCCGGCTTTACCCGCCTGCGCGATCGCATGTACAGCCTGTTTCCCCGGCTGAAAGAGCGGCGCAGCCAGATGGCGGGAACCATGAGCGGCGGCGAGCAGCAGATGCTGGCGATCGCCAGAGCGTTGATGAGCGAGCCGGTACTGCTGATGCTCGATGAGCCAAGCCTCGGCCTGGCGCCGAAAATTGTCGGGGAGCTGTTTGCGACGATTAAGCAGCTGCGGGAAGAGAATATTACCGTGCTGCTGGTAGAGCAGAACGCCACGGCGGCGTTGACCATCGCCGATCGCGCCTATGTGCTGGAGAATGGGAAGATTATGCTCTCTGGTCCGGCGCCGGAGGTGCTGGCGAATCCGGAAATCAAACGGATGTATCTGGGGGGATAAAGCTGTTCAGGGCTGCGGCTTCGCTTCCTGCGTCGCCGCAACCGCAAACAGCCTCGCGCTACACAAAGCACACCTCGTTCCAGTAGGCTTCACGCGTCCTGCGCCGCTCAGTATGTTTTATCATGGCGAAACCACCTTGTTTCAACGTTGCCGAGCTCAATTCCGTAGAGACTGGCGACCGGTAATATTGCCTCCATGATGCGTTGGGTATCCTGCTGACCGGCTTCACCGCCGGATCCAGATAAAGAAGCCAGCCAGCCCGTTATGCGTTGCCACAGCGCCACTTTCATTTTTCTCCTCCGTCGGGAAGCATTTTTGCCTGTGTCTATTTCAACCACAGTTGACGGCGGGCAGGAAATATCAATTCCGGATTTGTAATTCTGTGGGATGCATATTGGGGCCTTTCCCGGATTGCGACGTAAACGTCTTATCCGGGCTACACGACCCCAGACGACTGAGGCCCCGTAGCCCAGCCAAGCGCAGCGCAGGCTGGGAAGGACCCGCAGCGTTTGCCGAAGCCTGATTTGTAATTCTATGCGTAAGGGTTCCGTTCACTCGCAATCTGCAGAAAATGCCTCACCGCTACCCGTGAACGGGTAAAGGGGGAGAAAACCGTCTCCCCCTTTACAATCCCCGCGGTCCCGCAAAGAAATCGGTGCTGCGCACTGCGCTCACCTCCCGGTCCTCAGCCTGCGGTCGGCTCAACTCGACATCACTGTCTCGATTCGCCTCTGGCCGCCATCCCTGGCGGCCAGCCCTTGTCTTCCGACCTCCGGTTCGCCGATTTCAGCGGGCACCAGGGCATCGCTGCGAGTCTTGTGATTTCAGAAAGATACCAATAGCTGACGGAATGTCTCCCCAGGCCCCGTAGCCCAGCCAAGCGCAGCGCAGGCTGGGAAGGACCCGCAGCGTTTGCCGAAGCCTGATTTGTAATTCTATGCGTAAGGGTTCCGTTCACTCGCAATCTGCAGAAAATGCCTCACCGCTACCCGTGAACGGGTAAAGGGGGGAGAAAACCGTCTCCCCCTTTACAATCCCCGCGGTCCCGCAAAGAAATCGGTGCTGCGCACTGCGCTCACCTCCCGGTCCTCAGCCTGCGGTCGGCTCAACTCGACATCGCTGTCTCGATTCGCCTCTGGCCGCCATCCCTGGCGGCCAGCCCTTGTCTTCCGACCTCCGGTTCGCCGATTTCAGCGGGCACCAGGGCATCGCTGCAAGTCTTGTGGTTTCAGAAAGATACCAATAGCTGACGGAATGTCTCCCCAGTTTGGTGGCACAGAGCCGGGTAAACAATATCCACAACTTTGTTAAGTTCTTTTTCGTTATAGATAAGAACTTTTTCTTCTTTGCCGCCGACGGGCGATTTGTGGGAGCGTGATAAACACAAAACAAAACAGGGATTCAGGGGAATAACAATGCGCATTGCAAAAACAAAAATCGCGCTGGCGCTGGGCATGCTGGTGCTCGCCGCGCAGGCTCAGGCCGATCAACTAGCCGATATCAAAGCCGCCGGCGTGGTCAAAGTCGCCACCTTCGACGCCAACCCGCCGTTCGGCTCGGTAGACCCGAAAACGCATAAAATCGTCGGCTACGACGTGGACTTCGCCGAAGCGCTGGCAAAATCGCTCGGCGTCAAGCTGGAGCTGGTCGCCACCAACCCGGCCAACCGCATTCCGCTGCTGCAATCCGGTAAGGCCGACCTGATCGTCGCCGATATCACCATCACCCCGGAACGCGCCCAGGTGATTGATTTCTCAACGCCTTACTTCGTGACCGGCCAGCAGTTCCTCGTCCCGGCAAAATCGCCGGATAAGCTCGATGATTACAGCAAAGCGCGCATCGGCGCGGTAAAAGGCACCACCGGCGAACAGGCGCTGCATCAGCGTTTCCCGCAGTCGCGCGTGCTCTCTTATGACGATATTCCGCTGGCGCTGACCGCCCTGCGCAACGGCAACGTGCAGGCCATCACCCAGGACAGCACCATCCTCGCCGGACTGCTGGCGGAAGCGCCGGACAAGGCAAACTTCAAAATCATCCCCGACCTGCTGAGCAAAGAAGAGATTGGCGTCGGCGTGAAGAAAGGCGAACCGGCCCTGCTGAAAGCGGTCAATGACGAGCTGGTCAAGCTGGAAAAAACCGGTGAAGCGGCCAAAATTTACGACGTCTGGTTTGGCCCGAGCACCAAAACCCCGCAGCCGCGCGCCTTTACTATCGAAGCGAAATAAGCAGAGAAAGATGATGTTATCGGCTCTATTTTCACGCTCCGCGGCATCGTCCGCGGATTTTTCGCATCTGCAGCGCGCCAGCATTGAGTTTCGCGATGTCGCCAAAAGCTACGGCGACCATCGGGTGCTGAACGGCGTAAATTTACAGGTTGAACCCGGCGAAGTAGTGGCGATCCTCGGCCCTTCGGGATCGGGCAAATCAACCCTGATCCGCCTGATCAATCAGCTGGAATCCCTTAGCGGCGGCGAGATTCTGATCGACGGCAAACCGACGCGCCAGCTTACCGGCAGCGCCCTGCGCCAGCTGCGCAGCCGGGTCGGCTTCGTTTTTCAGCAGTTTAATCTCTACGCCCACCTGACGGCGCAGGAGAATATTACCCTCGCGCTGGAACGCGTTCACGGCTGGAGCAAAAGCGCCGCCCGCGAGCGCTCGCTGGCGCTGCTCAGCCAGGTTGGCCTGGCGGATAAAGCCCGGCAGATGCCTGCCCAGCTCTCGGGCGGTCAGCAGCAGCGGGTGGCGATCGCCCGCGCCCTCGCCTCCTCGCCGCAGATCATTCTGTTCGATGAACCCACGTCGGCGCTGGACCCGGAGATGATCGGCGAAGTGCTGCAGGTCATGAAAACCCTCGCCCACAGCGGGATCACCATGGTGGTGGTGACCCACGAGATGCAGTTCGCCCGCGAGATTGCCGATCGGGTGGTGTTTATCGACGGCGGCGATATTCTCGAAGTCGCGCCGCCGGCCGAGTTTTTCGCCCGGCCGCAGCACGCCCGCACCCGCCGTTTCCTGCAGAAGGTGCTCGATCCGCTGCACCAGGAGAGTGAGGCGTGATCCCACATCTCGACTGGCATGGCGTGCTGAGCGGGCAGCCGCTGCAGTGGATCATCTCCGGTTTTCTCACCACCGTCTGGGTCAGCGTCGCGGGGATGATTCTGGCGACCGTGCTGGCCGTCCTGCTGCTGGCGCTGCGTCTCGGGGGCGGCAGGCCCGGCCGCTGGCTGGTGGCGGCCTGGGTTTCACTGTTCCGCAATACGCCGCTGCTGGTCCAGCTGCTGTTCTGGTATTTTGCCGCCTGGAATCTGCTGCCGCTGGGAGCGCGAGATTTTATCAACGACGACCACAGCTGGTCGATTCTGCCGGGCAACGTCTGGTGGCTGACGCCGGAGTTTCTCTGCTCAATGTGGGGACTCGGGGTCTTTACTTCGGCGTTTCTGATCGAAGAGATCGCCTCCGGGCTGCGCGCCGTTAGCCACGGCCAGCGGGAAGCGGCGCTGTCGCAGGGGTTTACGCCGTGGCAGGAGCTGCGCCACATTCTGCTGCCGCAGGGGCTGGCTAACGCCTGGCAGCCGATTATCGGCCAGTATCTGAACCTGATGAAGCTCTCCTCGCTGGCGAGCGGTATCGGCTTCGCCGAACTGACCTATCAGGTACGGCAAATCGAGAGCTACAACGCGCATGCGCTGGAGGCGTTTGCCGTCGGCACCGCGCTGTATCTGGCGCTTGGAGTGCTCATGGGCGTGGCGCTGACGCGTCTCGGTCCGGGAAGGGATCAGCAAAGGAGAGCCGGCTATGAACGCTAACCTGGCGGTTATCGTTGATAACCTCGATTATCTGCTGTGGGGACGGCTGGCGGACGGTATTCCCGGCGGCGTGGTGCTGACGCTGCTGATGGCAGTCGGCGCCGCCGCGCTGGCGCTGCCGGGGGGCGTGCTGCTGGCGGCCATCGCCTGGCGCTACGACGGGATCGTGCGGCGGTTGCTCTTCCTGTGGGCGGAGATTATTCGCGGCATCCCGCTGATCTTCGTCATTTTCTGGCTGTGGTATCTGCTCCCCATGCTCACCGGCAGCGACCTGCCGGGCGCGGTCACCGTCACGGTGGCGCTGGCGTGGTTTACCGCCGCGTCGGTGATGCACTCGGTGCTGGCGGGCCTGCAATCGCTGCCCCGCGGGCAGTACGAAGCGGCGCTGACCCAGGGTTTTGCCCCCGGACAGACGCTGCGCCTTATTCTGCTGCCGCAGGCTCTGCGCAACGTTCAGCCCTCGCTGGTAGGGATATTTATCGGGCTGCTCAAAGACACGTCGCTGGCGTTTATCGTCAACGTGCCGGAACTGACCACCGTCGCCGGGCAGGTCAATAACCGGGTGCAGATTTACCCGCTGGCGATATTTGTCTTTACCGGCGCGGTTTATTATCTGCTGTGCTGCGGCCTGAGCCTGCTGGCGAACCGCCGCTATGCCGGGCGTACGGTTTAGCGACGAAGCGCGAAAAAAGCTGCCCGGTTAGTTCACCGGGCAGTCTTTGGTCATTTTTATAAATTTATCGTTATAGATGATGTAGTGGTTCCCCGGTTGGCGCAGCGAGGCCTGGCGAACAACGTCCCCGGGCCGTAAATACCATGCATCCCCTTCCTCTTCCGTCGTATCGCACCCGGGCTTGATCAGCAGCTTAAACCAGGTATTCCCGGTATTGCTGACGGTGCCCGCCGCCCGATCGTAGGCCCACTTGAACCGTACCTCGCGCGGGCGCACAACCAGAATCGTGTCCATCACCACCACCGGATCCATACTCACCTCGGTACCGCTTTTATTGCGCATCACGTAATTGCGGGTGGGTATTTCACGAAAGGAGACCCGGTAATAGCGCTCACGGTCATCTTTCGGGCCGTGGTAGTAAAACTTAAAATACTCGCTCTCCCCCGCCTGCAGGGTAAGCTGACGCGGGGCAAACAGCAGCTCGCCGTCCGCCGGGCGAGAACGCACCTCTTTGCCGCCGGGGCGGTCGATAGCGACAATAGAAACCCGATACAGTCGGGCGCTTTTATTGTTATTAATCACCCGCTTAGACGCGAAGTTATCTTCCGCCGCCAGCGAGAAAGTTAAATTACCCACCGAGATGGCCTGCGCCGCGGTCGCGAAGCCGAGCGACAGCAGGCAGATAAGCATCCGCAGCAAATTAGTTAATGTTACGCCACGTCGCCTGAACATGAATTTCTCCTGAAGCACTCACTTCACCAAACCAGCCGTTATCTTCCACCGTGCGCAGCGATATCGGGTTATCCATCGGAATGGAAAACGTCACCGTCGTTTTGTCCATCTGCCCGACGTCGCCGGAAATATCCGTCCACGGCGTGGTTAACCACAGGGCGTCGGTCATATCGCGCCAGGTATCATCGCATCCGGCATCGTAGGTTTTGATGGTCCCGGTCTGGGTGGTAAACGCCAGCGTCGCCGGGAACGGTACTCTCGACGTGCCGTCGGGTGAACTAAAAATACAGTATGAACGTCCGCCGATCGCCTGCGTTGGCCCGGTCACTTTAATGAGCACTTCATCGGCGGCGGTTTTGCCGCTGGTGGTGACAATATAGCCAAAGTCCAGCGACGGCTCGCCGCTGCCCACGTAGCCTTCGCGCGTCGGCGCCGAAATGTACTCATCGGAAATAATGCTGATGCTGAAGTCGCGCGGTTTAATAATCAGGGTGTTGGAGGTCGAAAACTCGTACCAGCCTGACTCCGGCGAGGTGGTGTTATAGAAACGGAAATTAAACAGGTCTTTGGTGTTCACGTCGCTGATGCCCAGCGTGACCATCTGCTTAAAAAAGTTGCTCGAGAAAAATACGTAAACCGAGTCAGATGATTTCATCTCATTAAACGTATAGTACTGGGAGATGCCGCTCACCGGCTTCCATGAATTCCCATCCAGGCTGAACTGCATATCATAACTTCCGACCGCGGAAGCCAGCGCCGAGTTGCTGATTGCCGGAAAAATATGAATTGAGGTATTACTCAGGCCATTGTGCTGCAAATTATAGTTCACCATTTTGCAGCTCAGACCGGAACGGGAGCCGATAGTCTGGGTGCGGCAGTCGGCGTTCCCCTCGCCCAGCGTCGGGACCCCGTCGCTGTTGATAAAGACTTCCGCCAGCGCATGGGTGTTAATCAGCTTCAGGTTTGCCGCTTTAGTATGGGTGACTTTGCGCACGTACCAGTAACCTGAAGCCTGATCTTTACAGCGCGCGCCGCTGCTGGCGTCGTAGCTCACCGACGTCATGCAGGAGTTGATGGTCATCGAGAAGCTGCTGCCCACCGACATCTGCTGCAGATACTGGTAGAAAGCGTCGGACATCATGCCGTGCATCCACTTTTGTCCGCCGGGGGTCACCGTCGCGCCGTAGAAGCCGCTGGCATCGCTGGTTTGCGGCAGAATCAGGCTGGTGGCCATATCGCAGCCCGCATACCAGTTGATACAGCGCAGCCCCTGTAACGGATGAGATGCGGGAGAGTTATCCAGCCACATATCGAAGAACCAGTTGGCGTACAGACCGGTGTTATAGCCATTGTCGATATAGCCCAGGCTCTGCTGATAAATGGTGCCCGAGCCGTTATATTTCAGCCCGGTCCAGCGGTTAGCCCCGGTCATTCGCGGGTCCAGCGCGCCGCCCGGGGTGACAAAGAAGTTATCGTCCGAGTTGTTTTCCACGAAAACAAACTGCATGGCCGCCGCATCCGGCCAGGTGGTTTTGGTGACCGCGGCGTTGACCCGCGTCACGCACAGCGCCGCCGTGAACATCACTAAACATGCCAGCCATTTAGCTTTCATTACCTTCTCCTGTCTGCTGCGTGCGGGCATAGGTGGAGAGGCCGCTACAGACCACATCGCCCACCCACACCGCGCCGCGCGCCTGGCTCAGCTCCAGCGCCACTTCGCAGCTCTGGTTTTTACCGTAACTGAAATCGATGGTGGGATATTTTTTATCCACGTCCATCACAAACTCACCGTTCTCATCGGTGCGGGTACGACCGATATGGTTATTAATCCGCGCGTTAGCCAGCAGAGTGCCGTCTTCCGCGCGGATACGCCCGGAGACCGTCACCATCTGCTTCACTTCCGGCTCAATCACCGCCACGTTGCCCGGATAAAGGGTCAACTGGCTCTTACGCCCGGTCACGATATCGTAGCTATCGAGCGAGTTTTTACTGTTCTGCAGCTCCACTTCATAACGGCTGTACGGCGACAGCGGCAGGTAATTACGGTTGCCGGAGAGCTGCACAATACGGCCGTTAACCTTGGCGCTGAGCTTGCCGTCATCCTCAAGGCCGGTTTTGAAAATCACCCCGGCGTTGCCGTCGGTGCGGCCGCTGGCGGCGATATTTTTCCCCTGCCAGCCCACGCTGCCGTTGGCGGTCAGGTTGGTGTTCACATAGCCATCCACGCCGCTGTTCACATTCAGCGTGCCGGTGGAGTAGCGGGTATCAAACTGAGCATACGCGCCGCCGCTGAGGGTTTTGTCATCGCCGGTATCGCCGGAAATGGCGCGCGAAACGTTCGCGCCGATGGTGCGAATACTGCCTTCATCAAACTGTTTACGCGCCGACAGGTTGGCCATGGTGTAACCGTTCTGGTGCGTCATCCCGGCGCTGAACCAGTTGCCGAGCGGCAGCGAGAAATCGAGCGCAATATATTTCCCGGTGCTGGCGCTGCTGTCGCCGTTATTAAAGCGCTGTACGCCCGCGCGCAGGCCCAGCGATCCCCATGAGCCGGTGTAAAGCGTCTGGTAGTAATCCGCCGTGTAGTAATGGCTGTTATAGCGGCGGTCGTCGTTATAGCTGATGCTGAAGGTACCCAGCTTTGACCAGAGTGAATTGAGGTTCAGCGTGCCGCCGATGGCCCGGTTGTCGGCATTACTGCGCCGTATCCGGTCGCCAATCTGCGTTTTTTCCTGGTTGACCCACACCGAACTAAAGCCGCCGGGCAGCGTGGCGCTGATGCTGCCGATGCTGCTCCAGGAGCTGTCGCTGGCCAGCATATTCTGCAGGTTCACGTTAATGGACTCGGCGATCGGCAGGGTCAGGCGCGTCTCGGCGACGGCGTTGTTATCATAGCCGTAGCCGGTGGCCGCCCAGCTTAAGGTGCTGAACGACCCGGAGGCCGAGGCCCCCGCCAGCCAGCTATCTTTTGCCGGAAGCGTTTTTTTACCGCTTTCGGACCAGCGATCCATATGGAAGCTGCCGCCCCAGAATTGCCAGGCCAGCGGCGCGCCAGCGCCGCGTCCGCGGCTGAACAATTTATTGACCCGCTGGGTGCGTTTGCTGACCACCCGGCCGTTCACAATCACTTCAACATCGACATCATAAATCCCGTACGGCAGGCCGCGGGTGTCGACTTCATGGTTACCCATGGCAAAGTTCTGCACGCTCATCAGGCGTCCGTCGCGGGTCAGATGGACTTCCCCGGCGGCGGGTAAAAAGGCGACCACCGGCGTAGCCGACTGGGTGTTATCGAACACCGTCGAACTGGCCTGGTTGCCCCAGGAAGCGCCGTAGATCTTCCCTGCCGAAACGGCGGTCATCGGGCCAAGGGACTGTAAATTCCAGGTATCCAGCATCCCGCCCGCAAAGCGGTGACCGGCAAAGTCGCGTTCATACATCGCTTTATAGACGTCGCTGTCCTGATTGCCGGAGCCAATACCGTAAAGCGAGCCGTCCAGCACCACGTGGTGCTCGCGCAGCGCGGTAACGTTGTTCAGCGACAGATAGCTGGAGGTATTATTGCCGCCGTTGCGCATCTGATTGTTATAGACCCCGAGGTTATAGTTCAGGGTGCTGCTAAGGGTGTTGACGCTGGACTGACCGATATCTTCGCTGCGCGAGCGCAGCACCGTACCCAGCGCCTCTTTTTTTACCACCAGCTGCAGAAGCAGCTGGCGCAGGCTGAGCTGTAGCCGGGCGTCATCCGTCAGGCTAATGTTAAGATCTTTGCTGAAAGCTTCATTGGCCAGCGCGGTCAGCTGTTTGCGGGTCTGCTCGCTGACGGTGGCGTTATTATCGTTTTCTTCCAGCTGAATCTGCCGAACGCGCAGAACGCCATTATCCAGCCAGATAAAGGCATTGCCGATCCGCTGATCGTCCTGGGTACCGGTGCTGCCTTCAAGATGAATAAACAGTGGGATGCTCATTCCGTCCTGCAGCGCCTGGCTGAAGGCCTGAGGGATAATCACGCCGCCGATTTGCTGTACTTTGTCGGTGGCGGCAGTGACGCTAAACGGAACCAGCAAAATGACCATGCCGGAGGCAAGGAGTGTTTTTAATCCTGGAGCGTTCCCTGGTAGAGCCATAATGTTGATCCGTCAGAAGAAATGTCTATTTCACGGGAACAAACTGCTCGCCCTGCCAGAGCGCGACCCGTCCTTTTTTATCCGCCACATTCACGCGCGTGAAGCGCCGTTCTTTTCCCGGCATCAGGAAATAATTTTCCTTGCACTCTTTACCGTCAGCCGGCTTCAGACACGGGCCGTAGGCAAGAATGCGCAACGTCGCGTTACCGGTATTGACCAGCGTGCCGTTGGCGTACTGATAGCGGAAGTTGGCTTTTCTTGGCGCGACCACCAGGATGGTGCCGATACGCGCCGAGGCCGTAGCTACCGCGCTGCGGGTCGAGCCATTGCGCTGAGCATCGCTGAGCGCCTGATCGAACCAGACAATGCGGTAATAGCGTTCTTTATCGTCCGCCGGGCCTTTGTAGAAAAAGCGGATCACGTCGCTGGCCTTCGCGGGCAGCAGCAGACTGGCGGGGGTCAGTAAAATCTCGTCCTGCTTATCCATCGGGATCACCTTGCCACCGTCCAGCGGCGAAGAGAGGCGTTCCATATGGATGTTAATTAAGCGACCGCTGTCGGTCGTGTTCTTGATCTCTTTGCTCAGCGTGCTGCTGCCGCTGTTCATAAATGAAGAGATATCGCCCACATCCAGCGCCAGGGCTGGCGTCATTGTGCTGAGCAACAGGCCGATGGCCAGAATGTGTTTTTTCATATGAATTCAATCCGTGAAATAAGGCAGGGGGAGCCCCCCTGCCTGGTGCTACGAGAGGATCAGCTGGTCCAGGTCGCGTCGAACTGTACGCTGACGTCGCCGCTCCAGATACCTTCCGGCAGCGTGCTGTAGTCAGTAACGGCAGTGGTGCCATCGGTGGTGCCGCTGATGATGGAGAACGTGAAGCCGTCCTGAGCGGTGGTGCGACCGGCGACGTTATAGCCGTTAGACAGCGCGCTGAGGTTGCCGCCCAGGGTGCCCGCCGCGGTGTCGATCATGGTGGTGTCAGCCGTTTTTTCGACCGCAGCGCCGTTGTAGTCAACGCCCACGCTCAGGGTGGAACCAGAGGTATCCAGCTGAGTCAAGGTGTTGGTGATCAGACGAGAGGTCAGCTTGAATGCGGTCGCGGTGGCGTCACCTTCGATAGCCACATCAAACAGGCCTTTCTGTGAGTTAAAGCCTTTAACCCCTTCGGCATACTGGAAAGCCAGGCTGCCCAGCGGAGTCACCACCAGCTTGCTGGTAGTGTCTTTTTTGGCGGTTGCGGACCAGGTAGCGACTGCCTGAGCAGTAACGTCAGCTGCCTGAGCGACACCCATACCGGCAAACGCGGTTACCAGAGCAATTGCAAGAACCTTTTTTTTCATAGCTTTTTCATCCTGAGTTTATTAAGGGACCTGATGTCCCACGTCTGTGTGCATTCCCGCCATAGTTCAGGCCGCATCATTATTATCTGCGACGCAAATTATTTTGGGCGTTACGACCTGGTGCACAATTTTAAAAACAACGTTTATTACTAATTACAGCGCTAACTTATATATCTTTGAATACAGTTTGGCCTCGGCATTTCGCCGATGGGTATAAACCGTTTTCACACTACAATTTTCAATCTTGGCAATAGATTTCGGGTGCATTCCCTGTGCCGTCATCCGAATTATTTGCATTTCCCTGTTGGTAATTTTGTCTTTCTTTATATCTTTACGTAGAAAACGGCCGTTGATAACGTATGCCAGCTCCTGACGAATATCCTTGGCTAAGTCCACATAGACCACGCCACGAATAGCACCATTGTAATACCAGTAGTTGGCCAGCGCTTCCGAGCGCCTCGCGGCAATTAATACAATTTGCTTGCCTTTCATTTCAGCCAGCCACTCGCTATCGCGGCGGATAAAATAATTCAGCGAACTGGCGCTAAGATTAATAAATACAAACTCCCGGCGTACCTTTTCAAGCGACAGGTAAATCAGGTCATCAATATCAATAATTAGCTCAGCGAGTCCTTTTAAAAAATAGCTGTCATGCGCTGGCCAGATGCACTGGTCCAAAGAATATTTATAATCCATATAAAGTTAAACCCCATAGTCCTGGAAATCTTGAACGTATCACAACACTGCTGATAGCCCAGGCCTGCAAAGTCTAAGTCAGCAAATTCCCTCTTTAATATATTCAATCAAAATTCAAAATAGTATTGCTAGAGATAAAGAGCACTAAATGACTTGCTTGTTTCTTGTGTTACCAAATTTAGGATTTTTCTCCATGTGTGTCAATAAGTGCGCAAAGGGCTAATTACCGACCAGGTCAATTTAAGTCAGAAGAATAAAAATAAGGATATTGAGTTAAACACAAAAATCATTGGTTTTCATACGGTTATTGGTGGGATATGCGTAGATTCTTAAGTGAATATTATATGTTCCAGGATCTTAGCCATTAGTTGTTAAGACTATTCTTAACCTCACTTTTATTTAAAAAAGCGAAAAAACCGAATAAATTCAAAAAATAAGAACATAAAACCAATAAACAACACAAAATCAGTGGTTAATTTCATTAATTAGCGTAAATAATGGAATTACACGCCGCACAAAAGGGATAGTCACCGACTAAAAATTTTCCGCCGCGAATCGTAATCCAGTACCTGAAGATTATCTACTCGGTTAAACCGACTCAGATATAAGAATTGCACGAGCGTCCAGAGTCGTCCCGTTGTACCCGCGGCGATAGCATTACCCGGCTAATGTCGCATAAAACGCGTCATCTTTATCAGATGAAATACGTATCATTATTAATCTCATGCGCTATCGCGTATTAAAGGTAGGCAGAGTATTCTCAGATGCCCGATTGCTGATGCAAAAGTGTGATCTATGACGAACTTTTTTTCCAACAAATAGGCCAGCTTTCGCATCCGTTCACTATTTGTTCGCCTTACTGTCATCCGGCAGTCATATAAAACACCATTAATAGTGCCCAGTTTACTGACGAACCTGGACGCATTTATGAACAGTTCCCTGGCTGCGGTGGCAGAAACCGATTATCAACCGTTTACGCCGCCCTTTATCGACAGGCAGCGTAAGGTCCTGAGCGTACGCAACCTGAGCAAATCCTACAGCGCGCAGCAAACCGTACTGGACGGCATCAGTTTCGATCTTCATGCGGGCGAGCTGGTTGGCGTCATTGGCCGCTCCGGCGCCGGAAAGTCAACGCTTCTGCACGTACTGAACGGTACCCACAGCGCCAGCGGCGGCGAGATCCTCAGCTATCCGGAAGTGGGTACGCCGCAGGACGTATCAAAGCTGTCGGGCCGCGCGCTAAACGCCTGGCGCAGCCAGTGCGGTATGATTTTTCAGGATTTCTGCCTGGTCCCGCGTCTCGACGTTTTGACCAACGTGCTGCTGGGTCGCCTGAGCCAGACCTCCACCCTGAAATCATTATTCAAAGTTTTCCCCGACGCGGACCGCGCCCGCGCCATCTCCCTGCTGGAATGGATGAATATGCTGCCGCATGCGCTACAGCGGGCGGAAAACCTCTCCGGCGGGCAGATGCAGCGCGTGGCGATTTGCCGGGCGCTGATGCAAAACCCGGGTATTTTGCTGGCCGATGAACCGGTCGCTTCTCTCGACCCGAAAAATACGCAGCGGATTATGAATGTCCTTCGCGAAATTAGCGAACAGGGTATCAGCGTGATGGTAAACCTGCATTCGGTGGAGCTGGTGCGTGAATATTGCTCGCGGGTCATCGGCGTAGCCAAGGGCAAGATTATTTTTGACGATCATCCCACGCAGCTGAATCAGGATATTCTGCATCGGCTGTACGGCGATGAAATTAGCCAATTGCATTAAATTTCACTCACACGGGCAAAATAATGAAAAAGTACATCACTGGCGCAGTTCGTTTATCCGCAGCGGTTGCAGGCATTATGATGGCGTGGCAGGCAGGCGCTGCTGAACAGCCGAAGGAATTAAATCTGGGCATCCTTGGCGGTCAGAACGCAACCCAACAAATTGGTGATAACCAGTGCGTTAAACAGTTTCTTGATAAGGAGCTGAAGGTCGATACAAAATTACGTAACTCTTCCGACTATTCCGGCGTGATTCAGGGATTGCTGGGCGGAAAAGTTGACGTGGTCTTAAGTATGTCGCCGTCATCATACGCTTCCGTTTATATTAACAACCCTAAAGCTGTCGATATTGTCGGGATTGCCGTAGATGATAAAGATCAGTCCCGCGGCTATCACTCGGTGGTGATTGTCAAAGCCGACAGTCCGTATAAAAAGTTAGAAGATCTGAAAGGCAAAGCGTTTGGCTTCGCCGATCCGGACTCCACTTCCGGCTTTTTAATTCCCAACCACGCCTTTAAACAGCAGTTCGGCGGCACGTCGGATAATAAATATAATAACTTCTTCTCCAGCGTGACCTTCTCCGGCGGCCACGAGCAGGATATTCTGGGCGTGCTGAACGGTCAGTTTGCCGGCGCGGTGACCTGGACCTCGATGGTGGGTGATTATAATAGCGGCTACAGCGTCGGCGCCTTCAACCGACTGATTCGCATGGATCACCCGGATTTGATGAAGCAAATCCGCATTATATGGCAATCGCCGCTGATCCCGAACGGCCCAATCCTGGTCAGCAATTCCCTGCCTGCTGACTTTAAGGCCAAAGTCGTCACCGCGATTAAAAAGCTGGATACCGACGATCACGCCTGCTTTATCAAAGCGATGGGCGGCACGCAGCATATCGGCCCGGGCAGCGTAGCCGATTTCCAGCAGATCATTGATATGAAACGCGAACTGGTTACCGCGCGTTAATCCCGCCCTGACGCCGTCGCCCGGCCAGTCTCGCGGGCGGCGGCGACTCGTTGAAGACACAGCGACGCATGAATAATACCCATACCGAATTCGAACGCTATTACCAGCAGGTCCGCTCGCGGCAAAAGCGCGACACCTTTAGCTGGTCCCTGCTGCTGCTGGCGCTCTATTTTGCCGCCGGCAGTATGGCCGAGTTTAATCTCTTTACTATCTGGCACTCGCTGCCCAATTTTCTCGATTACATGTTTGAGACGCTGCCGACGCTGCACGTCGCCGACCTGTTTGCCGATTCGCACACTAAAGGCTCTCTGGCTTACTGGGGCTATCGTCTGCCCATTCAGCTGCCCCTTATCTGGGAAACGCTGCAGCTGGCGCTGGCGTCCACGCTGGTGGCGGTGGCGATTGCCACCCTGCTGGCGTTCGTTGCGGCCAACAACGCATGGTCCCCTGCCCCGCTGCGTTTTGCCGTCCGCGTGCTGGTGGCTTTTCTGCGCACCATGCCGGAGCTGGCGTGGGCGGTGATTTTCGTGATGGCTTTTGGTATCGGGGCGATCCCCGGCTTTCTGGCATTAATGCTCCACACCATCGGCAGCCTGACCAAGCTGTTCTATGAAGCGGTAGAGAGCGCCCAGGATAAACCGGTACGCGGCCTGGCCGCCTGCGGCGCGTCGCATCTGCAGCGTATCCGCTTTGCCCTGTGGCCGCAGGTGAAACCCATCTTTCTCTCCTACGGCTTTATGCGCCTCGAAATTAACTTCCGCTCCTCAACGATCCTCGGGCTGGTGGGCGCGGGCGGCATCGGCCAGGAGCTGATGACCAATATCAAACTGGACCGGTACGATCAGGTCAGCATCACGCTGCTGTTGATTATTATCGTGGTATCGCTGCTGGATATGCTATCCGGCCGCCTGCGGCAGTGGGTTCTGGAGGGGAAAAAATGAGTCAGTGGCAAAATCAACCGGATATCGCCGCCAGCCGTCGCCAGCATCGGCATTTATACCAGGCCCAGGAGCGCTATCTGCGCTACGTCGGCCTGCTTGCGCTGGCCAGCGCCCTCTACTATGTCTGGTTCTTTATGCAGTTCGGCATCAGCGGCGAGCAGCTCGCCACGGGGCTGCAGCAAATCAGCCGCTATCTGCTACGGATGTTCGTCTGGCACGACTTTTTCAACTGGCCGTTTCGCTATTACTTCACGCAAATCGCCATTACCCTGGCGATTGTTTTCGCCGGGACGCTTACCGCGACGGTCATCGCCCTGCTGCTCTCGTTTCTGGCGGCGCGGAATATTATGCGCGGCGTGATTCCGGGAACGATCGCCCTGCTGATGCGCCGGTTGTTCGACGTGCTGCGCGGTATCGATATGGCTATCTGGGGGCTGATTTTTGTCCGCGCCGTGGGGCTCGGGCCGCTGGCCGGGGTGCTGGCGATAATTATGCAGGATACCGGGCTGCTGGGCCGTCTGTACGCAGAGGGACACGAGGCGGTTGACCGCTCGCCGGGACGCGGCCTGACGGCGGTGGGGGCGAACGGTTTGCAGAAGCACCGTTTCAGCATTTTTACCCAGTCTTTCCCGACGTTCCTGGCGCTGAGCCTGTATCAGATTGAATCGAATACCCGTTCCGCCGCGGTGCTCGGCTTTGTCGGCGCGGGAGGCATTGGCCTGATTTATGCGGAAAATATGCGTCTGTGGAACTGGGACGTAGTGATGTTTATTACCCTGCTGCTGGTGGCGGTGGTGATGGCGATGGATACGCTGTCCGCCTGGCTGCGCCGCCGCTATATCGGCGGCAGCGCGGTGCCGCTGTTTAAAGCTGATTAGTTTTTCCCGGGAGGCGGTGCTGCGCACCTGTCCGGGCTACCCAAACGGCACGAAAAAGTAGCCCGGGTAAGGCGTTTACGCCGCGACCCGGGGGAAAAATCACAGCCGCCACGCCAGCACCGGCCACTGGTGCTGCGCGTTCGCCGCCGCCAGCTGCGGGCACGGATTGACCAGCCGTACGCGATCGGCATGCAGGCACAGCGGCAGGTCGTTGATCGAGTCGGTGTAGAAGGTCACCTCCCCCGAGTATTCAGGATGCGCCTGTTGCCACTGCGCCAGGCGCACCACCTTCCCCTGCTGATAGCTCGGCGTACCGGCAATCACGCCGCTATAGCCGCCGTCGGCCATCTCAACGTCAATCCCCAGCGCCTGTTCGATACCCAGCTGCGCCGCCACCGCCTGCACCAGCAGGCTGACCGAGGCCGAGATCACCAGCATCTGCTCGCCTTTAGCCTGTAAAGTCCGAATCAGATCCCACGCCTGGGGATACACGCGCGGCATAATCTCGTCGCGCACGCAGCGCGCCAGCAGCGCGTCCACCTCCCGCTTTGCGACGCCAATCAGCGGCGCCTGAATCAGAGCCACATAATCGGCGATATTCATTTCGCCGCGGTCGTAGTCATCCATCAGCATCGCTTCCCGCGCCAGGTAATCGGGATCGTTTACCCAGCCTTCGCGCACCATAAAGCGGCTCCACAGCGTACTGCTGTCGCCCTTAATTAACGTATTATCCAGATCGAAAATGGTCAGCGTTTTACCCATCGTTTATTTTCCTTTATCGGCCACGGCGTCTCGCGAGAGCATGCGCAAGAAAAATGACAGCAGAATGACCCGGGCTACTCTCGGATGGATGCGCAGCGCCGCGTCCCTCATTATCCCCACACGCTCATCACCAGCAGTACGGCAATCAGCAATAGCGGATAAATTCGCACATGCCAGCGGTCCGGTAAACGCGCCAGCCAGCGGGAGGCGATTTTTAACCCCAGCCAGCTTCCCGCCACCAGCTGCGCCGCCGCCGACAGCCAGATATTGCCGACAAACCCATTCGGTAACGCCACCGGCGAGAGCCAGGCCATCAACAGCCAGGTTAGCGTCGCCGTTGCCGCCAGAGGCAGCGTCAGCACGTTGGCCATCCCCGCCGCTTCAGCCATCAGCACGCCGCGACGGCGCATCAGAGGGACGGTCATCACGCTTCCACCCACGCCGAGAAAAGAGGCGATCAGGCCAATGATCCCCCCTACCGTTAGCTCATGCGGCACCGTCGGTATCACCCGGCGGGATGGCGGGGTCATAAATCCGGCGCGAAGGTAGCAATCGGCAACGGTTGCCAGCAGGTAGATAACGAACAGCCAGCGGATCCACGCCCCGCTCGCCTCAAGCGCCAGCAGCGCGCCCGCCGTTCCGCCAACGGCAATGCCGGTGAGCATGGCCCATAAGCGGCGCCAGCGGAGGGTACCGGTACGCGCGTGTCGCCAGCTCGCCAGCAGCGCGGAGCAAAGCATGACCAGCGCCGAGGTGGCGACGGCGATGTGCATCGCCTGTTGCCCGACGACGCTTTGCGCGCCCCACGCGCCGGTCACCAGGAAATAGAGCAGCGGGACGGTCACGAAACCGCCGCCGAAACCAAAGAGCCAGGTGGTCACGCCCGATAGTATGCCGCACAGAAAAAGCCAGTCGCTCATTAGCACTCCTCCACAAAAGGAGGTAACGATATAGAATAACGCCGTGGCCGGCTTACGCTTTAAAGCCAATCTATTACGAATTTCAGCCAGGGCTATCTTCATGCGCAACGTTGCGATTAATGACGTCGACCATCTTCCTCGCCGGGTACTGGCGCTGGGCAGCGACTATCCGCCCAACACGCTTCTGGAGCGACATAGCCACCGCCGGGCGCAGTTTCTGTACGCCATGCACGGATTAATGAAGGTCGAAACGGACGACGGCCAGTGGCTGGTGCCGCCGTTCAGCGGGGTCTGGATCCCGGCGACGAAACCGCATCGCGTCTGGATGCCCGGCGTCAGCACCCACAGCCTGTATATTGACGCGCGGGACGCCCCGCGGGAAAGCGAACGCTGCGAAGTCTTACAGGTTTCTCCGCTGACCCATCAGTTGCTGCTGGCCGCCTGTCAGCTACCGCTGCTGTATGACGAGAGCGGGCGCGATGCCGCCCTGATTGCGCTACTGCTCCATGAACTGCGCGCCGCCGCACCGCTGCCGATGTTTACGCCGCTTCCGCAGAACAGCCACCTCGCGGCGCTATGCGGCGATTTTCAGCGCCAGCCGAGCATCCGCAGTACGCCGCAGCTGTGGGCGCAAAAACTGAGTAAAAGCGTACGCACGTTTAATCGTCTGTTTCGCCGGGAGACCGGGATGGCGTTTTGCGACTGGCGCCAGCAGGCATGCCTGATGTACGCCATGACGGCGCTGCGCGAGGGGCGTTCGGTTACCGAAGTCGCGCTCAGTCTGGGCTATGAGTATCCGGCCGCCTTTACCGCGATGTTCCGCAAAGCGATGGGCTATTCGCCGCTGGCGTTTATCCGCCAGATAAACGGCGGACCGGCACACGCCAGCCCGCCGTAGTCGCGGATTACCCGGCTGCGCGATGGAGCCAGTCGAGCAGCGCGTCCACCGAGAGCTGCGCAGGCGCGCGGGATGCTGGCTGCCCCGGTTTAATCAGCAGCAGCGTCGGCAGGCCGCGCACGCCGAGGTCGCCCGCCAGATCCTGATGCCGGTCGGCATCCAGATAGCGCGTATCCAGCTGAGCAAGCCGCGGGCTGAGCTTTTCATGCGCCAGCAGCTGCCAGAGCTTGCGGCAGTGCACGCAGCGTTCCGCGCCGACGAACAGCAGCACCGGCCATTCGCTCTCCAGCTCGCCCGCCGCGCTTATCGGCGTGAACGCGCTTTCCGCGACGCGGAACAGCTTCGGACTGCGGCGCAGGGTATCGTTATCGGTTGCCACGCACAGCGCATCGGCGCTTTTACTGTACGGCTGTACGCCCGCCACCCGCACCACGCTCTGCGCCGGTCCCGCTGCCGCCGCGCCGGGCTGGCGCAGGGTTCGTACATCGACCGCCGCAATCGGCGTCTCCTGCGGCTGCGCCAGCTGCGGGATCCAACCGTAGGGAATGCGGTAGGCGCGATAGACCATATTGTTGTTCAGGGTCTTGCCCCAGAACGGCGAAATATATTCCCAGACAATTTCGTGGTCGCGGGTCACTTCAAAAATGCGCCCGTTCGATCCTTCGTTAATCAGGGTATTGCCGTTTTCCAGGCGCTGCATATTGCTGATGTAGGGGCTGTAAAAGCGGTACGAATCGGTTGGCTGCGGCAGATCCGCTTCATAGGGCGAGTAGCGCCATTCGATATCGAGGGTCAGCGGGTTGATCTCCAGGATCCGTGAATAATCGCGCCATGCGTTTTTCACCCCGTCCGCCGACGCCGGATTCGGCGCGCCGTATCCGGCCCAGCCGCCGTTATCGAAAATCAGGATATTGCCCGCGCCCGGCAGCCCCTGCGGGATCATATGCGCATGGTGCTGGCCGATGATCCAGCCGATGTGCTTCAGCTCCGGTTTGCTGTAGTCCGGGCCCAGCTGCCAGACGATCTTGCCGCTCTGTTTGTCGATAATGGCAATAATGTTGGATTCGCGGGCGTCCCAGATAATGTTGTCGGGATGAAAACGCGTATCGCCGGCGTCGTACCACTTATTCGGCCCCAGCGCCGACATCGAGTTGATATGCATCCAGTCGCCCATTCCGCCGCCGCTGGCGCGCATATTCGGGTTTTTGTAGAGCGCGGTGCGCGCCGCATCGTCGAAGCCCAGCTCGTGAAAATGGTCGCTGCAGCGCCACTCCCACACCACGTTACCCTGCCAGTCGACTTCAATAATGGTGTCGTCCAGCAGCAGCTTGTCGGAGATCGCTTCATTCACCAGATTGGTGTGGGCGAGGATCAGGGTATTGCCGCCATCCACCTGCGGCTCCAGCCCCGGCGCGTAATAGCCCACCGGGTTGCCCGCCCGCTGATAGTCATGATGCGCGCGCGCCATCCAGCGCGTGGCGTTGCCGGGATCGCTCACCTGCTCGTAGCGGTCGAATTTCCAGGTGACGTTGCCTTCCCAGTCCACCTGGATCAGATCGAGCATATCCTGCATGCCGTAGCGCGGGTCGCGCTCGCCGCTGTGGCCAAGGATTGCGCCGCCGGGCAGGATTTTATTGGGAAACCCGTGCAGTTCAGGCCATTCGCGCACCACGCGGCCGTTCATGTCCACCAGCACCGCGCCGTGTTCGGTGGCCTGGAAAAGGGTATAGCCGCTCCAGGCGCGCTGCGGATCGTAGAGGGTGGCGCCGGTCGGGTAGACGGAAGGATGTCCCATATGTTGCTCCTTAAATAATAGAATCAGGCAGAAGTAATCAGGTTGCGAATCTGGCGGCAGGCGGCGGTAAACGCGGCATCATCGCGCTGGCGCGGATGGGGCAGCGCCAGGCTTACCACTTCCCGTATCCGCCCCGGACGCGGCGAAAGCACGACGACGCGATCGGCCAGGGCGACGGCTTCTTCCACATCGTGCGTCACCAGCAGCGTGGTGGTTCCCGCGCGCTGGTGGATCTGTAAAAGTTCCTGCTGCAGGGTGTGGCGCGTCAGGGCATCCAGCGCGCCGAAAGGCTCGTCGAGCATCAGGATCTGCGGACGGGCCACCAGGCCGCGGGCAATGGCCACCCGCTGGGCCATGCCGCCGGAGAGCTGCGCGGGCAGCGCGTTGACGAATTCGCTGAGCTGCACGCGCTCCAGCATTTCCAGCGCCCGCTGGCGCTTCGCCGCCCGGCTGAGCTTTTCATCCGCCAGGCCGAGCATCACGTTGTCGAGCACGTTAAGCCAGGGAAACAGGCGCGGCTCCTGAAACACAATGCCGCGCTCTTTGCCCACGCCGGTGACCGGCTCGCCATTAATGCAAATATCGCCCTGGGTCGCTGATTCAAGGCCTACCAGCATCCGCAGCAGCGTCGATTTACCGCAGCCGCTGCTGCCCACCAGCGCCACCAGTTCACCGGCGGCGATATCCAGGCTGAAATTCTGTAGCGCCGTCACCTGTTGCCAGGATTTACGCACGTGGCGAAAAGAGACCAGGGTTGAAGAGGTCATAGCTGCTCCTGTTGACGCCAGCGGGTGGCGCGCATTTCCAGTAAACGTCCGGCTTTATCCAGCGCCGCGCCGGTAATACCGACCAGCACCATGCCGCAGAGAATGGTGGGCATATCCAGCAGCTGCTGGGCATTGATCATCAGGCTGCCGATGCCGACGCCGGAGGACATGAAATATTCCGCGCCGATATTGCCAAGCCAGGCGTAAATCAGCGCCAGCCGCAGACCGGCGAAGATCCCCGGCGCCGCGCCGGGAAGAATAACCCTGCGCAGGCGCGCTAACTCGCCCAGGCGCAGTACCCTGGCGACTTCGTCGAGCTGCGGGTTACGCTGAAGCACGGCCTGCAGGGTGCTGAAGAACATCGGAAAGAACGACGCCAGCGCGATAAAAACGATTTTGCCGCCGTTATCGTTGCCCACCCATGCGGTCAGCAGCGGCAGCCAGGCAAACAGGGCGATATGGCGCAGCACGTTGAGCGTGGGCGTGAAGATTTGCCCGGCGCGCGGGCGCAGCGCCAGCAGCAGTCCGCAGAGCAGGCCCCCCGCAATCCCCAGCGCGCCGCCGACAAAGGCTCGCCCGAGGCTTGCCAGCATCGCCGCGGTCAGCTCCCCGCTCAGGGCGCCCTGAATAAAACGCGTCGCCACCGCCAGCGGCGAAGAGAACAGCGCACCATCGATCCAGCCCCACGAGCTTGCCAGCTGCCACAGCGCCAGCAGGACCAGCGGCAGCTGCAGCGCCCGCCAGCTGGCCTGCGGTTTCCACGCCAGGCGTCCGGCGGCAGGCTGCGGCCAGAACACCAGACGGGTACAGGCGCGGTTCGCCGCCCACTCCATCAGCATGCCGCTCAGCCCCACGACCGCAATGGTGACGAAGACGATATCCAGCTGAAACAGCTGGCGACCCCAGACCATCAGGTAGCCAATGCCTTCTGAAGAGGCCAGCAGTTCGACGACGATAAGCGACACCCAGGCCTGCGATAGCGCCAGACGCAGGCCGGTAAACCAGCCCGGCAGGCTTGCGGGGATCACCAGCCAGCGCAGCCGCTGCCAGCGGGAAAAGTTCATCACCTTTGCGGCTTCGCTCAGGGCCTGCGGCACGCCGGCCACCGCCTGCTGCGTGTTAATGGTCATCGGCACTACGGTGGTTTTGATGATAACCGCCAGCTTGAGGCCGTTATCAATCCCGAACAGCACCATAAACAGCGGGATCCAGCCGAGCGTCGGGATTTGCGCCAGCGCGTAGAACAGCGGTTCCACCCGCTGCGCGGCGGCCGGCACCAGGCCGAACAGCGCGCCGAGCAGCGTCCCAGCGATAGCGCCCAGCAGCAGGCCAAGCGCCAGATGCTGAAGGCTGAATCCCCATTGCGCCAGCAGATCCCCGCTCAGCAGCGATAGCGCGGTATCGGCAACCACCGACGGCGCGGGCAAAATTTGCTCCGGCATCCATCGTTCGCGGGCGGCGATGACCCACAGCAGCAGCAGTAACGCAGGCAGCAGCCACGGCCAGCCGTTAAGCCTGAAGCCCGGCCTGCCTGGGGCATCGGTTCTTAAGATCATCTGCGACATATCGGTCCACTTTTCGGCAAGTTATGCCGCTATCAAAACGTGACTTCTCCTTCGCCGCCATTGCGTAAGGCGAATAATCCCGATGCATCGAATGCATTTCAGCCTGCCGGGCGCGCGGCGTTTGATTTAGCTTTTTTTCACCCAAGCTTGGCGAATAAAAGCATTTAACACGCAGCCCGTTGGCTCTTTAGGGTGAGAAAAAACTCAGGAGAGCAACACGTTATGATGAAAGCATTTTTTAGCCGCACCGTGCTGGCGCTGGTGGCGGTTATCGGCCTGGCGGCCAGCGCGCAGGCCGAAGCGCTGCGTACCATTCGCATCGGCGTACCGGACCAAAGCGCGGGCAGCAAGCCGTTTATTGAGGGGCCGGTCGGCATGGCGTTTATCCGCCATCAGCTGGAAGAGGTGTTTAAGCCGCAGGGCGTGGAAGTGCAGTGGCAGTTTTTCAAAGGCGCCGGTCCGGCGGTAAATGAAGCATTAGCCAACCGCCAGCTGGATTTTGTCTACCTCGGCGATCTGGCGGCGATTATCGGTAGGGCCAACGGGCTGCCGACGCGCCTGCTGCTGGGCAGCCGGGGTTCGGAATCTTACCTCGCGGTGACCAAAGCTTCCGGGATTAAAACCCTCGCCGATCTGAAAGGCAAACGGGTGGCGGTTTATCGCGGCACGGCGGACCAGCTGGCCTTTGACCGGGCGCTGCAAACCGTCGGCCTCAACGAGCGCAGCCTGCAGGTGATCAACCTCGACTGGAACGCCGGCAAAGCGGCGCTGGCGGCCGGTCGCGTCGATGCGGTGTGGGGCGGCGTTTCGCTGCTGGCGCTACGCGGCGATAAGATTGATGTGGTCGTCAAAAGCGGTGACTCCGGCCGCCAGAACACCACTCAGGCCGGGTTCCTCGGCACGCAGACGTTTATAGACGCCTGGCCGCAGGCGACCCAGCAGATCGTTAACGTGTTGGTGAAGAACGCCGCGGAAATCAGCGACCCGGCCAATCGCGACGCCTGGTCCGCCGAGATGGCGCAGCAGAGCCAGATCCCGCAGGCGCTGTTTCTCGAAGAGCTGCAGCCGCAGGATCTGAACTTTACCACCTCGCCGCGTATCGATCCGTTCCTGACCGACAGCTTTAGCAATAGCGTCGAACAGGCTAAATCCGGGCGGCTAATCCGCAGCGCTTTTGACGTCAGCCAGTGGGTAGACGGCCAGTTTGTCGAGCAGGCGCTGAAAGCCCAGGGGCTGGAAAACCGCTGGCCGCAGTACGATGCCAAAGGCCAGGCGAAAAACGCCGGTTAACCCCTATCCTCCTGCGCCAGCAGCTGAAGCTGATGCTGACGATCGGTATGAAGGATAATCTCAATCAGCTTCTCCACCAGCGGCGGCTGGGCCGCGTGAACCGGAGAGATAATGGCAAACCGGGTCTGCATCAGCCGCCACTCCTCAGGCAGATCGCTGAGCTCCAGCTTAACCAGCCGATGGCTGTGCTGACATAGCGCGAAGCCGTCCTCGCTGGCAAAGCTAATCGCATTAGTCTGCGCGAGGGTGGCAAGCAGCGCGTAGATATGATCGCACTGAATCGCCGGGGTAAAGTCCTGCTGCTGGCTGAGGGTCGCCAGCACCTTGCGCACGCCCGGCGGCAGATAGGGGGCGGCAAAGGGGTAGCGCAGCATCGCCTGGATAGAGACCGGCCCCTGTTTGGCCAGCGGATGATCGGCATGGCAGACGAAAAAGCAGCGCTGCGGGCTGAGCGGCTGCACGCGCAGCTGCGGGTCGAGCTCGGCCTGCCAGCTGTCGGCGACCACAAAAGGGTAGAGCTGAGAGGTCAGCGCCTGATGCAGCGCCAGCCAGTTATCAATCTGAAAGCTCACCCTCGCCTGCGGCAAAAGGCGATGAAACTCGCCGACGGCGGCCGGAATCAGCCTTGCGGCAGGGGCCGGGCCGCAGCCAAAAGCGACCTCGCCGTTTTGCGCATCATCCGCTTCGCGCAGCTGGCTGCTGAGCTCCACGTTCAGCTCCTGAAAGCGGCGGGCGTAGGGCAGCAGCTTTTGCCCGTGCAGGGTGAGCGTCGGTAGCTTGCTCTGGCGATCGAATAACGGATGGCCGACGCTCTGCTCCAGCGCCTGAATGCTGCGGCTGAACGCCGACTGCGACAGGCACACCGCCTCCGCCGCGCGATTAAAACTGCCGTATTCAACTAACGCGACAAAGTTGCGCAGTTGACGAAAATCCAGATGCATTAGCCCGCCCCACTCTCTCTTTTAGTCTACAAAAGTACTGGAGGGCAGCGTGGCGGCGCAATGGTGGGATGATGAGGATCTTTCACCTTGCGCTGAAGCGGAACAGACGCGCGACACGCGGATATTTGTGAAATATTGTTTCACAGAGAAAAAGTTTATTAATGGAAAATGAGGCGCTCCCGGCGAAAATAAAGACCGCCGATGTTCACCGCGTATCCGACCTATATTATTTACGTAAGGTTTCGTAAATTTTGCTTTTGGTCATTCTGAGGCCGTAGCGAATCGGCTATAAAATATCACGGCCCGTTTTCAGTGACGAAAAACAATGATATGAAGCCCAGACTCTCTCACGCGCTATTATTTGTTCCTTTTTTGCTTTTGGCAGGATGTTCATCCTCATCGAAACCGCATAAAACCGCCGCCCAGAGTAGCCACGCGACCATCGACGGAGGTTCTGACGATCTGATCCCGGTGATCGCCGCGCTGCACGATCAGATGCATACCTGGGAGGGAACGCCCTACGAATGGGGCGGGACGGAGCAAAGCGGGGTCGACTGCTCCGGGTTTGTCTGGCGTACGCTCAAAGATCGCTTCAACCTGCCGATGGAGCGCATCACCACCCGCGAACTGCTGCATATGGGAGAACGCGTGAGCCCGCGGCAGCTGCGGCCGGGAGATTTGGTTTTCTTCCGCATTAAAGGCGGCATGCACGTCGGCTTCTATGATACCGACCGTAATTTCCTCCATGCCTCCACCAGCCAGGGCGTGATGCGCTCTTCGCTGGATAATCCGTACTGGCAATCGGTATTTTATCAGGCGCGCCGACTACCGAAGGAATATAACGCGCAGATCACGATGAATAACGATAATCTGCATCTGGCGAAAAACCGTTAATCAGCAAGAATAAAGCCGCCCTGTCACCACGGCGGCTTTATTGTTTTTTACCGGCGACGGCTTAGAACTGGTAGGTCATACCAACAGCGACGATATCGTCATCGTTGATCCCGAGCTTATTATCGCTCTTCAGCTGGTTGATTTTGTAATCCACAAAGGCGTTCATGTTTTTGTTGAAGTAATAGGTCACGCCAACGTCAATGTAGTTGACCAGGTCTTCGCTCCCCACGCCCTCAATATCCTTGCCTTTTGACAGCACGTAGCCCAGGGACGGACGCAGGCCGAAATCGAACTGGTACTGCGCCACGGCTTCAAAGTTCTGCGCTTTATTGGCAAAACCGCCGCTGATTGGCGTCATTTTGCGGGTTTCTGAGTACATGGTCGCCAGGTAGATATTATTGGCGTCATATTTCAGGCCGGTCGCCCAGGCTTCCGCTTTTTTACCCGTGCCGCGGGCCAGCAGGTTCTGATCGTTCGTGCGATCGGAGCTGGTGTAGGCCGCGCTGACGGCGAAGTCGCTGCCGCCGAAGTCGTAGCTTAAGGCTGTACCGAAGCCGTCGCCGTTCTGTTTCTTGGCTTCACGGCCTTCGTTTTTACCCTGATATTGCAGAGTCAGGTCCAGGCCATCCACCACGCCGAAGAAGTCGGTATTGCGGTAGGTTGCCAGGCCGCTGGCGCGTTTGGTCATAAAGTTATCGGTCTGCGCGGAAGAGTCGCCGCCGAATTCCGGGAACATATCGGTCCAGGCTTCGACGTCGTACAGCGCGCCGAGGTTACGACCATAGTCAAATGAACCGTAGTTTTTGACTTTCACGCCGGCGAACGCCAGACGCGTTTTCTGCGAAGAGTCGCTTTCAGTTTTGTTGCCGGAGAACTCCGATTCCCAGCGGCCGTAGCCGGTCAGATCGTCGTTAATCTGCGTTTCGCCTTTGATGCCGAAACGAACGTAGGTCTGGTCGCCATCTTTGCTGTCATAGTCGCTCATATAGTGCATCGCTTTGACTTTGCCGTAGACGTCCAGTTTATTGCCGTTTTTATTATAAACTTCTGCCGCCTGCGTAGCCGAAGAAGCAATAAGACCCATCATCATTAATGCCAGTGAGCTCTTTTTCATTATTCAGTCCTGGTGATTTATTTATACGCGCTAATCAATTCCGGGCGGAAGCCCCGTCAAAAACTGCAGGTTTTTTAACGCTCTAATATTAAAAATTTATGACAATATGGAACTTTTTCTAAAAAAGGGTATTAAATTATTTCCGTCATGAATGTGTCACACTTCCCCGCCAGAATGCCCGATCCGCGCAATGAAGTGGTTCGTCCACCACGCCAGGTGTTGGCAAGCGGGCTGACTCCTGTTACAACATCAACTCGATATCGAAACTCCTTTTTGAACGGCAGAGAATCATGAGTGATAGCCAGACGCTGGTGGTAAAACTGGGCACCAGTGTTTTAACGGGCGGATCCCGCCGCCTGAACCGCGCCCATATCGTTGAATTAGTGCGCCAGTGCGCGCAGCTGCACGCGATGGGTCATCGAATTGTGATAGTCACCTCCGGGGCGATCGCCGCCGGACGTGAGCACCTCGGCTACCCGGAACTGCCCGCGACCATTGCGTCGAAACAGCTGCTGGCGGCGGTCGGCCAGAGCCGTCTTATCCAGCTGTGGGAACAGCTGTTTTCTATTTATGGTATTCACGTCGGCCAGATGCTGCTGACCCGCGCCGATATGGAAGACCGCGAGCGTTTTCTCAACGCCCGCGATACCCTGCGCGCGCTGCTGGATAACAATATCGTGCCGGTCATTAATGAAAATGACGCCGTGGCGACCGCCGAGATTAAAGTCGGCGATAACGATAATCTTTCGGCGCTGGCGGCGATTCTCGCCGGCGCCGATAAACTGCTGCTGCTGACCGATCAGCAGGGCCTGTTCACCGCCGACCCGCGCAATAACCCGCAGGCCGAGCTGATTAAAGACGTTTACGGCATCGATGACGCTCTGCGCGCCGTCGCGGGCGATAGCGTGTCCGGTTTAGGTACCGGCGGTATGGGCACCAAGCTGCAGGCCGCCGACGTCGCCTGCCGCGCGGGCATCGATACCATCATCGCCGCCGGTAGCCGTCCGGGGGTGATTGGCGACGTGATGGAGGGCATCTCCGTCGGGACCCGCTTCCACGCCCAGGAATCGCCGCTGGAAAACCGTAAGCGCTGGATTTTCGGCGCGCCGCCGGCGGGCGAAATTACCGTGGACGCCGGCGCGACCCAGGCAATTCTCGAACGCGGCAGCTCCCTGCTGCCGAAAGGGATTAAAACCATCACCGGCAACTTCTCGCGCGGCGAAGTGATCCGCATTCGCAGCCTTGAAGGCCGCGATATCGCCCACGGCGTCAGCCGCTATAACAGCGATGCGCTGCGCCGCATCGCCGGGCAGCACTCGCAGCAGATCGATGCCATTCTGGGCTATGAATACGGCCCGGTCGCCGTCCACCGTGACGACATGATTATCCGTTAAGGAGCTGAAAATGCTGGAACAAATGGGCATTGCTGCCAAAGCGGCCTCGTACAAACTCGCGCAGCTTTCCAGCCGCGAAAAGAACCGGGTGCTGGAAAAGATTGCCGACTATCTTGAAGCGCAGACCGACGCGATCCTGCGGGCTAACGCTGAGGATCTGGCGGAAGCGCGCGCCAACGGTTTGAGCGAGGCGCTGCTTGACCGCCTGGCGCTCAACCCGGCGCGCCTGAGCGGGATTGCTAACGATGTTCGTCAGGTCTGCAGCCTGGCGGACCCGGTCGGTCAGGTAATCGACGGCGGTCTGCTGGACAGCGGCCTGCGCATTGAGCGTCGCCGCGTGCCGCTGGGCGTGGTGGGCGTAATTTATGAAGCCCGTCCGAACGTGACCGTCGACGTCGCCTCTTTGTGCCTGAAAACCGGCAACGCGGCGATTCTGCGCGGCGGTAAAGAGACCTGGCGCACCAACGCCGCCACGGTGAAAGTGATTCAGCAGGCGCTGCAGGAGTGCGGCTTACCGGCGGCCACCGTGCAGGCGATTGAGAGCCCGGATCGCGCGCTGGTCGGCGAGATGCTGAAGATGGATAAGTATATCGATATGCTGATCCCGCGCGGCGGCGCAGGTTTGCATAAGCTGTGCCGCGAGCAGTCGACGATCCCGGTGATCACCGGCGGTATTGGCGTCTGCCATATTTATATCGACCACTCCGCCGACGTTGCCGAAGCGCTGAAGGTTATCGTTAACGCCAAAGTGCAGCGCCCGAGCGCCTGTAACTCGGTCGAAACGCTGCTGGTGCATCAGGATATCGCCGAACGCTTCCTGCCCGCGCTGAGCAAGCAGATGGCGGAAAGCGGCGTCAGCCTGCACGCCGATGCGGCCTCCCTGCCCGCGCTGCAAAACGGCCCGGCCAGCGTAGAGCCGGTGAAAGCGGAGCAGTATGACAATGAGTATCTGTCGCTGGATCTGAACGTGAAGGTGGTGGCCGATCAGGATGAAGCGGTAGCGCATATTCGCGAGCACGGCACCCAGCATTCTGACGCCATCCTGACGCGCACCCTGGGCAACGCGAACCGCTTTATCAACGAGGTGGATTCCTCTGCGGTGTACGTCAACGCCTCTACCCGCTTTACCGACGGCGGCCAGTTTGGCCTCGGCGCGGAAGTGGCGGTCAGCACCCAGAAGCTGCACGCGCGCGGCCCGATGGGCCTGGAAGCCCTGACGACCTATAAGTGGATTGGTTTCGGCGACGATACCATTCGTGCTTAATGCTAATTGGGTGATGCAAAAGTAGCCGTTTGATTCGCAAGGGCATTGACGCATCACCCACTTAGTTTTAACCTTCTATCCCGTGCTTACGCTCGTCAGCACGTCTTGCAGGGCCGATATAGCTCAGTTGGTAGAGCAGCGCATTCGTAATGCGAAGGTCGTAGGTTCGACTCCTATTATCGGCACCATTTCAAACTCTTCCCAAGTCTACCGAAATCAACTAAAAGCCCGTATAATGCGGTTTCTGGCCCGTATTTTATCTCCTGTCATCAACTGGACTCAACCGAAATCTAGTCGATGCTGGGGGCATAAGTGGGGGCATTCTGTGTTCGGTCCAGGGAGATGCCCCCAATGAAGCTTAATGCGCGACAGGTAGACGCTGCTAAACCCAGAGAGAAAGCCTATAAGCTGGCGGATGGTGCTGGTTTGTATCTTGAGGTTGTTCCCTCTGGTTCCAGATACTGGCGGATGAAGTATCGCTTCAATGGAAAAGAGAAGCGTATGGCTTTTGGTGTCTATCCAGCAGTGTCCCTTGCACAAGCGAGGGCACTACGCGATGAAGCCAAGAAAAAGCTGGCCGAGGGCATCGATCCGTCTTTCGCCAAGAAAGAAGAAAAGCTGGTTCGCGATGTGCAACTCAACAACACGTTTCATGCTGTGGCGCTTGAATGGCACGGAACGAAGGTGAGCCGGTGGTCAGAAGGTTATGCCTCCGACATTATCGAAGCTTTCAATAAAGATATTTTCCCTTATATTGGCCAACTGCCGGTGAATGACATCAAGCCTTTGGTTCTGCTGAATGTGCTGCGTCGAATGGAAAACCGTGGCGCGACAGAGAAGGCCAAGAAGGTTCGCCAGCGCTGCAGTGAAGTCTTTCGTTACGCCATAGTTACCGGTCGTGCGGAATACAATCCTGCCGCGGATCTAACCAGCGCGATGTCAGGGCATGAATCGAAGCATTATCCCTTCCTTACTGTAGAGGAGTTACCAGACTTCTTTAAAGCTCTCACAGGCTATACAGGAAGCCCGTTAGTTGTTCTTGCAGCACGTCTGCTGATCCTCACGGGAGTTCGCACTGGCGAGCTCCGAGGTGCTTTTTGGAGTGAGTTTGATCTTGAGAAAGCGGTGTGGGAAATACCTGCAGAGCGTATGAAGATGAAACGGCCTCATCTTGTACCCCTCTCTACCCAAGCGCTGGAAATCGTACAGCAGCTCAAAGTAATGTCCGGGCAATATCCGTTGGTGTTCCCAGGGCGCAATGATCCACGTAAAACGATGAGTGAAGCGAGTATTAATCAGGTATTCAAACGGATTGGGTATACGGGGAAGGTTACTGGACATGGTTTTAGGCACACGATGAGTACAATTTTGCATGAGGAAGGGTTCAATACCGCATGGATTGAGACCCAGCTTGCGCATGTTGATAAAAATGCGATTCGTGGGACGTATAACCATGCGCAGTATATGGAGGGACGGAGAGAGATGATGCAATGGTACGGGGATTATCTCAATATTTTAGAATTTACGACCGGAACAATCTTAAAATATGTTGATAATAAATATTGAAAATTATACTAACCTCACTTTTGGTTATTTTGGGTGCGCAAATGAAGATTAATAATCCTTTTGAAAAAAAGTTAAAGAGAAGTGTACTTGAACATCTATATAAAAAAGGCACTATTGACGAAAAGGCTATTGTTATCAACGAGTTAACGATTGATTCTTTTTCTCGAAGGGCTGATCTTGTTGTAATAAAAAATGGAAAAATGATTGCATATGAGATCAAAAGTGATGCAGATAGCCTTAATAGATTATCAGGGCAAATGGATAAATATCTTGACTATTTCGATAAGGTTGTAGTGGTTACTACGTCAAAACACACCCCAAATATATTAAATTCTATTAATGAAAAAATTGAAGTTTGGGAGATCGCAGATGACAAAGTTATTTTAAAGAAAAGAGGTAAATTAAAACGAGTCGAGAATAAGGAAAAATATCTTGATCTTTTAAAAGTTCATGAGATGAAAAAGATGGCGCATCTATTTCAGATAAAATTAGAAGGAAAAAACAAACAAGAAGTTAGAAAAAGTATTATAAAAGGATTAAGTGGTATTTCTTTTGAAAAATTGAAGGCATTTACAATAAATGCTATCTCTAATCGTTATGCTTTGACATCAAACTTGTTTATAGAGAATATTCTACTGAGAAAGAAAGTTATTCTTAGTGATATCGATCTATTAAGCCCATACTCAGCTCAAAGGACAAATATATATATTGGTCATGAGGAAAGTATCTTAGATCAATTGATGAAGTTATAAGGTGAAGGTTTCTTTTTAGAAACCTTCAATTTTTAATAATAAAATTTAATCCTCCCACTCTTCATCAGTATCAATGCTTTCTAATTCATCGTTGTAATGTAGTTGGGTGTAAAGGTGCAAATTTATTCTAACTGCAGTTGCTTTTTGCGCCGAATTTATGCCAAATTTGTCACCTTTAGATGTTAATTCAATCATTTGAGTTCCCCAAAGATGTAAGTTTTCTGACCAATACTCTTGTTCCATAATTTCTTTAGCACATAAAGAGTACAGTTCTTCTTTTTCTCCCTCTCTAGGAGATTTTGGGTCGTAAAATTCATGCCTAATGAAACGCCAATCGTTTTTCAATGCATAGTCAATTCGTGGCGGGGGTAGATTACCGCCTCCACTTTGTTTTTCAATTCTTGCACTACCTCGGTCAGAATATATAGTGGGATATGATGTAATGTTTTGTTTTAATTTATTAAATAATAACCTTTCAAATATAGGGTTTTCACCTCGATGATAGCCAGCAAAATTGAAAGGAAATGAAGTTCCCGATATCGCCACCCTCACAAAAGGGATTTTTTCTTTTGTCTTATTTATTAGGTTTAGTATAGGTTGATAGTAATTATTATAATCACCATTAATAGTTCCGATATCATAAATAAACAATAAGTCTTGTATCCCCATCTTGGAAATCAGATGAATTACATCGTGATAATAAGAAAGAGTCATGTTTTTTAAGTCAAAAATAAAAACAATACCTCTATCAAGAGAATATAGTTTTTTTATTTGCAATTCGAGGGCTGATGATTCCTCTAAATTTACAACGGGTATGGCATGTATAGTTTTTACTAAAAATTTATACCAGTTATCATAACCATTTGTTGGTTGTAACAACTCTTTAAGTTGATAAAAAACCTCTCTGGGATATTTCCCAGTAAAAAGAAAGGTTTTATTATTCAACAGGTAATCCTTATCAATGGATGCTACCCACTTCCTGTCGTCAATAGACTTTTCAATTCTCAATAGCGAGTTTTCAAGCTGTTGTGAGCTGGCCCAACCTTTTAGCGGTATTACGGATAAAATATTGTCTTTATCCTTCCCTGGCAATTGTTCTAAAGCCATCATTTCAGAAGGGCTAAGCGATAATATTGGAGCATAGTCATATTGAAAGTTATCATCATGATTAAACATTGCAACTGCTCCTTATAATTTTCCGAGTCGAATTTTAATAGCTGTAGTCGATACCTCTGCCTCGTCAGCTATTTTTTCATATTTCTCTTCTTCCCGGAACTCCTTATATTCGGATAGTTTTAGTTGAATTAAATGCCAAGGCATTAATATATCTGCTGCAAGTCTATTAGCTTGAACCTCCATATAGTCTGAAAGCTTGGAACGATAAAGAATATCATCCGTTATACCATCTCCAATACGATCTCTATGTAACAGGAAGTGGGCTATTTCGTGAGCAATGGTGAAACGCTGTCTTTCTTTTACATCATGACGATTAACTCTTATAACAAAACGGCCGTTGTTTTCCTTAATTTCACCTGAGATTCCTGCGGGTAAAGTTGCTTTCATAACGGTTACCCCTAATTCCTTAGCTATTGCACCTACAGGAATTGGAAACTCTTCCTGCATTTTTTTAATTAAGGATACTTGCTCATCTGAAAGAGAAAACCATTCGTTAGAGTTAGTCATAATCATTTTGGTTCCTCCTCCAGCATGTCCTCTGATGAAAATCTAATCCCTCGATACGTTACTTTTTGTACAGCTTCGTAAATTATTTTATCGAAACTTCTACCTTCTATAAGTTTTAATAACACATCTTCTGTTACTGTAGGTGCGAGTCGTTCTGAAACAATAGCTGCCTCTGTAGTAGATATGGTCGTCGCAACCTCTTTAACACTATCCATTATTTTCTTATATCCGAAAAATGAAAACACAGCCATTGCAATACCAAGTACTGTCAGTATTACTGCCACTGAGGCTAATAAAATACCGGTCCATACGGCAAAATTCATTCCACTACTATTCTCTAATGAATTTATTTTATTCCTCATTACTTCAATTTCATTTTTCTGAGAGTTAATTAAAGACGTTAGTTCAATTATTTCTTTTGATTCAAGATAAGGCTTGATATTCTCAGGTGGAATATTTTGCTTATCATCGATAAGTTTTTTTTCTGTTGGTTGTGCGCTTATTGTTTTATTTGAAGCAAATGCTACATTATTTACACAAGAAAAAATAAAGAATGTCAGAAAAAAAACAATGAATTTAAATTTTTTGTCTTTCATGATTAGGTACTTTTCAGTATGTAGTACACATAGTGTACTATCTATCTTCTGCGAATAAAACCTTTTCATGACAACGAGATAGATATTCAATAAATATAGTAATCTCATAAAACCTAGTTATAAGACTCACCGATAGTTGGGGGGAGAAGCCACAATGAAATCTTGTTTACCTCGATAATGTCTGAAAAGTGTTATCTTTTAAATTATCTTATTGATTTTCAAAGACAAATATAAAAATTCAAAATTACACATATGCTTTTTCGAATGTGTATATTGATTATGTTCATCTACCGAGTATCCTGTATCCAAACTTTCAGGAGGCCAGATGTCACTATCATCCTTACAACTCTTCAAAAACCTCTCCGATGAAACCCGCCTGGGCATTGTGTTGTTGCTCAGAGAGATGGGAGAGCTGTGCGTGTGCGATCTTTGCACGGCGTTGGAGCAGTCGCAGCCCAAGATCTCCCGTCATCTGGCAATGCTCCGGGAAAGTGGTCTATTGCTGGATCGGAAACAGGGCAAGTGGGTTCACTACCGCTTATCCCCGCATATTCCTTCCTGGGCCGCTCAGGTGATTGAGCAGGCCTGGTTAAGCCAACAGGACGACGTACAGGCCATCGCCCGTAAGCTGGCATCGGCAAACTGCTCTGGTAGCGGTAAGGCTGTTTGCATCTAAAAAATTTGCCTGAACATATATGATTTTACGAATGTGAGGTGTTCAGAATGAAAACGTTAACGGTGTTTGACCCGGCAATGTGCTGCAGTACCGGCGTATGTGGCTCAGATGTCGACCAGGTTCTGGTTGATTTTTCTGCTGATGTGCAGTGGCTGAAAGGACGTGGTGTACAGGTTGAACGTTACAACCTGGCGCAGCAGCCCATGAGCTTTGTTCACAATGAGAAAGCGAAAGCATTCCTCGAAGCATCTGGAGCAGAAGGGCTTCCACTACTGCTGTTGGACGGTGAAACGGTGATGGCTGGGCGATACCCAAAACGCGCTGAGCTGGCTCGCTGGTTCGGTATTCCGCTGGAGAAGGTAGGGTTAGCTCCCACCAACTGCTGTGGTGGTAATACTTCCTGTTGCTGAATATGTCAGGAGGACATATGAAATTCTTACAGAATATCCCGCCTTACCTGTTTTTTACCGGTAAGGGAGGTGTAGGAAAAACTTCTATTTCCTGCGCGACGGCTATCCGCCTTGCCGAACAGGGTAAGCGGGTTTTGCTGGTCAGTACTGACCCAGCCTCCAATGTCGGTCAGGTGTTCGATCAGGCTATCGGTAATACCATTCGCCCTGTGACAGCAGTTCCTGGGCTTTCTGCTCTGGAGATTGATCCGCAGGAAGCCGCCCAGCAATACCGCGCCAGAATCGTTGATCCAATAAAAGGTCTTCTGCCTGATGACGTTGTTAACAGTATCAGCGAGCAGCTTTCAGGAGCCTGTACGACTGAGATTGCGGCGTTTGATGAGTTCACCGGCTTATTGACAGACGCTTCCCTGCTGACCCGTTTCGATCACATTATTTTTGATACAGCGCCGACGGGCCACACGATTCGCCTTCTCCAGCTTCCCGGTGCCTGGAGTAGCTTCATTGAAAGTAATCCAGAT
Organism: Klebsiella sp. GN_Kp190; assembly: GCF_040061795.1. Lineage (NCBI taxonomy): Bacteria > Pseudomonadati > Pseudomonadota > Gammaproteobacteria > Enterobacterales > Enterobacteriaceae > Klebsiella > Klebsiella sp. GN_Kp190. The sequence continues at coordinate 97,754 of NZ_JBEAFN010000029.1, forward strand.
GGTGCTTCCTGTCTTGGCCCAATGGCCGGGCTGGAAAAGCAGCGTGAGCAGTATTCACATGCGGTAGAGGCGTTATCCAATCCTGAACGTACCCGCCTGGTTCTGGTTGCACGACTGCAAAAATCTACGCTGCAGGAAGTCGCCCGCACCCATGAAGAACTCGCCGCAATTGGCCTGAAAAACCAGTATCTGGTGATTAATGGTGTGCTGCCTAAAGCAGAAGCTGAACATGACGCCCTGGCCGCTGCGATATGGCAACGTGAGCAGGAGGCACTGGCAAATCTTTCTGCCGGTTTATCTGAGCTACCGACAGATACCCTATTACTACAGCCAGTCAATATGGTTGGTGTTTCAGCATTGAAGGGACTGCTGGATACCCATTCTGAGGCATTACCGCTCCCGGTAACGAACATCCTGTACACGCCTGAAAACTTATCGCTCTCTGGCCTGGTCAATGATATCGCTCGCAGTGAACACGGCCTGATTATGTTGATGGGCAAAGGTGGTGTAGGGAAAACCACGATGGCTGCGGCTATCGCCGTAAGGCTGGCAGACATGGGATTTGACGTGCATCTCACGACCTCTGATCCTGCAGCGCACCTGAATACAACGCTGAACGGCAGCCTTAAAAACCTGCAGGTCAGCCGCATCAACCCTCACGATGAAACCGAACGCTATCGCCAGCATGTTCTTGAGACGAAGGGAAGAGATCTGGACGAAGCAGGGAAACGGCTACTGGAAGAGGATTTACGCTCTCCCTGTACAGAAGAAATTGCCGTGTTTCAGGCCTTTTCCAGGGTGATTCGTGAAGCGGGTAAACGGTTTGTCGTCATGGATACCGCCCCTACGGGACACACGCTATTGCTGCTGGATGCGACCGGGGCTTACCACCGAGAGATTGCCAGAAAAATGGGGAGTAAAGGTCATTTTACTACCCCAATGATGCAGCTTCAGGATCCGGATAGAACCAAAGTTCTGCTTGTTACGCTTCCAGAAACCACACCAGTGCTGGAAGCGGCAAACCTGCAGGCTGACCTTGAAAGAGCGGGGATTCATCCGTGGGGCTGGATTATCAATAACAGCCTTTCCATTGCGGATACGCGTTCTCCGTTGCTTTGTCAGCGTGCTCATCAGGAACTGCCTCAGATTGAGGCTGTTAAGAATCAGCATTCTGACCGTATAGCGCTTGTTCCGGTGCTGGCGTCAGAGCCCGCCGGTATTGAAAAGCTCAGAGAGTTGATGAGTTAATTTTTTGACATATACAGGGCGACAAAGTCGCCCTGTCAGGAGGTTTTATGTTACTGGCAGGCGCTATTTTTGTCCTGACCATCGTTTTGGTTATCTGGCAACCAAAGGGATTAGGGATCGGCTGGAGTGCAATGCTAGGCGCGGGACTGGCTCTGATATCTGGCGTTGTGCATGTGGGCGATATTCCGGTGGTGTGGAATATCGTCTGGAACGCGACGGCGACCTTTATTGCCGTGATTATTATCAGCCTGCTGCTTGATGAATCAGGCTTTTTCGAATGGGCGGCATTGCATGTTTCGCGCTGGGGTAACGGTCGTGGCCGTTTGCTCTTTACGTATATCGTTCTGCTTGGTGCAGCGGTGGCGGCACTGTTTGCCAACGATGGTGCGGCACTTATTCTGACGCCAATAGTCATCGCCATGCTACTGGCATTAGGGTTCAGCAAAGGCACGACACTGGCATTCGTCATGGCTGCCGGGTTTATTGCCGATACAGCCAGCCTGCCACTTATCGTGTCGAACCTGGTGAATATAGTCTCGGCGGACTTCTTTGGACTGGGCTTCACCGAGTATGCGTCGGTAATGGTGCCGGTTGATATTGCAGCCATTGTTGCCACGCTGGTTATGCTGCATCTGTTCTTCCGCAAGGATATCCCACCGACTTACGACCTGGCTCTTCTGAAAGCACCGGCAAAAGCGATTAAAGATCTGGCAACCTTCAGAACCGGCTGGATAGTTTTAATACTTCTGCTGGTTGGGTTCTTTGTCCTTGAGCCGCTCGGTATTCCTGTTAGCGCGATTGCGGCTGTTGGAGCGGTGATCCTGTTTGCAGTAGCTAAACGAGGCCATGCCATTAACACTGGCAAAGTGCTGCGCGGTGCGCCATGGCAGATCGTCATCTTCTCATTGGGGATGTACCTGGTGGTCTACGGTCTGCGCAACGCCGGGCTAACCGAATACATTTCAGGTGTGCTGAATGTACTGGCGGATAAAGGACTCTGGGCTGCGACGCTGGGTACTGGCTTCCTGACGGCTTTCCTGTCTTCCATCATGAACAACATGCCTACCGTGCTGGTTGGCGCTCTTTCTATCGATGGAAGCACCGCAACAGGCGTTATCAAAGAAGCGATGATCTACGCCAACGTGATTGGCTGCGATCTGGGCCCGAAAATTACACCTATTGGTAGCCTCGCAACGCTGCTCTGGCTGCATGTACTTTCACAGAAGAATATGACCATCACCTGGGGATACTATTTCCGCACCGGGATTGTCATGACTCTGCCTGTGCTGTTTGTAACGCTGGCAGCGCTGGCGCTACGTCTCTCTTTCACTTTGTAATGAGATACTGATATGAGCAACATCACCATCTATCACAACCCGGCCTGCGGCACGTCGCGTAATACGCTGGAGATGATCAGCAACAGCGGTACTGAACCGAACGTTATTCTTTATCTTGAAAATCCACCTTCACGCGATGAGCTGGTCAAACTCATTGCAGATATGGGCATTTCAGTCCGGGCTCTGCTGCGCAAAAACGTCGAGACTTATGAAGAACTGGGGCTTGCGGAAGATAAGTTCACTGACGATCAGTTAATCGATTTTATGCTTCAGCATCCGATCCTGATTAACCGTCCGATTGTGGTGACACCGTTGGGTACTAAACTGTGCCGTCCTTCCGAGGTGGTTCTGGATATCCTTCCAGATGCTCAGAAAGCGGCTTTCACCAAGGAAGACGGTGAAAAAGTTGTTGATGAGGCAGGTAAACGACTGAAATAAAGATGAAGGGGCAAATGCCCCTTCATCTTTATTTCGTCAATTAATCCAGTAGGTCAATACCAATTGGTTCTTCACTATGTAACGCTATTACCCCAGCATATCCATCAGCGGATCGTAGAATGTGATGGCGTGTGGCAGGTCGCCGGGCATAATGTAAGAAAACATCGTCTCTCCTTTATGGAATCAGGGGAGTGAAGATAGCCTGCCTAAATCACGCAGGCTTTGTTTTTCATTCATCTGCTTTATGAGCCCAGGCGGGCATCGCCGTCAGATAACGTTTTGCCCGTTTTGTTGCTTCTTCCGGGCCGACTTTTTGCCAGGAATCAAGGAAGCTGGCCAAGCCTGATACCGCCTCTTCCCAGGGTTTAAGATTGCCGTTGCTGTCGCTGCAATAAGCACAATATTGATCGCTGGTACTGTGTGCATCGGGTGCAGACATCGGCATTCCGCAAGCCTGGCAGAACTGTTCATGTTGTGACATATGATGCTCCTTATGGTGACATCCTGATTAATAAACATACTGAATATATATTGTGCAGGTGATGCATCAGATCAAAGCAAAGGTTAAGCCCCGATATTTCCAGCAAGAAATACCGGGAACCTGTTGTTACCTGGCGATGAGCGCGAACACGCCCCAGCCAAAGTATTCCCGCGCGTACGTTACGTGGCGTTTCGGCGAGATGTTTAGCTCGGCCCTGACTTCGGCGGCGAAGTCGTCGTCAGGATTGGCTTCCAGCCAGCGGCGCATGGTCAGCCATTTCGCGGCCTCATACCGGTCCCAGCCTTCCTGGTCCGCCAGTACCATTTCCACCACGTCGTAGCCGAGGTCGTCAAACGCGCTGACAAGCCCTGGAAGCGTCAGGAAATCGCTTGTCGAGCTGACGCCGCAGGCCTGGGCAATCTCGTCCGTTGCCGGAAGCTGACGCCAGTAAGGTTCACCGATGAGCATGATCCCGCCCGGTTTAAGGCTCTGCGCCAGCAGTTCGACTGTCCCGGCAAAGCCTCCGGCAATCCAGGTCGCGCCGACGCAGGCTGCCACGTCACATTTCTCTTCTGCCACATATCCGGCGGCGTCGTTATGAATGAAATGAACCCGGCTGCTGACGTCGAGTTCTTCTGCGCGGCGTCTGGCCTGCTCGCTGAACAACTGGCTCATGTCGATACCGACCCCGGTAATGGCGTGATCGCGGGCCCAGGTACAGAGCATTTCCCCCGAGCCGCTGCCGAGGTCAAGAATGCGGGTACCCGGCTTCATGCGCAGCACGCGACCCAGCGTGGCGTACTTCTCTTCGGTGAACGGGTTATGGATGCGGTGTTCACTCTCGCTGATGGTAAAAATACGTGGGATATCCATTAGTTAGTTCCTGTCATTGGGTTAAGCACCAAAAAGGACGCAACAAGATTGTTATTCACGCCAGTGCTCCGGTTTCATCAGGGCCTGCGCGCACTGGATGTGGCCGGTCAGGTTCATGGGCTGAGCGGTGAGTGATTGCATCATCCAGCAGGCTTTGAGTTCCTCCGGGATGGGATAAGGAGCTGGATAGCCTTTGTCTCCGGCACAGGGCTCAAATCCATGTCTGGGGTAATAGGTGGCGTGGCCGAGAACAAATACCGTCTGGCAGCCCATCAACCTCAGGTGCTCAATGCCAGTGCTTATCAACCGTCCTCCCACGCCCATCCCCTGGTATTCCGGTATGACCGCCAGGGGAGCGAGGATATGCATCAGAGGTGAATCCATTTCTCCTTTGAAGGTCGCCCGGGTAAATAAAATATGCCCGACGGCTTTGCCTTCATGTCGGGCCAGCAGCGATAACGCAGGGTGCGCGCTTTTATCTTCAAGTAAAGACGCCACTAAATCGGCTTCTTTGCTGAAGCCAAATGCGCGGGTTTCGACTTCCCGGATATCACTGGCATCACTTTCATCTGTGATTTGAAAAGTGAAGTGGTGTGCTGTCATAGAAACTCTCCTTAGCGATTATCGAGTTGAGCGCGAACGTTATTCAGCCCGGTGGTGTTGATGCGGTACGGCTGACCGTTGACGGACTTGATCAGTTTTTTGGTTTTAAGTTTTTTGAAGGTGGCAAGGGTGCAGTCGGTGAGCAACAGCCCTTCGCGGGTGTAGCACTCAACGGCGGTGACGCGGCCTGACGTGTCGCGAACGTGCGAAATACGTCCACCTTTGGCGAGAACGTGTAAGGTACGTTGTTCCTGACGGGATAAATTCATACTGGAAAACCTGTTTAATCATCATGTGCAAAACGTGCAAACACACAGCGGTGTCCGCATTCGATTTCGGCGCATTGATAATCAGTCCGTCCTGAAAAGGTCGGGGAAACTGATTATCAGATGATTACATTCTCCAGCATCAAAGCCTCGGGTTGAGTTGAAAGGTATTTACGATATGAATGGTAACACGTAATTTCAGCAGGGATATGTATCGGTCGGAAAAATGTGATCGATGTCCAGATCGCAATCCGGCCCACGATCATGGCCTCATCTCCAGGCGATCCACGGTCCCGCAGACAGGCTGAAGGAATAAATCACTAACCCATTGATATATGAAGCTAAATTTTATTTTTTTTGATTTTTTTAAAATAAAACGATAAATAATTATTGTTTTATTTTAATTTTGTGTATTGTTTGCACTATCACGCTTTGCTGACTCACAGAGGTTCTATGTCCACTGATGCACTGGCACAACTCAGCCAACGACTGGTCACTTTCACCATGATACTGTTGATCGCCGTCGTTTTGTTAAATTCGATTGTCTTGTTTTTTCCCGCATGGTCATTTTCGAATGAGTTCTACGGGATAACGCTGTCTCTCACTGACCAACGACTCTCGGCTCTCAACGTCAGTTTACAGACGTTGCCATGGTGGCAGGTTGCGGGTGCCGGCGTCATCAGCCTGTTGGTTATCGCTCCACTTTGCTACTGCCTGTATCAACTACGATCGCTGTTTCAGACCTATGCCCGACGGAATTATTTTTCCACTCGATCGGCACAACATATGAGCAGAGTTGGTGCCTCACTGGGAGTCTGGACGGTGATGACCCTGCTTGCCGATCCCATGACCAGTTACTGGCTGACGATGCTGAACCCCGCAGGAGAGCGTGTAATATTAATCGGGTTTGAGCTCTATCATATCGTCTGGTTTTTTATTGCGCTGTGCGTGATGGCAGTGGCTAAAATACTGGAAAAGGCGAGTATCCTGTACGAAGAAAATAAACTTTTCCTCTGAGGCGGTAACTGTTATGGCAATTATTGTAAAACTGGATGTATTACTGGCCGCGCGGAAAGTCAAGTCAAAGGAACTTGCTGATGCGATTGGAATTACGGAGCAGAATCTGTCACTAATAAAACAGGGGAAGATTAAAGGCTTTCGATTTTCAACCCTTGATGCATTATGCAAATACCTTGATTGCCAGCCGGGCGATCTGTTCAGTTACATTCCCGTGAAAGAGAATGACGGAGATTAAACAGAATACCCGTCATGATATTGCATTTCTGTGCGTCTGAATAAACACCGCTGCCTGTGGCGGTGTCGATTATTGCGTAGCAACCATATTGATTACCCCCGACCCTCTGGTCTCTTATGTTGACAGAAACGAGTTAATTCCTGCATCACAGCATGACTCATCTTATCTGAAAGGAGCATTAATTATGTTTATAAGGATAATAGCAACATCCATTGCCCTTTATTCAATTTCGTTTATCCCCTTTGCTGCGGGGGCGAATGAGAATTCGCGCCAGGCCGAAAATACTCAGAAGCACATTTCTGACGAGCGACTGAATCGCCAGGATTATCGCGATCTTCTCGTTTCCAGAACAAGTCGTCTTGCAGAACATCCCGCTAATAATGCCCTGCGCTGGGAAATTGCACAGGATGAATTGCTCACAGGAAATCTCGCTAAAGCAGAAGAATATCTGAAGCCGTTATTAGATGTACCTCTGTACGCGGACGAAGCGACCTATACACAGGGATTGATTCGTTATTTGCAGGGCAATTATGCGCAGGCGGAAACATTGTTCCGAAAGGTTCCCGGAGATCTGAGAAGTCGGATTCGGCTACTTTACGTCTATTATCAGACAGGGCAGTATTCGAAGGCGAAAACGCTGTTCGACGATACGCAACTACAGTCTCTCAGTCAGCATGAAAGCGCTCTTCTGAGTTTAATGAATGCGTTTGGCAATGACCAACCTTACAAATCCGACTGGAAAGGTTACCGGGCCGTGCTGCCGTTTATCTCCATGAATCATCTACCGGTGGTATCCGTCAGGGTAAACGGGCAGCCTGTTAATGTTTTCATCGATACTGGCGCCGATTTATTTGTTCTTAACACGACAATGGCAAAGAAACTGGATCTCAAACCGCAAGCCAGTTTCACGGGGACGTATGCCGGCGGAAAGACCGCAGAAACGCATTATTCCCGACTGCAGACATTGGGTCTGGGAGAAGTCACGTTGCATAACGTACCGATTGATATTGCAGAATTTCCAGACTCATGGGTTTTTACGGATGAAACGACGGGAGAAAAAATTAATGTCGACGGTATATTATCCACTGGCGTGTTTCACCAGTACCTCACCACGCTGGACTATCCGGAACGACAGCTGGTGCTGATGCCCAGAAATAAAGAAAGTCAAAACAACGTCGCCAAAAGTGGCGGCGTAAACGTTCCCTTTATCCTTGAGGGAACGCATTTCATGATAGTCAAAGGCGCAGTGAACGGTAAGAAAGACATGACCTTTTTCCTCGATTCCGGTCTTGACGATCCGGATGCCGCAATTTTGTTGCAAAAAGAAGCCTTAAATTATGTTGGGGTGAAATTGCAGGACGGAGAGCACGTGATTCCGGATGACGATAAAGGCGGACTTGGCGGTGGCGGTTTTGCAATAACCCGTCTGCCCATCGACAGTATCTCTGTCGGTACCTTAATTCAAAAAGATTCGACAGGACTTTATGGTGTCTTACCAGAAGAGCTCTATTTCACTGAATCGGGTATGATTCTGGACGGTTTTATCAGTCATCAGTTTTTAAAACACTATAAATGGACCATCGATTTTGACTCAATGATGATGACATTCCAGTAACGGAACAATGTCCATACCAGCGATCTCACGTCAGGGATAAAAGGTCTAAAAAGACCTATCCTCCCTCATCAATATCGTCACTTGCGTAACTGACGGCCTGCCGTTACAGGCAGGCCTGGTCAACGGTCTTACCCCTGACGCGTTGCCGCTTTCATGCTCATCAGAAATGCCTTCAGCTCAGCCAGCATCGCCTCCTTATTATCGACATGTTTCTCAATGATGTTGATGATGGCAGAGCCTGAAATGGCCCCCGTTGCACCGGCTTCAATTGCGCCCGCCACCTGATCGGGCGTGGAAATACCAAACCCCTGGAGGGTTGGCGGGGCCTGATACTTATCCAGCGTTGCAACCAGATGTTGCAGCGGCTTTGCTGCCTGCCGTTCGGTACCTGTGACCCCTGCCCGGGAGAGCAGATAAGTATAACCCCTCCCATGGCGAGCAATCTCCTGGAGGAGTTTATCGTCGGCATTCGGTGGACAGATAAAAATGGGGGCCACGTCATGCCGCATCGCGGCCTGACGGAACGGCTCCGACTCTTCGAACGGCACATCCGCCACCAGCACTGAATCAACCCCAATACGAGCACATTCAGCATAAAACGCGTCGATGCCACGGTTGAAGACCAGATTGGCATACACCAACAGACCCATCGGAATGGCCGGATGCGTCTGGCGAATCGTGGCCAGCATTTCAAAACACAGGGTCGGTGTGACGTCTGCAGCAAAGGCTCGTAACGCGGCATTTTGAATTGTCGGACCATCGGCCAGCGGATCTGAAAATGGGATCCCCAGTTCCAGCGCGTCTGCGCCCGCCGCAATCAGGGTATCAATGATTCGGAGCGACTGCACCGGGCCCGGATCGCCGAACATGACAAAGGGGACAAAAGCGCCTTCGCCACGGGTTTTCAGCTCAGTAAAAAGCGTGCTATAGCGTTCCATCACATTTCTCCTCGTGCGTGCAGAATATCGTTTACGGTAAAAATATCCTTGTCTCCCCGACCGGAGAGGTTAACCACCAGCAACTGCTCTTTGTCAGGATTATCACGCATCATTCTCAGGGCGTGAGCCAGCGCATGAGAGGACTCCAGGGCGGGAATAATGCCTTCTTTCCGGCTCAGGGTTTTGAAGGCATCCAGTGCCTCATCGTCGGTAATGGAGACGTAGTTTGCTCGCCCCGTACTGTTCAGGTACGCATGCTGTGGTCCGACGGAAGGGAAATCCAGACCGGCAGAAATGGAACAGGATTCAATGATTTGTCCCTCATCGGTCTGCATCATTGGTGATTTCATGCCAAAGTAGATCCCCACACGACCGTGTTTCAGCGGGGCACCGTGCTCGCCGGTTTCAATTCCGTGACCCGCCGGTTCAACGCCGATAAGGCTTACATCTGCCTCATCAATAAAGTCGGCAAACATGCCGATAGCGTTGGATCCACCACCCACGCAGGCGATCACCGCATCCGGCAGGCGTCCTTCTTTTTCCAGAATCTGTACTTTTGTCTCCTCGCCGATCATGCGCTGAAACTCACGCACGATGGTCGGGAACGGATGTGGTCCGGCCGCTGTACCGAGCATAAAATGCGCCGTTTCATAACTCCCGGACCAGTCGCGAAGCGCCTCGTTCGAGGCATCTTTCAGGGTGGCAGAACCGCTGTGTACCGGGATCACTTCAGCCCCCATCAGACGCATACGAAAAACGTTCGGCGACTGGCGCTCTATATCCTTTGCCCCCATATAAATGCGGCATTTCAGGCCAAGCAGTGCGCTGGCGAGCGCCGAGGCGACGCCGTGCTGTCCGGCCCCCGTTTCGGCAATGATTTCAGTTTTCCCCATGCGCTTTGCCAGCAGCGCCTGGCCCAGTACCTGATTGGTTTTGTGTGCACCGCCGTGCAGCAGATCTTCACGTTTGAGATATAACGTGGTGCGGGTTCCTCTGGTGAGGTTGCGGCACAGGGTCAACGCTGTTGGACGCCCGGCGTAGTTTTTCAGCAGGTCAGTAAACTCAGCCTGGAATGCGGGATCTTTCTGCGCACTGACGAAGGCTTCTTCCAGTTCACGCAGGGCAGGCATCAGGATTTGAGGGACAAACATCCCGCCAAATTCGCCAAAGTAGGGATTAAGTAATGTGCTCATTATTGCTCCTTAGAGTATGCGCAGTGCCAGATGAGTTGGGCCAACTTCCTGCCCCTGACGCTGCCGAAATGTAAAAAGAGTGACTGCACCGCGCATCCTTGCTGCATTTACGCGCTGTGGTAGTTCTCGTTTGATGATCTTTGGGCAAAAAAAAGCCCGCTCATGGCGGGCAGGGTATCGGTGTGCAAGCTGCATACGTGAGGATACTGCCCGTTAACGGGAAGTGCGCCACCAGCCATGCAGAGTCATCATTGAGAATGCCATTGTCCAATACCTGTTTAAAGTGAACTTGTGTACTAGTTAACGGGTTCTTTGCGGTGAGGTCAACTCTTTTTGGCGATTAATTGTTCGAATCTCCGTTCGTCGCATCCAGGAGGAAACATCACCAGGATTGATTAATCTCATATCCCCGATGATGGCCACTTTGTTAGTCTCGGCCTAAGTATTGTTGGCAGACAGGATTATAACGTTGGAAATCTTTTTTTAACCCACTGAAAAATATCTCATAAATATTTTTCATACATAAACATCCATGGTCCGTTGCGTACGGATCCGGTTTTGTATGGGTTAAAAAGGTATGTTATGAAAGTTACATGGACCGTCACGCCCGTGGGCTATCAGCGCATTGCGAAACGCTGCCCTTCATGCAGCATTAAACGGGACTTTTTGCCTTCGGGGGCATTTCGGGTTAATTCGCAAAAGAAGGTGCTGGACGTGTGGAGTATCTACAAATGCACACACTGCGATTACACCTGGAATATATCCCTGTTTACGCGCCTGCACGTCAGCAAAATTGACCGCGAACTTCATCACCGATTGATGATGAACGATGCAGCCACGGTTCTACATTTTGCCTATGACACAGCTACGCTGAAGCGAAATAATGCCGAGCTATCGGGTCGGCCTGATTTTCGCATTCAGGAGCAGTGGTTAGCCAGCCTTTCTCCCGGCAAACGGGTCAAGGTTAGCGTCAGGATTTCCCGTTCTTTTCAGGTCAGCCTGCTGTCGATTTTGAAGCAACAGCTCATGCTGAGCACTGGTGAGATTCAGAGAAGGGTGGAAGCAGGGCAGATCAGCGGCGTTACGATGAAGATGCTTAAATCGAGAAAGCTAAAGGCAGAGGAATATGAATTCCAGCTGTCTGCGGAAACGTTATATGCTCGGCGCAAGATTGTTCTGATACATCGTTAAAAGTAAGAAGCTCATCTTGAGGTCAGTTGTGCCAGTAGGGTAATGGCTTAGTAGAAGGACAGATTCAAGATGAGCTTCAGGTGAATTACATTGCCTGTGACATAAGCTAAAGGCAATGATGAAACTTAGGGGGAAATATGAATGAGCATGCGGTTCTGAAATTGCTTAATGAGCTGGATATATCTTTTCAGTACATATCACATCCGGAAGTTAAGACGGTCGCTGACCATGCGAGTTTTGCTGCGGATTTTCCGGCACAGCTGCTGAAGAACCTGTTGCTGAAAAATAGTTCTGGTAAGCATTTCTACCTGTATATTCTGGATGGTAATAAAAAGGCAGATCTGCGCGAGTTAGCGCTCCAGCTTAATGAATCGCGTCTGTCTTTCGCTAAACCAGACGAGTTAATAGAAATACTCGGTGTGGAACCTGGCGGGGTTACGCCTTTCGCTATTGCACATAACAAGGAGAAGGATATTCGAATTGTTATCGATTCTTCTGTATCAGAGAGTCGGTCACTGGGCTTTCATCCTCTGATCAACACCGCTTCGGTTTGTATTTCTAAAAAAGACTTATTGCGGCTACTGACATTTTTCGGTTATTCCCCTGTAGATGTTCAGAACGATAGCGTGCTCCTGCTACTCGCGCGAACAACGGATGCGTTCTAATAGCCAGTCTTCGACTTCACTCTGTCGCCAGCGGGAGCTGCGGCCCAGCTTTATTGGCTTCGGGAATAGGCCATCTTTAATCAGCTTGTAAAACCACTTATCTGTCAGCCCTGTTAGCTTCGTGATGAACCGCATATCCACCAGTTGGTCATCGAGCAAAGAAATTTGTTCTGTCATGATGCTGTCTTCGATTGTGGGTTTATCCTGAGCTGGTGGGTGATTGCTCGTTACCACCAGCCCTTCCACATCAATGGGTTGATACGTAAAAAAGTGCAGAACGTGAGCTACACCGTGCGAGGACGCCCCAGTCCGCTGGGCGGGGGTACCTCGCTGGCTCCGTAATGATAATGACCGTGCTTTTGCTCTTCTTTGGCAAGGTAGCTGATGATGTAGCGCAGGTTATCGATGGCTTCGGTATCACCGTAGTTCACCGGCTTATCAATACTGACTTCATAAGCGGGCTTGTATTCGCCGCGGTTGTAATAGCCTTCTCGTTGTGTTACTTCCCGCCATATTGTTCCGACTCTCTCAGCTATTGGGTAGGTAGCCTGGTTAAGGTGCCTGTCGAGATAGAACACGATATGAGCATGGCACCCGTGGTCTACAGAGTTCTCGAGTACCCAGAAATACCCTGACAGATTTGTGTGCTGCAGAGTGCGCTCAACCAGCATGCGTACTTCTCGCTCAGTTTCGTTCCAGGAATGACGTTTATAGCGCGCTGTACCTTTCTGATAGAACAGGTCGAGTCTGAGTGCCTGTATTCGGGAGTATCGGTTCAGTAGCTGATTCAGATGGTCATTGAGTAGAGACAGTAGAAACCAGTTCATCGTGTATCTGGAATTAAAAGGGTAAGGTGTGTGCATTGATTTATCCTTTGTCAGGTGGAGTACAAAGGATTGGGATGAAATGTAATTTTTAAGAGAAGCGGGGATACGACTGATACAGGGAACTGTGTATCCTGGGGAATACAGGCAGGGTTGCTTGTTGGGGGAAGGCGCTGTGAACAGGGTGGTATAGAAACAGGGAGTGCCCTTTAATTATACTAAAAACCCAAATGTTCATATCTGCTGTTGAACGATTCTAATGAGGTGAACAGAGGGGATTCGTAGAGTAAAAACTACAGTAATAATGCAGTAAAACGTCAAAGTAATATCACAATAAAATCAGTAGGATATCAGTAATAAATCAGTCATTCCTCAGCCTGTGACACGTCTCTCTCCACATAAAAGATGCTCATGCTAATCTGTGTCCGGGAGCCAGAATGAGAGGGAAGAGACGATGTTGCATTACGATATGATCCGTTACGAGATCATGTATCTAAAAATGCTGGGAGCACTTTCCAACACTGATCACTCCTTACAGTTGAGTACTTATGATTCGCCAGATCAGTTTCGACTTTTAATCTCTCAGATCCTTGAACGGCATTTCCTGGGCGATCAGGACAGGATCAAAATTGGTCGGAAAACTCTTAAAGAATGGGCTGAGCTGCTACTAATTGATAAAGATTATTTTGATTGTTTCAAAGGTACACCAAGAGCATTGTGGTTTGCTCACCATTATATTTTTGAATACCCAGTATTATCTGCAGGGCTGGTACTTGGTGGTTTGGGAGATGGCTTTGATTGTTCAAGTGGTTTTAATTCTCTTTTACTGGACAATAATATCTTCACAAATCTTGATTTCGCTAATTTGAATATCGACCTGGACGGTATTGATTTGGACCTGATAACAAATCCACAGGCCATTGCTTCGAAAAAAACGAAACGCGTTTTCTCCCGATTTTATCTGAACGCGGGAGCAAGTACCGATCTGTACAACCCCACTCCGGTAACTGAGCGTGAACTCATCAATGGTGTGATGAGGTACATTGATGAAGCTCCATGCTCACTTGGAGATAAGATCACTTATTTCAAAAAACTGCATGAGCGCTGGCTTGAGCAATATGATTTTTTTCTGACAGATTTTGACTGGATATCACGTGAAAATGAAACTCAGTTAGTATATCTCTGGGACTATCTTAAAGGAAAAGAACGAATAGCAGGCTATCTTCGCCCATATAACACGTCTATGCGTTATGACATGATTATTGCGGCTATAGATGTGTGGAACGTCCAACCTGAAGAGAAGCTGGAGTTTATTGAGAAGATGAAACATGCCTGGCAGTCATCAAAATCTTATCGGCGATCCGCTAAATAGCGTTGTGATCGCAGCGATGCCTTGGTCTGATTTCTCAATGTAGTGATGAATCTGAGTCGACCCAGGGTCCTCTAACTAACTTTTCCTTGTCCCGTTAGGTACAGAGCACATACTGTTAAAGATTAATATGGCGGGGTATGGACGTCGGAGCTGTGCCTGCCTTTTAGATCGTTTGCTTCTGACTCGAAGCTTACAAGCTAGCTGATCTGAAGGTCCGCTGTGAGCGAAAAACGGACCTTCAAATCCGAACAGGTTCAATTGATTAACCTTGGTTGTCAGTTACGCCATCGTTAACATGAAGCCGATCGAATAATCCCCTGTCCCATTTTTTACAAATACGCAGTGGCAAGAAAGATAGATTCTGGCTCATGACAAGTTGAGTGGTTCATTTGTATAAAGAGACTTCGCCTTCAGGACGCGTTTTGAACCTGCGATGCATCCACAGGTATTGCTCAGGGGCACGGAGAATTTCACGCTCGATGATCTTGTTCATATAAGCCGCTGCGGCGACCTTGTCCTCCCCTGGATAGCCTGACAGCGGATTGCTGATATACATGTGATAACCTTTTTTATCGCTACGTCGAATCATGCTAAGTGTGAGCAAGTCTGCACCAGCGAGTTTTGACAAAGCATACGTTCCGTTCGTCGTGGCTGCTTTTTTTACCGAGAAAAAAGGTGCAAAAACGCTTCCCTTAGACCCATAATCCTGGTCTGGTGCAAACCACACGGCTTCACCAGCTTTTAGCGCATGAACAAAACCTGATAAATTACGTCGATTAATCATAGCCTTATTTGAACGCATACGTCCTTTTGTCTGTACCCATTCCATTAATGGATCATTGTGTGGGCGATACGTTGCCATCATAGGATGGCATAACCCCATTACTCTTCCACACAATTCAAGGGACATAAAATGTATCCCGACAACCATTACCCCTCTGGTCGCACCGGTCAGGTTTTCAAGCCCTTCGACATCAAACCATTTTTTGACTCTCGCATCGCTCCAGAACCAGGCCATTCCTGTTTCCATCAGTCCCAGTCCGAGAGAAACAAAGTTTTTATTGACCATCTGGCTCCGGGCAAACGGTGTCATCTCGGGAAAGCAAAGTTCGATATTTCTACTCGCAATCCCTTCCCGGCGTTTCAGAAAGGGTCTGGATATTTTTCCAAGACCAGAGCCCAGAATATGTAAAACCGGGTAAGGAAGCTGAACGAGAAGCCACAGCAGACCCAAACCAGACCAGGTAAGCCAGTGGCGAGGATGAAGTAAATTATGAGTAAAAGTCTGTGCCATAAATTTCCTTAATGCTAATGAAGGTTATAACGCAAAAGGGTAACAATGAGGCAATTCGTCTTTAGCGATACATTTTGTTTTAGATAATTTAAATTCATCTAAATTCAGGAAAAAATATTTCCCAATGACTGGTGAATAATTTAAAGAACCAGGGGTGAATTGTAAGCCAGCAAATTTATTCTGTTATAAATCTATGGTTTTATCATTGATACTCAAGGAATTGTCTTCTTGATTCATCATCATCAAGGTACTCAAAAGAAAGAAGCCGAATTTTGGTAAGTTTATAAAACCACTCACAATCGTTTCGTTGAATAATTTCGCCTGGTTTGAAACATATCCCGGATGCCACCCGAATAATCGCATATTTACCATTACTAAACCTGACCCGGTGAATACAGAAAGGTTGGCCAGGCTGTCCGTGACAGCTGTTCGACATGATATGCCCTTCAATAAAAACAGATTTTTTAGATTTCATTATCATACCCTCGACAACAGCAGTACAGGAGGAATGTTGTCATTTTCCGACATCACTGACGTTAAGTGGCAGAAGCTGATCAGCCGCCGATACACCAGCATTCTGAAGGTCTGAACAACAGTCCGCAGGCAGGGCACTCAAGAACCGCATCTTTTCTTAGTTTACCTGCTTTCTGATCGGCTCTGTGTGCACATACCGGGCAGGCAACATGAACCGGTCTTTCTTTAAAATACCTGAGCCCATTTGTATAAGACATAAATAATTCTCTGAGGAATACAGTAATTATTATACGCTTTAATATAAAAATAACTGGCATAAGTTATGTTAAGTTGTGTCTGAATCAGGATATCAGATATTGAAAATTGAACGTCTTATTTATGATACACTACCCTTCCGTGAGAAATTTAAGATGAAATCAGAAGACACCCTTGACTGGTATCCGGCACAACTACCGCCTGTGAAAATTATTCTTGGCGAAGCCGTGCTGGCTGTGGGTAAACAGGGCCGACCGATTAATACCCGCACCTTGCTGGAATACCTTCAGGTCATGCAGGACAAACAAAAAAGGCGGGATGACAAAATCGCCATGCAGACTGCGATTGATGTTCTCAGGGATAATCAGCGCATTAACGGCAGACGTTAATGCACCTCCGGGATCAGTGTCAGTTCTGCATGATCTCAACCGTATGGTTTTGTCCATCATCCTTCAGCGGTATTCTGTCATCAGGGAGGAGAACACCATCCAGCGTCACGCAATATTCTGCATCGCCGCGTGAAACACTAATCTGATAATGGCTTTCACCATATTGATATGCCATAGAAAAAGACGACCACTCATCCGGTAACCTGGCATGAACACTAAAGTCAGTGCCGGAACGTTTTATCCCCAGTAATTCCTCGGTAAGTAAACGCCAGGCCCAGCCTGCGGAACCGGTATACCAGCTCCACCCTGCACGTCCGGTATGGGGAGCGACGCTGTAGACATCAGCACTCATGACATAAGGCTCAGCTTTATAAATCCCGACAGAGTCCGCATTCAGGGTATGATTGATAGGGTTGAGCATTGACCAGAGTTGCCAGGCTCGTTCGGCATTCCCCATTCGGGCAAAGGCCATCACGGCCCAGATGGCGCCATGCGTATACTGCCCTCCGTTTTCCCGCACGCCGGGCAGGTACCCCTGTATGTAGCCCGGATTTGGACCGTGTCCGTCGAAAGGAGGCGTTAACAGTTTGATCAGCCCTCCTTCGTTATCCACAAGGTGCTTATCCAGCGCCTGCATGGCCTTTGCGCACCGTCCCGGGCTCGCGGCGCCGGACAATACAGACCAGCTCTGCGCAATCGCATCAATCCGGCAGTCCTGTGAGGTTTTCGATCCCAGGGGAGTACCATCGTCAAAATACCCGCGCCGGTACCATTCCCCATCCCAGGCGTGGGCTTCGAGATTACTTTGCAGGCGCAGAGCCTGTGAACGGCACATCGCGGCGACGCTTTCATCCAGCCTGCGCTCCGCCAGAGCTGCAAACCGCTGCAAAATGTCGTAGAGGAAGAAGCCCAGCCAGACGCTTTCACCTTTGCCTTCGATACCCACCCGGTTCATCCCGTCATTCCAGTCACCAGCCCCCATCAGCGGCAGGCCATGCTCCCCGAAGCGAAGTCCATAGTGAATAGCTTTGACGCAGTGTAACCAGAGTGTCTCTTCGGTGCCGCTGATGACCGGCGTGTCATAGACAGACTCTTCACCAGGCTGAAGCGAGCGTCCCTCCAGATAAGGAATGCGTATTTCCAGTGCATCCATATCCCCCGTCGTTTCAACATAGTGGCAAACAGCAAGCGGCAGCCAAAGATAGTCATCGGAACAGCGGGTACGCACACCGTTGCCGTGTGGCGGGTGCCACCAGTGCTGCACATCCCCCTCGATAAACTGCCGTGATGCACAGAGTATTATCTGTTCACGCATCCGGTCAGGAGCAGCGTGGCTCAGAGCCAGCGTATCCTGCAGCTGATCGCGAAAACCAAATGCACCGCCAGACTGATAGTAGCCACTCCGGGCCATAAGACGGCAGGCGACCGTCTGATACAACAGCCAGCCATTAACCAGTAAATTTACGGACGTGTCGGGGGTGTTAACTACGATTTTATCGAGAACATTGTGCCAGTGATTATGAATCCGGTTCAGCTCCTGGCGGACCGTATCCTCGTTCATGTAGCGGGCCAGCGTCTCCTGAGCACAAACATCATTCTCCTCTGCGCCGAGGATAAAAATAAACGTCCTCTGGTCCCCGTCAATTAATGTAACCGCCGATTGCACCGCTCCGCAGGGATCCAGACCGGCCCCCGTCTTACCAGAAAGCTTTTGCAGTTTCATGGCCGAAGGGGCGTGAAGGGAACCATTACGGCCAATAAACTCCCGGCGGTCCCCTGTCAGAGAACAGTCATTACCGCTGACGGCAAAAAATGCAGTTCGGCCGCCACCATTATCACCATAAAAGTTATTCGCAAGCACCCCGCAGCCGCCGGGCGTTCTGGCCACATATGTCACAATGTGAGGGGCTGAGCGCGTTCGTGTTTCTCCGAGCGTCCACTCTACATAGCCTGTGACGGAAAGTTGACGTGTCCGTCCCGAAGAGTTACTGAGCGTCAGGAGCACCAGTTTAACCGGATCTTCTTCAGCAACCAGGACCGTCAACTCGCTGTCTATACCACTCTCACGATGGGCAAAAACGCTGTAGCCAAAACCATGGCGGGTCAGGTAATCACCGTGTCCGCGAACAGGTAAAGCCGTCGGCGACCAGCACTCCCCGCTCTCTTCATCGCGCAGGTAAAATGCCTCGCCGCTGCGATCGCTCACCGGATCGTTCTCCCACGGCGTCAACCGGTATTCATGGGCATTCTCATACCAGGTATAGGCCTGCCCTGCCTCTGAGATCACACTGCCAAAACGAGAATTTGCCAGTATGTTCGACCAGGGAGCCGGTGTAAGCGCATTTTCCCGAAGCACGATCTGATACTCCCGCCCATCCTGAGAAAATCCACCGTACCCATTGAAATGGCATAACTGACTGGTATCAGGGCTCCAGTCCGTATGTTGATTACGCTCGCGCACAGCACGCGGAATGAATGCCCTTGCCGGCGATTTCAGGGTATGAATACGCTGGTTAAGCTGCTCATTAATACCCCCTGCGCGGTCATCAAGATAAAGACAGGCCACACTCATCAAAAGCAACTTATCCTCAGCGGAGAGATGCTCACCGTTCCGGACAAAAAGCCCGCCCTTTTTATCCAGCAGACTGGCTTCAGACCCGGCATAAATTAACTCCATAATCTGATTTTGTAATCCCTGCTGGTAGCCGCCGGGGCTGTTATTCAGGATAACCAAATCAACATCCAGCCCTTTCTGTCTCCAGTAACGG
This sequence comes from Klebsiella sp. GN_Kp190, assembly GCF_040061795.1. Classification (NCBI taxonomy): domain Bacteria; kingdom Pseudomonadati; phylum Pseudomonadota; class Gammaproteobacteria; order Enterobacterales; family Enterobacteriaceae; genus Klebsiella; species Klebsiella sp. GN_Kp190. The sequence goes on from NZ_JBEAFN010000029.1 coordinate 117,233, forward strand.
TGTGCCTGAATCAGTGTGGTCACTGAGGTGATACTTTCCTCGCTGGTTATACTCAGCAGCACTATCGGCAGATCCCCTGAAATTGCCCAGCCCCACAGTCCGGACTGGCCACGCCGGTTGCGGCCGATTGCCTGGCCTTCGGCGCGCAGCTCCTGGACAGGGTAAAGCACAGCGCTGGCGAGACTATTGAACAACGTGGCATCATCTTCACTGGCGTTCATCTGGCGCAATACCACCAGACTGTGAGACCAGGCCAGTTCAAAGACGCGATCGGCGATAGGGTAATCGCGATATTTCTCCAGCAACGCCAGGCTCTGCTGACGGGTCTCGCTGATGCCATAAATGATATCAATCGTAACCGGCTGCCCTGGCTGCAGAATGATGGCGTTGCGAATTGCCAGTATCGGATCCAGCACCGAGCCCGACGTGTTGCCTAGCATCCCTCCCGTCTCTATTGCCTGTGCATTCGCAGGGTTTCTGCCACGTCCAATAAACCTTGCCCTGTCCGTTTCAAACGACACGTTATGTCGGTTATCGCCGTGCACCACCATCATGTGAAACAGGCAAGGGCCCGGTTCATCCGGTGAGCGCGGGCGCCGGTGGCAAAGAATAGCGTCACGCTCAGGAGCCAGCTCAGTCTGAATAAACAAATTGCTGAATGCCGGGTGTGCCAGATCGCTGGCATCAGGTGCCAGTACCACTTCAGCATAGGTTGTCAGCTCCAGAGAGCGAGGCTTACGACCACGATGAATCAGTGTGAGCCGTCGCAATTCAACATCATCCTCCGGAGAGATTACCACCTGAGTTTTGACGCTGAGTCCCCCTAAGCTGCGTCTGAATTCTGCCCCCGCATCGGTGAACAACACTTCCTCGTCCTGTCCGCTGGTGTAGCCTGTTGGTTGCCAGGTATTGCTCCACACATCTCCCGTCTGGGTATCGCGGATGTAGCAGAATGCTCCCCAGTTATCACGGGTGGTATCACTGCGCCAGCGCGTTAGTGCAATATCATTCCAGCGACTGTAACCGCCGCCGCCCGCGGTCAACATCAGATGATAATGGCCGTTGGACAGCAGTTGAATATCCGGGGCGGGGGTATCCACGCTATAGAAAATACGGGGTTCATAGCGAACGGGTTTGACCCTGCCCTCATGAGATTCAAAATGACGGCGAGGACTGTACAGATCGACCGCATCCGGCACGCGCTCCTGTAACAGCAGACTCGCTGACCGGAATACCGTGCTGGACATAAAGCGTTCAGTCATGGGGGCGTCAAGCAGCACATGAGCCAGCGCCTGAAATGCCATACCCTGGTGATGCGCCATCCAGGACTGTACCACCGCATAGAGCTGACCGGTTGCAAGACGTGAGGGGGTATAGTCCAGCGCTTCATAAAAACCGTATTCTCCGCGTGCACCATTTTTTTGCAGCCTGAACAGGTTCTCACAGGCTCTCTGTGGGGAAACCATCAGCGCCAGCAGCGTGGCGTAAGGAGCGACAACCATGTCATCGGCAAGTCCCCTGCGCAGACCGAGCCCCGGTACGCCAAATGCCTGATACTGATAATTATGCTGAACATCAAAAGCATGATAGCCAGACTCTGAAACACCCCATGGTACCCCGCGTTCTTTCCCCCAGTGAATCTGGCGCATAACCGCCGACTGACTCATTTCATCGAGCAGGCTGCCGGGCCAGGTGGGCATCACCAGATTCGGCATCAGATATTCAAACATGGATCCGCTCCATGACATCAGGGCAGTTTCATTATCAATCGTGGTAAACAATCGACCCAGCGCGTACCAGCTTTTAAGAGGCAGCTGATTAGTCGCAATGGCAAGAAAACTGGTCAGGCGGATTTCAGACGGCAGGAGATCGTAGTGGCTCTTGTCAGGCATATTGGTGTCACAGTTATAACCGACGCTGAGCAGACTGGTTGCTTCACTGTACAGAAAGGCGAAATCCATCCGGACATGCTCATCCAGCCGCTGTTCCAGCTCGGTGATAATATTGAGTCGCATTCGGGCCTGCTCCGCCACTGACGCCGGAGGCGTTCCTGTACCGGTTAATGTCGGACGGGCAAGCTCGCTCAGCGTCGGCAGCTTCTGTTCATTCCAGGATGCAGGCAACCAGCCAAGCAACAGAGACCACTCATGGCAAAGCTGAACCAGTTGATGCTCCAGATGTCCAGCCCAGCGCATCTGAAGAGGAGATCCCTGATGACATGCGCTGGTCAGATGGTTGCACTGGGTGCGCATGCTTTTCAGTTCGCTGAAAAGCGCCTGCGGAGAGAGCGACACCGCGTTCAGGCAATGCTTGCGCAGTAGTCTCAGGCTGTCAGGTGGGTTCTTACCCCACTGTTTTTCCAGAATATCCAGCGTATCGTTCAGTCCTGCCAGTATCTGTTGGTTGCTTAAAACAGGCTGATGACGCATGGCGGACAGGCCTGCACGCAGGGTCAATAAATGCCCGGCCATATTGCCGCTGTCGACGCTGGAGATATAGCGTGGACTTAGGGGGACCAGCGTACGGGTGTCATACCAGTTGTAGAGATGGCCCCGGTAGTGCTCCATTTTATCCATCGTGTCGAGCGTGAGCGACACGCGCCGGAGCACCTCTCCGCCAGGCAGGTAGCCAAAGTCCCATGCCGTCAGGTTAGCCATAAGTGAAAGACCAATATTGGTAGGAGAAGTTCGGTGTGCCACCGTCGGTTGTGGTATTTCCTGATAATTATCAGGCGGAAGCCAGTTCTCTTTTGCTGTGGCAAATGTTTCAAAAAAAGCCCAGATTTCACGGCTTGTCTGGCGCAACAGCTGTTTTTGTTCCTGATTAGGCGAAAAAACCTTTCGCACGGGCTGGCGACTCAGCCAGCTCATCAGCAGCGGTGCCACACACCATACCAAACCGATCGGTAACGCAATCCCCAGCAACTGTGGGGCAAATTGTCCGGTCAGTATTGTCAGCGCCACGCCACCGGCAGCGTTCAGCCACATCGCCTGATAAAAACGTGCAACAGTGGGTCTGGCCTGACTGCTGTCCTGGCTGTGGCTGACCCACTGGCTGAGGTGACGCCTGCTTATCCCCAGTCGCCATAGCGTCACGGCGATCGCTTTCAGCGAATATCCGGCTTCGTGCGGCAGTATCGCAAAATTAAGGCTGATACCTGACAGACGCTTTAGCGCGCCCGCCCCCACCAGTAAAAGATGCGGCTTCACGCGGCGACGCAGAGGTTTATGCAGAAGGTCGTGGCTAATGCAGAGGATGGATGGCAACAACCATATCAGCAACAGTATGCCCAGCCAGTAAACCGGATTGGGTACCCAAAGCAGAGTGAAGAACAGCAATACCAGTAAGGAGGGGGCGACCAGACTGCGACGTAGATTATCGAGTAATTTCCAGTAAGAAAGCGCGGTCAGCGGATTCCTGACCCGGGTTCCATCGGCTTTTCTGACGCGTGGTTTTAGCCAGTTAAGCAGTTGCCAGTCACCCCGGATCCAGCGTGAACGTCGTGCAACATCCGACAGATAATTATTAGGGTACTGTTCGTACAGTAACACCTCACTCAGCAGACCCGAACGTGCATAGCATCCTTCAAGCAGATCGTGGCTGAGTACCAGATTTTCCGGGCAGATGTTCGTAGTGGCCTGCATAAAAATATCAACATCGTAAATCCCTTTGCCCACAAACGAGCCTTCCCCAAAGAGATCCTGATAAATATCCGAAGACATCATCGAATAAGGGTTATTGCCCGGTACGCTGCTGCGCAGGGCTGCGTAACGCCCCTGACCGTTACGTGGTATCTCCTCCGCAAGACCGGGCTGTAAAATACCGAATCCTTTGACAACCCTCTGGCGTACCGGATCATACTCAGGCGTATTCAGCGGATGCGCCATCGTCGCGACGAGTTTGTGTGCCGTATCGCGCGGGAGCACCGTATCGCTGTCCAGGGTAATGACGTATTTTATGTGACCCGGTAAAAGGTGGGCAGGCATCTCTGCAACGCTGACGAATTGCGTTCCGGGATGGCGCAACCAGCTGTTCAGTAACGCCAGTTTTCCCCGCTTGCGTTCATAGCCCATCCACGCTCCTTCCGAGGGGTTCCATTCAGGCTGGCGATGTAACAGATAAAAACGTGGTCGGCCGGAGGGGTAGCGGCGATTAAGCGCCTGCGTATCGGCGATAGCCTGTCTGAGCAGCGCGTGACTTTCCGGCGAGGGTTCATTTTCAGAATCAGCAAAATCAGTGAGCAGCGCGAACCTGAGATTTTCGTTTTCATTCCCCAACCAGCAGACTTCAAGACTGGTGAGGAGCTGGCTGAAACTTTCGTGGCTGGTCAACATGCAGGGAATGACTAACATGGTGGCACTGTCAGCGGGAATACCGGCTGAAAAATCCATCCCCGGCAAGGGGCGAGGAACGCGAAAACGGGTGGTTGCATCACTGAGCAAATCGCTCATTAACTGAGTTAATGCGATAATCAGAGGTAATATCACCGCGATCAATAGCCAGTCTGCGCCCTGCATGGCGGTTTCGTGCAATATTGCTGCGGTTGCTGCGGTTGTCAGCAACGCCAGGCTTCCAAGCCATGACAGCAGGGTTATTCTGTTGAAACTGTGCCGCAAGCGTATGAGCCTTGAGGCGTCTGCCAGGAGATGAATATCCAGCGCCTGTCGACCTTCGCCCGCAAGATAATAACCAACATGATGTTCCGGTGTATCAGGCGCTTTTTCCTCTGATAACGCCAGCGCCTTCTCAGCAACCTCAGGCTCGCTGAGACCGCTGTCTCTGGCCAGAACCTCAACTACGTGCCGGTAATGATCCCGGGTATTGAAATGCATCCGGGAATAGATGCCGGCAGGATCATTGCGTAATGCCTGTTCGACAACGCTTATCGTTTCGGCGAAATCAGCCCAGTCCGTTTCACTCAATAAACGCAGGCCCGCGATGCTGTTACTGACGGACAGCTGGCTGGCGGCAAGCTGCTGATTGAAACTATGTATGAGAACGTCAGTGGTGATCCCCTGTTCCCGAAGGCACTGATCAACCCAGGTCAGAGGTAACGACAGCGCGTTGCCATGCCCCTGCAGGCGCCGCACCAGCTCTGCGACAAACGCACTGGTTAACGGAGGTCGGGAGCGCGCCATATCGGCAACCACCATGATTAAATCACCAGGCGCACTCTCTGCGCATTCGACAATCCTTGTTATCCACGTATCAGCAAGGTTTCTGTCCTGCTGCGCTTTTATCACTTCCATACTGATACGACGAAGATTTTCAATCAGCGCAAGGCGCAGCATTCCCGGTAACGCCCAGACTTCACCCAGCGTCAACGGCGTCACCTGTTGATAGGCAGTGAGATAGCTGGTCAGGCTGGCGGCATCCCAGCGGCCATCGCCGTGAGCAATGGCCTCTGATGCAATATGATAAATTCGTGGGCAATTCAACGGCGATACCAGCGACGGAAGACCTTTGCCAAAGCTTTTCGGCAGATGCTGGCGGACAGTGCGGATTTGTTCCTCAATCAGATAATAATTGTCCAGCAGCCATTCACCGGCGGGCATGATACTGGTCTTTTTACCCGCGTTAAGCTCATAGCAGTTTTGGGTAATGACGGCCTCATTGTCGCCAAGCCGTTTCAGAAGATAATAAGGATGCCTATCCGGTGATACTTTATGAGTCCGCGCCAGCTTCTGGCCGTAGCGTTCCATCTGGACGGTCGAAAAGAGTTCTGACCGCGGCGAGCTTTCACCGGCAGGATCGTTCGCCGAAAACGTTATGTTTTCGGCAGCATTAATCAGAATACGGGAGCGGTTAAACCACGCTCTGGGGATCATTTTCATAGCATTGCTCTGATGCGACGTTAGCGCGCAGGAGCAGTTGCGAAATCAGTTCAGAAACGTTCTCTCAGGATGGGCGTCAGGCATCAGGGATTTAACAGCTGCCGGAATCTAACATAAGTATAGGACATGAGCTCTGTTCTGCGATTTTGGTCGAGCTAGCGTCGGGAGATAAACAGAGCCTTACATCCGGGGCAAAGCATGGTTTGGTTGAGCCGGATTTTTGACAACGGTTGTACTGATTTTAAGCCACAAACAGGACAGGCAGCAGTGGCAGTAGACGCACTGCTGAAGAATTTCATTGCGTAATTGATAACAGACATAACCATTAACCTTTCAATGAATGAGCTTCACCGTACCACATGTGGTTAAGTTTTAATCTATCTATTTTGACATACTGAAAATCAGGAAAGATAAATGTTCGCAGCCACAGGCCCCCTGAGACCGTTTATCCGGCAAAACTCTATGCGGCTTCCAGGGATGAGTAATTCTGATTCGCGAGAGTTAACGGCTGAAATGTGAAGCAGAACGTCTTTTCGTCCATCAGATGGGATGATGAGGCCTTTACCACTAAGAATATCAAAGCTTTTGACAATTCCTGTCATTTTATGGGACAAGTCAATTCCTTATTGAAAACACGTAAAGACTATACATTGAAAATGGCATTCAGCCACTTTTATTTTCCCTACAGGACCTCTGGACGGCTAAAAGATAATTTGCTTATATCGATTCCCTGTGCCTTAATGAATCCCATCAGTTCGATGTACTAATGAAAGTTAGAAATTTTCCGGGCAGTTCTCATTACCAGGCGCTATCGTTGATATCCCCTCTTTTGAGTCCATACGTTTAATCTTATACGTTTACTATCAATACAATCATGTATAACGGAGTCAGTATGACCTCTAGAATTATGGGCCTGGTTAAATGGTTTAACGAAGACAAAGGTTTTGGCTTCATCTCTCCTCTTGATGGCAGCAAAGATATCTTTGTCCATTTGTCTGCACTTAATGGCGACAACTTTAAAACTTTATTTGAAGGTCAGAAAGTTGAATTCGCCATTCACCGCGGAGACAAGGGTCCTGCTGCTGCAAACGTAACACTTTGCGATAAATAAATCATTGTGGGTCTGCGATAACGATGAAGGATTATTCCTGAGTAGACAGATCCATAACTTAAATCAGATGAAAGTCGTTTATTCTTAATATCTGATCAGCATATTTTTCAAAATTATGAGTATGCTAAGCGATGTGATGAAGTGCAGTACTACTGCATAAAAAGTCTAAAAGCACAAGCTAACCACATGTTAAATAAGAAGTGCGTAATGGCTTTGGGCTTAATGGCATCTGCCAGTTAATATCCACGAGAGAACAGGGTAATAGAATATGATTAAAGTCCTTGTTTTCTTTAATGCTGAATCCTGTAAAGTCATGACCGTTCTGGAAGGTATCTCCTCTATCAGGCAGGAATATCCAAACGGTGAAGAAACACATCTTCGGATTATGTCTGCAGGTTTTCCTTCCTTAACTGGCGATCATGGCATTGTTTACGTGGCTACTGACAGGGAGTTAACGTCACAGGAGATACTTGATGCGGCCAGGAAATATTTATAGCATTTTTTTCATGCTCTCTGCTTCACGTTTAATTGCAAGCTTATCCTATTTATCAGAATCGAACAAAAAATGAGTTAAAAACATTTATGGCCTGCTAACAACAGGCTTTTTTTTACATTTAACTTTTAGAACCTTCCTCTGAAAAGAGAGAATAATTCACTTTCCTCGGACAAAATGCAGGCTCTCTCGCCCTACCATCTTGCTTTTTGTGCGAAATCTTCCTAAGCGGCAGGGCTAATTAACTTATCGACTCTTCTGCTTTAAGTTCATCAAGTATGACTGATGCAACAAGATATAAAGATGTCCACTTGTGGCACAGAGCGGGCTAACTCACCGAGCATAAAGTCCGCTGTGAGCGAGGTATAGTCATTCGCACCCTGAGAATTACACTTTTAAGTGATTCAGGGTATGCGCTTACTGGTTACGAATATTGAGCGAGAATCACGTGATGATCGCCGCTTTTCTTTCGAGCCAGTAGGTGCTCCACGTTCGCTAACGAATACTCAGGGCATGCAGATAAACTGCTGGCTATATTTCTTTCGAAGAGCGTGGAATGCATACCAATCCCCGATAAAAAGGAGTTGGTGATGACTGCGGTTAATCAATTTGCTGTGCACGTTGGTCTGGACTGGGCAGATAAAAAGCACGATGTCTGTGTTCAGTTTAAAAACGGTGAACGCACATTCCATGTGATTGAGCATACGCCGGAAGCGCTTGATGTCTGGCTTACCGAGTTACACCAGAAGGTAAAAGGCAGGATCGCTATCGCCGTTGAGCTGAAGAAAGGTCCCGTGGTGTATGCTCTTCAGAAATATCCATTTATCACCGTTTTCCCCGTCCACGCTTTGTCTCTGGCTCGTTACCGGCAAGCCTTCTCGCCCAGCGGCGCTAAAGATGATCCGCAGGATGCTGAGCTGGCATTAGAGTTAATGCTGCGTTATCCCCAAAAGATAAAAGCCATTGAACCCGACAATGCCGATATCCGGTTACTCCAGCAACTGGTTGAGCAGCGCCGTCAGCTGGTTGAAGATAAACGCCGTTTTGTGAACCGGATAATCAACACACTTAAACAGTATTATCCTCAGCCACTGGAGTGGTTCTCACATCGGGGTAGCTTACTATTGTGTGAGCTGATTATCCGGTGGCCCAGTCTGCAACAACTGAAACGAGCGAGGCGCGACACGATCCGCAACTTTCTGAATGCCAAAGGTGGCCGCGCAATGGCTCTTACCGAGCAACGTGTTGCGAGTATTGATAACGCGATCCCATTGACTACAGACCCGAGCGTTATAGAGGCTAATGCTTTGATGGCAACAGCACTGGCGACACAAATTAAAGTCGTGAGTGAAATCATCAAAACCTATGACGAACGAATCGAAGCGTTGTTTGATACATTGCCAGATGCGGAGCTGTTCAAATCACTTCCGGGCATGGGGCCGTGTATGGGCCCACGAATGCTTGCTGCACTTGGTGATAACCGTGGCCGGTTTAACAGCGCTGAAGAAATTCAAAACTACGCAGGTATTGCACCGGTGACAGAACGAAGTGGCCAGAAATCCTGGATTCACTGGCGATGGCAGTGTGCCAAGTTCGTCAGGCAGACCTTTGTTGAATGGGCTGCCAAGATGGTTAATTCATCATACTGGGCCAAACTGTATTATCAGGGCCTCAGAGAGAAGGGCAAATCTCATCAGTCTGCGATCCGGGCACTGGCGTTCAAATGGATAAGGATCATTTACCGCTGCTGGAAGGCCAGAACCCAGTACGATGAAGCAAAATATTTGCTGGCTCTCGAAGCGCGACACTCGCCCTTGCTGAAGCCATAAAAAGCTTGTCGAATGTCTCAGGGCGTGAAGCGGACGTTGGCTACACTGTTAAACGTCTCCAGATTCAGCTTCAGACTCCCAGTTTTTCGCGAGTTGGGCCTTCAAAGTAGATGCTCCTGATATGGCAACTACGCGGCTGAGTCAGCACAAAGCGAATTGTTTCCCAGACTGAACGCCCATTCATCAGACGTTCCCCCATTTTGGTCTGGCTATCGACAAAAGTATCTAACCCTGTCAGCTCGAAATCCGGGGGATACAACCCAGTTACACGTATATTTTCTTCGGACAACTGGTACGAGAGTTTAGTTGTAAACCCGCTAAGCCCGTGTTTACTGGCAAAAAAAGCGGGGTGCGCAATTGAATCTGTAAAATTAGGAACCCCACATGAAGATATAATTGAGACGATATCCGCGCTTTGTGAACGTCTTAACCCAGGTAGCAATGCCTGAGTCAGTAGAATAGAACCTGTCAGTCCTGAACTGACGGTATTGATAATTTCTGTGTCTGGTTGATCGTCTAACGTTCCTGAAAGCCACTGAGCAGCATTGAGGATTAAAATGTCTATGGGCTTGTCTGAAGTTAACAACTGTGCAGAAAACTGAGAAAGGGATTCAGGCTGGGTTAAATCACAGAGATGCCCTTTCGCCATTCCGCCCTCAGCCGTGATGACACTGCAAGTTTTTTGAATATCATCAGCGCGCCTCGCGCAAAAATCCACCTCGACGCCTTCTCGCGCCAGCCACACGCTCAGCGCCTGACCAAATCCCGCGCCGCCACCGGTAATTACAGCTCTTTTACCTCTCAGCATCTTCATCCATCCTTATTAATGACTATGGGGGATGTAGATATACATGAGGAAGTAGATTGACATCTTTCAGTTAGTGCCATTTTTTGACGATAGGGAAAAGTTGTACTGCAATATTTCCATAGCGCTCCAGTGGACATGCAACGTCCGCTCCTGGTACTAAACGGGCGTCGTTCAATTTTTGTACTGCACAATTTCCTTTACATGTTAATCTAAATTCCCAAATAATTTCAGACAGATATTATCTCAGTGAATCCCTGCCTTCCTGACTGGAACGCGGGGTTTTTAATTTTTCACGCTGAGACTACTGTATGAATAAACCTGATGGCCTTCAGGCCTTTGAACAACCGCTCGCGTCGCTTCCGCGCACGCTTCGCCAGCTTATTCTTGAACGTATCCAGAACCTGACCCATTACGAGCCGGTGATTGGCATCATGGGCAAAAGTGGTGCTGGTAAATCCTCTCTCTGTAACGAACTTTTCCGGGGCGAGGTGTCCCCGGTGAGTGACGTGAACGCCTGTACTCGCGACGTACTGCGCTTCCGATTGCGCAGCGGTCGTCACAGTCTGGTGATTGTCGATTTACCGGGGGTAGGTGAAAACGGGCGGCGGGATCAAGAATACCGTGCCCTGTACCGTCGAATCCTGCCGGAGTTGGACCTGGTGCTGTGGGTCATTAAGGCTGATGATCGGGCACTGACCGTGGACGAGCAGTTCTGGCACGGTGTGATGCAACCTTGCAAGCAAAAGGTACTGTTTGTGATTAACCAGGCCGACAAAATCGAACCCTCTCATGAATGGGATACCCTCACCAGCAAACCTTCACCGCGCCAACAGGGAAATCTTAAAGCGAAGCAGGCTGCAATTATGGCAATGTTTAAACCGCATCATCCGGTCTGTGTGGTGTCCGCCAGCACTGGATGGGGTATTGAGGATATGGTGGCAACCATGATGCGATGTCTGCCTGACTGCGCCACCAGCCCGGTGGTGACACAACTGCAAGGGAGACTCTGCACAGCGCCGGTAAAGTCGCAGGCCCGTGACAGTTTCGGTGAAGCTGTGAGCCGGGTTTTTGATACGGCTGAGTCATCGTCGTTCCTGCCTGCATCGCTGAAAACGGTGATTCGTACCGTGCGTGATGTGGTGGTGTCCGTCGCCCGTGCCGTCTGGGACTGGATTTTCTTCTGAAACCAGACTTTATACTCCTCCCGGTCAACCGTGGGCATGAGCCTCATTCACAGACCCACTTCTTTTAATCAGAATACCCCGTTTCCACCGCTTCGTGGCACTGGATACCTGAGTCCCTGTTCTGTCACACATTTTCCCCGAAAGGGATGACAACCCTTACCTTTATTAATAGAATGTAACGATCGATATCTATTTTATCGATCGTTATTATCGATCGATAACTAAATGCATCTGCTCAGTCTGCAGCGCGTCAGGTACGCAGTTGCGGGCGCTGACTCCGGATTTTCTGAAATGGCTAAGGAATGAAAAAATGAAAATGAGGTTTGCAGTTCTTGCACTGGTCTTCAGCGTCAGTCTCAGTACCGCGGCCCGGGAACGAGCCGATATTCCGGTGAATACCATCTGGTCATTTAAGGACCCTGGTGGTCGGGTTTTATGGGATGTCTGTGGCGGAAAACAAAGCTCCTGTACCATCGTGTTGGCGGCAACGAACAGGGTAGCCATCGTTAATCGTAAATCCACTAACGGCTGCGCCCTGGGGGATTTTTACGTGGTGGGCAAACCCGAAAAAGCCTGGAACCAGTACGACACGGGGACCTGCAGCAGCAATGCTTACTTCAGTCAGGGGACCATGAACAACGGGCAGTACCGGACTATCGATGTCCGTCTCAACGGGGAACTGGTAAAACGATTCCCGGTGGAATACTGGTCGCTGGTGAAATCCTTTTCGGGTAGCAACCGGCCAAAATGGAAGGACAAGACGACAGACAGACAAGAGCGTTGATGAAGTGAAATAAGGTCGCCCGGGTTCCCGGAGTGCTTCAGCGCGCCCTGACGGATGCCCCTCCCTCTGATATTAATGAAAGGAAATCACTTATGCGTTTATCTCATGCCGCCCTGGCGGTCGTTATGCTGGCCTCAGCCTCCGTTGCACAGGCCATCCCCAATATGTGGAGCAGCGGCTTCGCTCAGGGGGTGACCGAATACATCATCACCAGTCCGGAGAAAGTGGTCTTTAATCTTAACTGCACTACCAGCCCCGATGAGCAGAATGTGCTGCAGCACAGCGTATACCTGACCCTGCCCGACGGTACCTTGCTGAATTCTCACGATGACGGAACCGACATCACCGTGGTGATGGATGACAGCCAGTATCCGTTACCGTCATCCCTGGGCTGGCGAAACGGTGATAATGCCTGGGTGTCATTTATTGACGCACTGGGGCAGGCAGCAAATTTCGATGTTTATGTCAGCGATAAAAAAGTAGGCACTTTCAGTCCGGGTCTGAAGAATACGCAAAAAGAGCTGTCTGACCTCAGTGAGTGCCGGACCACACACTACAGCGATTAATTATTCACACTTCAAACCTCTCCAGCCCGCTACGCACCAACACCAGATAGCAACAGGCCATGCTCCTTCGGGAACATGGCCTTTTTTGTTTTTATTTCATTATCAGATAAGGAGTTAGCCATGCGATTAGCCAGCCGTTTTGGCCGAATAAATCAGATACGCCGTGACCGGCCTCTGACCCATGAAGAGCTGATGAGCCATGTCCCCAGCGTGTTCGGGAGTGACAAGCATGAATCACGCTCAGACCGTTATACCTACATCCCGACCATCACCATCCTCGAAAGCCTGCAGCGTGAAGGTTTTGAGCCGTTCTTTGCCTGCCAGACGAAGGTTCGGGACCAGAGTAAGCGGGAGCACACCAAACACATGCTGCGTCTGCGTCGTGCCGGACAACTGACCGGCCATCAGGTACCGGAAATCATTCTGCTTAACAGCCATGACGGCTCCTCAAGCTACCAGATGCTACCGGGGTTGTTTCGCGGCGTCTGTACCAACGGCCTGGTCTGCGGCCAGTCATTCGGAGAAGTGCGGGTACCGCATAAAGGCAATGTCGTCGAGAAGGTAATTGAAGGGGCTTACGAAGTGCTCGGGGTCTTTGACCGGGTGGATGAGAAACGCGATGCAATGCAGTCGCTGGCGCTGCCAGCCCCGGCCCGTCACGCGCTGGCAAATGCCGCAATGAAGTATCGATTTGGTGAGGACCACCAGCCGGTCACGGTATCGCAGTTGCTGACCCCACGTCGCCGGGAGGACTACAGCGACGACCTGTGGACAGTCTACCAGCGCGTGCAGGAGAACCTGATGAAAGGTGGTCTGTCAGGGCGAACTGCACAGGGGAAAAGCAGCCGCACCCGTGCCGTTACCGGTATTGATGGCGATGTGAAGCTCAATCGCGCCCTGTGGGTGATGGCAGAAAACATGCTCGATTTTTTCGGACGTTAAACAACCGTTCCGGCATAAGGAGATAGTTTAATGGATACACACAACCCTGAGTTCGCTGAGCAGGCAGCAATTACTGCCTCGGTGGTCCCTGACGAGCTACGCATCGGCTTCTGGCCGCAGCACTTTGGCTCCATCCCACAATGGATAACCCTTGAGCCCCAAATCTTTGCCTGGATGGATCGACTGTGTACTGATTATCACGGTGGTATCTGGAACTTCTCAACGCTCAGCAACGGCGGCGCTTTTATGGCTCCTGAGACAGAGAGCGTTGAGAAGTGGACATTATTCAACAGCATGAACGGTAACGGCGCGGAACTTACTGGCGAAGCTGCGGGGATAGTCGCCTGTCTGATAGCTTACAGCCACCACGCCTGCCGCACCGAGTGTGACGCGATGACTGAACACTATTATCGCTTACGCGACTACGCGATAAACCATCCGGAATGCAGCGCCATTATGCATCTCATCGACTGAGGAGACCCGAACATGAGTACCGCATTATCCCCGGTGTCATCACAGCCTGAACTCTTTCCACTGGCGATTATGGTCCAGCATGGTTGTTTGCTCCCCGCGACCTCCGGATTAACCCCCTATGCCCTGCGCACCATTCGTCGTGCCATCAACCTGCTGGAAAAATATCTTCGTCAGCCCGGCATATCCTTTACCTCCAGTACTGCTGCTCGTGACTGGCTTCGGTTACAGCTGGCAGGACAAGAACGGGAAGTGTTTATGGTTCTCTATCTCGATAATCAGCATCGTTTACTGGAGAGCGAAACGCTATTTGCTGGTTCGATCAACCATGTACAGGTCCATCCCCGTGAGGTAGTGAAGTCAGCGCTTCGCTTCAATGCTGCAGCTGTCGTACTGGCGCATAACCATCCATCCGGCGATCCGGAGCCCAGCAAAGCCGATCGCCATATGACTGACAAACTGAAGGAGGTGCTGGGATTGGTTGATGTGAAAACGCTCGATCATCTGGTTGTCGGTCAGGATGGAATTGTGTCGTTTGCGGAGCGAGGCTGGATATGAAAATCATCAGTAAGCGCCAGGCCATGGCTCTATATTGGCAACATCCTGGCTCCCGACTGTTTCGCTTCTGTACCGGTAAATATAAATGGTCTGGCAGTATCTGCCATTATGCTGGCCGGGAAGTTCAGGACATACGCGGCGTTCTGCCCGTGTTTGCTGAGCGCCGTCATGATCGCAATGGTCCCTATATCATTCTTCGAAGCGTCACTCTCAATTAATCCTTCCCTTTAATCAGGAACAATAATGAGCATTCACTCAGACTCCGGTACCAAGCCGGAGAATCCCGCCAGCCAGCCGTGGGGACTTAAACGCGCTATTACACCCTGTTTTGGAGCTCGTCTGGTACAGGAAGGCAGCCGGGTGCATTTTCTCGCTGACCGCGCCGGGTTTAATGGTGCTTTCAGCGACGAGGATGCGTTGAGCCTCGACCAGGCATTTCCATTAATACTCAAACAACTGGAACTAATGCTCATCAGTGGCGAGCTCAATCCCCGCTATCAACACAGCGTCATGCTTTACCACAACGGACTCACCTGCGAAGCCGATACGCTTGGTAGTTGTGGCTACGTATACATCGCCGTTTATCCCACTCAACGTTAATTATTTTCACGAGAGAAAAAATGAAATTTCTACCTGCAACAAATATGCGGGCGGCGAAGCCATGCCTGACGCCCGTGACTATCTGGCAAATGTTACTTACTCGTCTGCTTGAACAGCACTATGGTCTGATGCTAAGCGACACACCTTTTAATGATGAAACCGTTATAAAGGAGCATATCGATGCCGGTATCACTCTGGCTAATGCCGTTAACTTTCTGGTAGAGAAATATGAGTTAGTTCGTATCGATCGCAATGGATTTACCTCTCAGGTACAAGCACCATATTTGACTGCGACAGACATTCTTCAAGCCAGGAAAGCGTGCGGGCTGATGAGCCGGTGTTCTTACAGGGAGGTAAGTAATATTGTTCTTAGCCGATCACGGTTGTGAGGGGATGGAAATCTGCGAAGGTTTCCACGATATGTGAAGAATTTGATGAGATTAACGACTCGATGAAAGTCTCATCGAGTCGCATGAAAAACAAAGTGGGGGCACAAAAGGGGGCATTTATAAAGATGAAACAAGAAAATAGTTATATTTATCAAAGGATATATGTGGTGTGTTATGTTCCTATTATCGCACCATCTAAATCAAATAGTTACATAATCCACTGTCTTTAAAAACCTGTTTGGGGTTACGCCTGGGTTACTTTTACCCCCGCAACCAACGCACTTAAGCTCACTTTTCTTATCGCTGAACCAGTGCATCAAAACTGCCATACACTGTTCTGGATAGAGACCCCCACGATGCGATGTTTAAAAAGACTGTAGCTTCGATATGAAGTGTCTTATGGCATGCATACGCTTTTTATATCTTCAGCCTTAAAAATAAAATAAAACACTTTAATATCAATGCATTAACAGAATAAAACCTCAAAAAAATCCGTTAAACATGTTAAGAATTGTTAAGGTTAAAATCGAGTTTTTATCGCAGGTAACGCCCTCTCTCGTATTTCTCACAAGAGAGTTTGGGATTTCGAAGGGTTGTCATGAAAATTAATGGTCGATCAGGTTGAAGCTCAATCTGAGCACAAATAAGCTGCGCCAATGAGCTCCTTAACGCTTCCGGTCATGTCATCAGAGTGATACAGAATCACTCTGGCCTCCTCTATCGCGTCTTTGAAATGACTATTGCCGATGAAACAGCATCATGTTCTTTAGGTATATTGTCCCAGGAACAAGGCGGAGTGAATGGTCGTTATGATTCAGAGGACTGATAATTCCGCAGCCGATGACGATTATTCGCTTGTGACTGCCAGACGCTACAATTACCCCTCATCATTTCTGTCGATGTATTCAGGGTCGCCGGAGCGAAGCCTGGCGACCCTGTCTGATTTAAGAGAACGTCACTCCGAAGCCTGGTGTTCTAAGTCCTTAGGCTTCTCTGGACGTATTCTGAACCAGATGGCATACATGGCGGGCAGGAACACCAGCGTAATAATAGTGCCGCCAAGCGTCCCCCCAATCAGGGTATAGGCCAGTGTTCCCCAGAATACCGAGTGCGTCAGCGGGATAAACGCCAGAATGGCGGCCAGTGCCGTGAGTAGCACTGGCCGGGCTCGTTGTACCGTCGCCTCCACCACTGCATGGAAGGGCACCAGCCCTTCCTGTTCGTTGTGATGGATCTGCCCTATCAGGATCAGGGTGTTACGCATCAGTATCCCCGACAGCGCAATTAAGCCTACCAGCGCATTGATACCAAACGGCTGGTTGAAGAGCAGCAGGGTTGGCACCACCCCAATCAGCCCCAGCGGCGCGGTGAGGAAGACCATCACCATTGCCGACATCGACCGCACCTGCAGGATGATAATCAACAGGGTCAGGGCAATCATGATGGGGAACAGCGGTGCCATCGCTTTGGTGGCTTTGCCGGACTCTTCAATCGACCCCGCCTGTTCAATGCGGTATCCGGCCGGAAGCGTATCGATGACCGGCTGCAGCTTCTTCATAATCGCCGTGGAGACATCCGGCGGCTGCAGATTGTCGGCGATATCTCCCCTTACGGTTATGGTCGGCGTGCGATCGCGACGGCGCAGCACAGGATCTTCCATCTGCACTTCTGCCTCCCCAATCTGAGACAGCGGAATGCGCTGACCGGCAGACCCCACCAGGGTAAAGCCCGCGATTTTTTCCGGGTCAAGCCGGATATTTCCCGCAGCCCGCCCCATGACCTGCACCGAACGGATATCCTCACGCACAGAGGTGATTGGAATCCCTGAAAGCAGGAACTGCAGCTGCTGCGCGACCGAATTTGATGTCAGCCCCACCGCCTGCAGGCGATCCTGATTAAGCGTGAAGTGCAGCACCGGTACCCGCGGCCCCCAGTCGGTGTTGACGGTTCTCATCATCGGGCTGGACTGCATTACCTTTTCGACCTTATCTGCGATTTCGCGCAGCGTGGCGGGATCCGGCCCCATGACGCGATAAGCCACCGGATAGGGTGAATACGGGCCAAACACCAGCTGGGTCACGCGCACACGAGCCTCCGGAGCCAGGCCGTCAGCTGCCGCTTCGCGCAGCCGGAACTTGAGCGCCTCGCGCGCATCCTGACTGTCCGTCAGCACGACAATTTTCGCAAACGACGGATCGGGCAGCTCGGGTGCCATAGCCAGATAAAAACGCGGCGACCCCTGCCCGATGTAGGACGTGACGATTTTTGCCTCTTTCTGCTTTCTCAACCAGGCCTCGATTTTCGCCGTTGTGGCGCTGGTCACCTCAATCGAGGTGCCGTAAGGCATCTGCACTTCAACCAGCACTTCCGGACGGTCGGACGTCGGGAAAAACTGCTTTTTCACCAGCCCCATGCCGAGTACCGCCACCGTAAAGACGGCAATCACGGTACCCGCCACTGTCCATTTTCGCGCGATAACGCGGGTCAGCACCCGGCGAAAGCGGTTGTAATGGCGGGTGTTATAGATGGCCGCATGGCCACCCTCCACCGTTTTGATTTTCGGCAGCATTTTCACGCCCAGATAAGGCGTGAACACCACCGCAACAACCCATGAAGCAATCAGGGCAATACCGACAATCCAGAACATATTGCTGGTATATTCACCCGCGGTGGACTGGGCAAAACCGTTGGGCATGAAACCGACGGCGGTGACCAGCGTGCCGGCCAGCATCGGCGCCGCCGTGTGGCTCCAGGCATAGGCGGAGGCTTTGATGCGGTCATAGCCTTCCTCCATTTTCACCACCATCATCTCAATGGCGATGATGGCATCATCGACCAGCAAACCAAGCGCCAGGATCAATGAACCCAGCGTGATACGGTCGAAGTTTTTGCCGGACGCTTCCATGATGACAAAAACAACAGCCAGGGTCAGTGGCACCGCAGCGGCCACCACCACCCCCACGCGCCAGCCCATGCTGAGAAAACAAACCACCATCACGACAAGCAGGGCAGCAAAGAATTTCATCATGAACTCATCAACGGCGGAGCTAATGTTGACGGACTGATCGGTAACTTTTGTCAGTGTCATGCCAAGCGGCATGCCCTCGTTGATTTTGGCCGTTTCCTCATCCAGAGCCCTGCCCAAATCCAGGCCATTCCAGCCCTCCCGCATCACGATCCCCAGCAGCAGTGCCGGTTCCCCCTGATTGCGGACCAGGAAGGTGGCAGGATCTTCATAACCACGTTCAACGGTGGCCACATCAGAAAGCTGCAGGGTCCTGCCCTGAACGACGACGGGCGTTGCACGGATCTTCTCCAGTTCGTCGAAGGCACCGTCAAGGCGGATAAAGACCTGCGGCCCTCTGGTGTCAATTGAACCGGCGGGCGTCAGTACGTTCTGGCTGTTGAGGGCGGAGAATATATCCTGGGGCGAAATGCCGAGCGTGGCCAGCCGGTCATGTGAGAACGATACAAAGATACGTTCTGCCTGCTCCCCGATAATATTGACCTTCTTAACTCCCGGCACGTGCAGAAGACGCTGACGCAGGGACTCTGCATCGCGGACCAGCCGCCGCTGCGGCTCTCCTTTCGCCTTCAGTGCAAATAGCGCAAAGGTCACATCGGAGAATTCATCATTGACCATTGGCCCGATAACACCTGCCGGCAGGTTTCTGGCCTCATCACCGAGCTTCTTACGCGCCTGATAAAATTCTTCCTGCACCTGGGAAGGAGGAGTACTGTCCTGCAGGGACAACATGGTAAAAGCCAGACCGGGACGGGTGTAAGTTTCGCTGCGGTCGTACCACCTGAGTTCCTGCATCCGCTTTTCAAGCGGTTCGGCAACCTGATCCTGCATTTCCTGCGCTGTGGCACCCGGCCAGGCAGTAATAATGGTCATCTGCTTGACCGTAAAGGGGGGATCTTCAGCCCGCCCCAGTTCGAAAAACGACAGAATGCCCGCGACCGTAATCAGGATAATCAGGAACTGCGTGATTGAGCGCTCACGCACGGCAAGCGCTGAAAGATTGAATCTTCCCTCACTCATGGCCGGCTCCCGGCGACGCGGGTGTCGCCCTGGTCAGTGCGTACGACCTCACCGTCGTGCAGCAGATGTGCCCCCAGAGCAACCACCTGTTCGCCGGGTCTGAGGCTACCGGTTATCTTTGCTGCCTCGTCCCCCAGCCCCAGCACTTTCACGGGCCGCCATGACACTCTGGCGGGCTTACCAGAAATCTCCCAGACACCCGGCCCTTTGCCCGGATCGTAGAGGGAGGCTAAAGGCACCTGCATCACCTGGCCCGAAAATTTATCGTCAGCAAGATGCATCGTCACGGTGGATCCCAGCGGCGCGTTCGCCAGGGTCCCCTCAAGCACATATCTCGCCTCAAAGGTGCGTGTGACCGGATCAGCCGCATCGGAAAGAATGCGTAATCTCGCCGGGACCGGCTGTTTACCGGAACCGTACAGTATTGCTCCGGCCTCACTTCCAACAGCCGGGCGTAACGTCTCGGGCAGCTGTACGATGGCCTCGCGCTGACCGGCCCTGGCCAGACGGACCACCGGTTGACCGGCACTGACGACCTGACCGGGTTCAGCCAGCGTCTCCATGACCACACCATCGGCATCGGCCAGCAGCACGGCGTAGCCCGTCGCATTTTGCGCCACATTCGCCTGAGCCTGAGCTGCGCTGAGTTCAGCTCTGGCTGTATCGGCGGCGGCCTTTATCTGATCGTAAGCTGATGCCGACACCGCCCCTGCTGCAACCAGTCCGCGGTAACGTACCTCATCCGCGGTGGCTTGTTTTGCGCGGGCCCGCGCAGCCGCGACGGCCTGTTGCTGAGCCTGTGCCTGCAGGCTCAGGTCAACCGGATCAAGACGCATCAATGGCTGGCCCCGTTTAACGGTCTGGCCGGTATCCACCAGACGTTCCAGGATTTTGCCCTGCACCCTGAAACCGAGGTCGCTCTGAATCCGGGCGACAACAACGCCGGTAAAGGCGCGGGAGGCATCCACAGCGCTCACTACGGTTGCAGACCTGACCAGAGGAGGCTGAGTGCGGGGATCGTCTGTGCCGGAAGCGTCACCGCAGGCTGTGAGGGCAAGCGGCAACAGGCAAACGGCAAGAGGAGCAGATTGAAGCCTGAGCATGGAGTTCCTTAATCATTTTAACAGGACAGTAACTCCATCATCTTTCAGGTGACCAGTTAAGTCAATGGTCACATTTCAGGGCGATAAACTTCTGAGTATTAGCGAGGACAACAGTACGGCCGCAGAGGCTGCGGTATCGAGGTTATACTGCAGCTGTAACGGGCAGATGTAAGGCTGCATAACCAGGCTGATGGCATCAGTGGTTTCATCCAGCGGGGTTTTGCGTTCAAACTCCCCTGCCTGCCGGCCTTCCTGGATGATGTGCTGGATCAGCTGACGCAGCTGTTCCTGATAGACGACGGCGGAAGACCAGCGTTCCCGGGAAGCAACGACCGCAATGTCATAAAGCCGGCGATCGTGAAAAAACAGATCGCTACCGGCTTCGGTCAGTGTTTTGAGTAAACGCCTCAGCTTTTCTGACGCCGTAGGCGCATCGGCAATCGCGTGATTAACGATCTCAGCGATTTTCGCCAGCCTGTTGGCACAGATAACCTCTCCAATGGCCTGTTTTGAATCGAAAAATTTATAGATATAGGCTTTAGAAAAACCAATGGCTTTTCCCAGATCGGACACGGTGGTTTTCTCATAGCCAAAATGCCCGAAGTGCTCCGTGGCCGCTTCCACAATCTGATCGCGGACGCTGTGGTCCACAGGTCCCCGCAGGGTTTGTGCATTTGTGTGTTTTGTCATGTTTCCAGCTTAGCTCAGTAGACCCCGATTGACAACTTGTGACCATTTGGTAATGTAGTCACATATCAGAATTGACTCAAGGGACATCATGTTTCTCCTGCGTACTCTTGCACTGGCTGTAACGGCCGGCTTACTGGCGGGTTGTGCCGTCGGGCCGGATTATCAACGCCCGGACGCACCACTCGCGAAACGCTATCAGGCGCAGTCAGCCATCCAGCAGAGAAGCGCCTCCCGGAGTGCCAGTTTTGCCGTCTGGTGGGAAGGCTTCGACGACCCTCTGTTAAGTCAGCTCGTTTCCGACGCCCTGGCCCAGAATCTCGATCTCGCCCGGGCGACTGCCCGCATGCAACAGGCCCGTGCCGGACTGGGCGCGGCGACCGCTGCGCTGTTACCGTCGGGGAACGTCAGCGGACAGGCCGCCCGCGCCTATCAGTCGACTGAAACCCCTCTGGGTCAGGTTCTCAGCACAACGCCGGATTATAATCGCTACGGCAACAGCTACGAAACCGATCTGAATGCCAGCTGGGAGATTGATATTTTCGGCGGGCTGCGACGCGAACGTCAGGCTGCCCAGGCGGACTATCAGGCCTCCGAAGCAGGCGTCGTCGCGACCCGGCTGGCCGTCGCCGCGCAGACCGCCGATATCTATATCACCCTGCGCGGATTACAGACCCGCCTGGCCATCGCGGAGAAACAGGTCAGCACACAGCAGGCACTGCTGGAAAAGGTCCGCCTCCTTCACGACAAAGGACTGGCGCCCGGCTATCAGGTGCGTCAGACCGAAGGGGCGCTGGCTCAGGTTCAGGCCACGGTGCCGGTACTCCGGACGGGGCTTGATGCCGCGATGAATGCACTGGATGTCATGCTCGGCACACCTCCCGGCACCCACCGCGCTCAGCTGACGGTACCGAGCCCCATTCCGCAGGCGCCACAGATCGCCTCGACGGGTACCCCTGCCGACCTCCTGCGCCGAAGGCCTGATATTATCGTGGCGGAGCGCCATCTGGCCGCCTCCAGTGCCCGTATTGGTGTCGCCATCAGCGAGTATTATCCGAAGTTTTCACTCAGTGCATTACTCGGCAGCGCCACGGCCGTGTCGGGCGACAACCTGTTCTCCGCCGGTGCCAGCCAGTCAGCCGGCGTGCTGGGCCTGCGCTGGCGACTCTTCGATTTTGGCCGCATCAATGCCCAGATAGACCAAGCAAAGGGCCAGGAAGCTGAAGCTCTTGCTGCCTATCGCCTGACGGTATTACGCGCCACCGAAGATGTCGAAAATGCCTTTTCAGCCCTGCTCAACCGGGAAGCACAGACTGCAACACTGACTGAAGGCGAATCCGCCCTTGCCAGCGCCCGCGAATCGTCTTTTATCGCCTGGCAGCAGGGAACAGCCAGCCTGATTGACGTCCTTCACAACGATGAAACCCTGTTGCAGGCTTCTGATGCCAGAGCGCAGGCCCGGACTGAATCCGCGCGGGCAGCAGTGGCGGCGTTCAGGGCGCTCGGAGGAGGCTGGCTGCCACCGGAAACCGCGATGAATACGCATACGCCATAAGGCAGGATTTTCACCTTTCAGTCTGTAAAGGTGATGCCTCTTTTACCGTTGATAACACGACAGAACCGTGCTGAAAGGCGGAGGACTGATGAAACGAACAGGTATTCTGGAAGTGGACGCGTTAACGGAAAAACTGGTTCGGGGATTGTTTCTTGCCGCGCCTGATGCACAGGTTTTTCTGGTACCGGGAAACAACGAGCGGGCGCGTAATCTGGCAGGGGAATACCCCTGCTGGACCCTGGATACGTATCAGGACCTCATTGATGAGGCTGACGTGATTATAACTGGTGGGGAGCGTCACGCCCTGCACGGTATTGCCGGTCAGGTGCAGTTGCACAGCACGCAAACACTGGTATCTCTGGTGCCAGGGCTCTCTATTACGTACCTGCAAAAACTGTTCGGACACCCAGTGTGCGTCAGACTGATGCTGACTTTCGCCGCTGAAATCAATCAGTCGAGCGTGATCCTGACGGAGGCTGACAAAGAGATCCAGACCTTATTTTCTCTGCTGGGACGACTGACCGTCTTGTCAGACGAATCAGATTTCGATCTGGCAACGGTACATCTCTGCATGACCAGTGGCTTCTATTTCCTCGCGGAGGGATTACAGTGCTGGCTGACCGGGAAAGGCATGGCGGATGACACGGCCCGGCAACTAGTGCTTAACGGGCTTAAAGACTGCACTGAATATGCCGGTTATCACACGTCCCTGAACCTGGGGGTTTTAGGGGGGGATATATCATCTGCGGTCCCCTTTATGTTGCACGGGATTGAAGTTCTTGCCCGGATGCAGGCACTCACCCCCTGGCGTGCAGCGTCAGATGAGATGTTATCCGTCATTCAGCAAATACCGGACGATGAAAAGCAGTAGATACAGGCCTGGCACATTAACCAGATGATACCGGCAACCACTGTCAGCATACTTTATGAATAACCAGGGGTATAAACATGTCAGCGAAAAATAACACATGGGTGCTTATTACGGGAGCCTCTGGCGGCTTTGGTGAAGAGTTCGCTCGTCAGTATGCCGCACAGGGGAAATCGCTTATCCTGGTGGCGCGGCAATTCAGTAAGCTTGACGCTCTTGCCCGGGAATTACGCCAGCACTTTAAGGTTGATGTGATGGTGGAACAGGTGGACCTTTCCGTGATGTCTGAGGTCAGCGACTTACACCATCGTCTGCAGGAGCTCGACATTCAGGTCGATATATTAATCAACAATGCGGGCTACGGTTTACAGGGGCGCTTTCTGGAGCAATCCCTTGATGAGGCGCTGGATATGATCAGTCTGGATATTTCCAGCCTGACAGCCATGACCCGTCTTTTTGCCGCCGATATGCGTATCCGGGGTAAAGGACATATTCTGATGGTCGCCAGTCTGTTGTCCTGGCAGGGGGTAAAGAATTTTGCCGTTTACTCCGCCGCAAAAGCGTACGTACTCCGGTTTTCAGACGCCCTGCACCGCGAGCTGAAAGACGAGGGGATCGTCGTCACCGCACTGTGTCCGGGCATCTCCGACACCGGTTTTGCGGAAGCTGCCAGACAGAAACTGACCCCCGCGTTAAAAGGGGTGATGATGAAACCAGAACCGGTGGTACAGGCCGGTATACGAGCTCTCGAAGCCGGGCGAATGAGCGTTGTACCCGGTCTGGGAAACAAGGCGATTACCGTGCTGACCTGGGCCACCCCCCGCTGGTTACATCAGGCCATCATGGCCCGTGTGATGGGGGTGTAAAAAACACGGTATTTAACTGACGGAGAGACCGCCGGACCAGTCTGTCTGCTCCCACTTAATAATAACTATAGAAGTAAGCCACTGAATTGGGGGGGACCTCTCCCCCTTTTTTACCGAATGAAGTCGCTCTCTCATGCTAACCATTCGGCCACTGATGAGAAAGATGACTTAGACGTTACGTTGCGATCAGGACGCAGTCAGGAATACAGGCCGAGATCACGCCCGCGATAGCTCCCCCGGAATGCCGCCGTGTGCGGCGATGAACATGGCGACGGCCGACCGACAATAAGATTCTATTTCGTTGTCGTTCTCTGCTCTGGCCTCATCGAAGCGCGCAATCATCAGAAGATCAGAGCCTTTGAAAAGTGCGGAGAACAAACGTGCTGACTGGTGAGGATCGGGCACGTTAAGAAGCGACTTTGCGTGCAGCTGATGCAAAAAGGCCTCGACTTGGGCGATGACATGAGCGGGGCCGGCTTCGTAATGGAGCTTGCTTAACGACGCTTGATTCTTCTTATCGGCCATAACCATGGCTTCGACACTACGAACGTCTGGTCTCAACAGCGTACGAAGCAGGAGTGCTCCTACCGCTATCAGCTGCTCTTCAACCGAACCCTCAACACCCTCCGGAAGAGCTTGCGGCGAAAACGACTGACTGCAGCCGGCCACGATGGCCGCACTGAACAGCGCCTCTTTGTTATCGAAGTGCCGATAGATGCTGAGCTTGGATATCCTCGCTCGCTGGGCGATTTTGTCCAGGGTCGAGGCCTGAAATCCCAATTCCAAAAAGAGTTCGGATGCGGCGTCAACGATAGTTTGGCGAAGCGCCTCGTTGACAGGCCGGCCCCGCCGGGTCTGGCTGTTTTTATTGGTCACGAAATACAGTCCTTGACAGTATCATAATTACCAAATTAGGATACCACGCAGTTTCATAAATATGCAAGGTGCGCCAGCCCTGGCTCATCTTCCTCCATCCACAACACGGAGCCCATCACCATGAATGACGTCATTATCATCGGCGGCAGCTTTGCCGGTCTTGCCGCCGCCCTGCAGCTTGGCCGTGCCCGCCGCATGGTCACGGTCCTCGACACTGACCGGCCGCGCAATCGCTTTGCCGGCCTTTCACATGGTGTGCTCGGCCACGATCACAAGCCGCCGCTGGACATCCTGGTCGAGGCACGCCAGCAGCTGGCGCGCTATCCTACGATCAGACGGGTCAATGCGCGGGCCGAGAGCGTAACTGGTACCATCGACGATTTCTGCGTCGTCACTGACGACAACGAAAGCCTGAGGGCGCGCCGCCTGATCCTGAGCTATGGCATCACTGACCAGATGCCTGATATTCCTGGCTTTGCCGAAGGCTGGGGTACATCCGTCATCCCCTGCCCCTATTGCGACGGATTTGAAGTCGCCGACCAGCACTGGGGCCTCGTCTGGTCCGGGCCACAGTCCCACAACCAGGTCAGGCTCTTTCACGACTGGACAGACAGGTTGACCGTCTTCGGCAATGGTCACGACATCCCCCCCGACATACGTGCCGATCTGACGGCCCGCCAGGTACCTCTCGTTGATGGCCGGATCACTGAAATCGCAAGTCACGGGAGCCATGGTGCCACCATCAAAATCGATACCGGCCCCGATGTCGCAGTCGATATCCTGTTCGCACATCCGCGAACCAGGCCGTCCGCAAGCCTTCATGACACACTGGGCCTCGCCACGGTCAATACGCCAACCGGCATCGCCCTCAAGACCGATGAGCGCCGTGAAACCAGCATGCCAGGCATTTACGCCGCTGGCGACCTCGCCAACCCGGGAATGCCCTCGGTCACTACGGCAACATGGCAAGGCGCGATGGCGGGTATCTTCGCCCAGCAGTCGATGCTCGCTTGAGTGAAAACGGCATCGATCAACCCACTTCAATTTCACAACAGACAGGAGCTCCGCCATGACCGCCATAAAACCATTCAAACCTCTGGACGAGAAATTTCCGTTTGACCGCCAACTCGGTATCGCGGCCGCGCCTCTTGTGCTCATCAACCTGTTTACAGTCGTCGAGCCCGCAGACGAAGCGGGCTTCCTGGACGCTTTCAGGGCGGCTGCCGGGGTCATTACGAAGCAACCAGGCTTCATTTCCATGCAACTACATCGGGCGATCGGCGATAGTCCGACTTACCTGAACTATGTGGTGTGGGAGTCAACTGAGGCGGTCCGCGCCGCCTTCACCGATCCCGCGTTCCTCGCGAAACTTCCGGCATATCCCTCATCCGTCGTGGCCAGCCCGCACCTGTTCCAGAAGGTCGCCGTCCCCGACTTCTGCACGGCCTGACGCCGAAAATATGTCAAAGCGCGACGGCCGGTATCTCCGTCTGGCAGTGGATGCTGAGCTGAGAAACATGACATCTGAGTAATTGATTTTCTGACGAGATATCGCTGTCAAGCCAAAAAGAAACGATCCTCTCTGGCTCAACAATGACATTACTAATGAGACTGACTTTCATCGTCCGCTCATGACACGGAGCGGACAAGCTAACTGAGCCAAAGGTCCGCCATGAGCGATGAGCTGATGTTGATTAGTTCATCCACACGTAGAATAGTTGGTTCAGTGAAGGACCTGTTCAATCAGTTCACATAAAGATTGCTTCATCAGATCGCTTAGTAGTGTTGGTTTTGCTATAAATATCCTATGGAGAAGGTAGGATAGGCCGAAATGAACTGACCTTTTTAATAGGGTGATACTAATGAAACTTATAAAGCAAGTTGAAATTGCATATTTTCGTTCTATTTATAAAGATGATTTAAATAATTGTTCCGGGACTAATATTATTTTTGGAAGAAACGATGCTGGAAAAAGCAACGTTTTGCGAGCACTAAATTTATTTTTTAGAAATGAAACAAATCCAAATCAAGCTTTTCGTTTTGAGCGTGATTTCTCACATGCTCGCCGCTCTGAAGCAACACCAGAAAATGATATAAGAAAGTTTGTTTATGTAAAGATTTGGTTCACAACCCCAATAAACTGGAGAGCATCGTTAGGAGACTCATTTTGGGTTAAGAAACAATGGAGCATTACTAATCAAGAGGAACCAAAGTTTTACTCCTCAATAACTCAACCTAATCTACAGCAATACTTAACTAGGTTTCTTAACAAAATACAATTTCATTACATACCTGCAATAAAAGACAGAAAAATATTTGAAGGCCTCCAAGCGGAAATTTATAAAGTTATTTCTGAACATGCTGAATTTTCTGGTTCATTAACTAATTTCACCGAAGCCCTAAGAAATAGAACTCAAGAATTAACCCAAGGTCTTTTAACATCTCTTAAAATCAATAGTTCTGTTTCTACACCCAGAGATCTTACTGACTTATTTAAATCTTTGGATTTTGAAGTTACTTCAGAGGAAGGTGATTCATACAGTTTGACTTTACAACGCGGCGATGGTATTCAGGTTAGACATATTCCTCAGATTCTTTCATTTCTCTCAGACAATAGTTCAAAGGAATACCATATATGGGGTTTTGAAGAACCTGAAAATTCATTAGAGCTTGCAAATGCCATTGAAGAAGCTAAAGTATTTTTAGAGCTAGGAAAAGCTAAGAACAAACAAATATTCTTAACTAGCCACAGTCCCGCATTTTTTTCACTCAAAGATGATGGGGTTAGCAAGTATTTTGTTTCTAAAACACATCAACATATGGGGCGTTTGAACTCTGTTGTAAAAGAATTATCTAAAGATTCAACACAACTTCCAAGTGAGTTAATGGGTGAGACACCGCATCTTCCAGTGATTAGTAGTTACCTAGAGCAGGCTCATGCAGAGATAGAAAAGTCAAAAGAGTTGAGCGCTTCATTAGAACAAAAGTTATTACAGCATAATGCATCAATCGTTTTTGTTGAAGGTGCCACAGATGCAGCTGTATTCGCAAAGGCTTGGGAGCTATTTGTCGGAGGTGAGATGCCTTTCACTTTCGAATCTGGAGGAGGCACAACTAAAATGGAGGCTCTTGCACGTAACGGTAAAATTATCCGAACATTAGCGCCTGGGCGAGCTGTTTTTGCATTAGTTGATAATGATAAAGAAGGTCGTGAGCTTTATAAAAATAAAAAATTAGGTGATGGCGCAGTTTGGATACAAGACAATTCTAATAAAGTTTATTGGTGTCGATTGCCATTTATTAATGAACTGCGACAACTGATGACAGATTGTAGAGTGGAAAAATCTTTTTGGCCAGGATGTTTGGAGAATATATTCTCGGCAGAGGTTAAGCATAGAGCATCAGAAGCAGGTTTTTTGACAGTTACAAAAACACCACATAATGAATTTTTCCCCGATAACTTTGGGAAAATTGTTGATTATATAAATGAAAGAGATGATTATTTACATTACCACATCCTAACCCTAATTCCTGAAAGCAAAGATACATTTGCTGAATGGGTAGTACAACAAGCAGATCAAGAACCAGAATTGTTAGAACCTCTGCGTCATACAATAATGGGACTTCGGGACAAATTGAACTCCATTGCTGAAGTTGAGGCTCAACCTGAAGAAGTGATGCCAGCAGAAGAACAAGCAAACCCTATTCCTTAATTTATTTACGTAGAGACGACTAAATTTCTTAGGCTAAGGTCCGCTTTTGGCACCGAGCGGACAATGGACTAAGCGTTGTTTTGCCCAATCCTCCATCCCCCCCCACTCAAACTCACTGGTATGGTTCATCCTCAGCATAGCGTCGATGGCATTTTTTCATTTCCAAAATTTCGATCGTGACAGGAAAAATGTGTCTGCGAAATAATCGTATAAAGAGAATAAAATCATGAACACATTAAACGAACTGGATCGTGTAACAGCCGCCACTGAGACGGTGCTCGTTCGCTGGCTGACGAATGGCTGTGTTGTGGACTGGATAGTTTACCAGGCTTGCTACCGCAAACTGGGTCGAATGGCGGTTGATCTGTCTCGCCTGACGGTGATATCCGAGGCCGCGCTTGAAGAGATGAGCCGGCTGGCCATTGATGGTCCGGTTACTGCAGTGCTGAGATAAAAGCAGAGGGTATTTTCCCCGGTTCAGAGTCGAGGATAACAATGGCAATATTAAACCCATCGCTTTCGATAGTTGACCCCGCATTATCCTGACAACCTTTATTTTTTAATTTCAAAAACACATCAAAAGATAATTTATCAATTTCAAATTTAATAATAACGGCATGGGATTAAATTTATTGCACCAGGGCTGATACATTTGCTTCCCATCGGTGCAAGAACTCCGAAAAACGCGGTCCAAATCCTTTTTTTAATGGCACCATTTTTGCTTTATCTATTTTTCACGAAATGGAGAGGTAATAAATATGGAACCTGTATTAAGTCATTTTACGACCAGTCATGACGAATATCATACTGATGAAACTGCTTCAACATTTTGCATACTGCAGACACTCCCTGAACACATCCCGTCAAAAGAAAACCATATTGTCCCTGGCGAAATAATTGACGAATGGATAAGTAAAAAATATGGTGCTCTGATTGATCAACTGACAGACAGAATCTCAAACAAAGCACTCAGGAATCTTTTGAGGGCTGATAAGGACAATCCCTGTGATTTTCGCGAGATTATTACTGAAGTCATGACATCCCGGCTAATCAGAAGAGGAACTCTAAGTACAAAGGCTCGCGCACAACGGGTGGAAGATATTCAGACTGACTCATCTGGACGGGTGACATTCTCCATATTATTGTTACCTTTCCGGACACCGTCACCACTCAAACATGACTCTTTATTGCCGGACCTTGGGGAATACTTCACCCTGAGTATACTCTATGCTCTGGCTGACAGCTGCCGACAGGTCCAGCTAAGTCTGTTTAACCTGGCTCATTCCATATCCGATGCACTCAAAGCGCAGGGTAATGATGCCAGGTCACTGTTACGGCAAGTCGGAGAACCTTCATCCGGTAGACGTGGTGAGACGATGGCTCGTATTGAAGAGGCTTTAAAGCATCGTTATTCCGGAAAAGAGTATATTCGCCGGCGAAAGTTTATCCGCTCGATACTGCAGAATGATACATGCCTGAGTTATGAATGCCCGGAACATCTCTCCTCATTTTTACTCCTGCTTTCAGATTCTGAAATGACTCCGGTACAGTTCAGGCATTGGATACAGGCGGACATTACGCCGGTACATATTTATGCTATCCAGGATGAATATCGTTATCCGTGCTTCGATATGCTTGAGCGAAAAATGATACGGGACTATCGCACCGATCTTCTGGCATTTATGAATACAGTCAATATGGATAGTCATTTACTGTCCCTTATCCGCTATGAAGATATCCAGAATAACTTATCATGGAAAACCCGGTATTTTAATGATCTTGAATACTCCGCCAAACTTAGTACTTTGATGGCATGTATCAGTGAATATGAAGGTTTGTATGAAGCAGAAGGAAGGGCGGCTTTTCTTACAACGTTACGGGAGCTGGATCCCCGTCTCCAGCAGCTTTTTGAACCGCTTCTCTTTGCTCTTCCCTACCCACTCCTTGAAACATATGCCCGGGAGCAGTCGCTTGATTACGATGAGTTTTACTGTCAGTTCATGAAAAATATCTATACCCCCCGGAAAGAAGATGATGAGTTATTGAGACGGGTGATCCTGAATCAGGTGCTGCAGGCTGTTGCCAGATACGTTGCAGCTTATGAAAGCAATACGGCAGGTAAAAATACAACCGGCTTCGATGATGTGCGATCCCTTTTCCCGGACACCCTGCGTATGTCGATACACCGTAAAGATGAGAAACACGGGCATTATTCTGTACAGATATCACCTTCTTCTTCCCGGGTCCCCTGGCATGGTGTGGCTGTTCTTGAACCAACACAAAACGGGTTTCTGCTGGATATACGTCTGGAAAGAGAGGTTCGCGCAGCCGGGTATACCGGAGTCAGTCCATCCGGACGTGAGCCGTCCCCCCTTTTTTTTGTCCCTCCCGGCATCAGCCTGGAAGAGTTAACGCAGCGTTTAACCGATGATTCTTTCGCTTTACTGTCGTTAAGTTAATCCCTATAGGAGGGCACCATGCGATATATACCTGGCAGGATCCCCGTGATACTAGCGGTCAGTAATCTGTTTTTTACCTGTGCCGTGTCTGTTGATCTGACTATTGCCACCCTGGTGGGCTATCAGCTGGCGCCGTCTGATCAACTGGCGACGGTTCCGTTTGCACTCATCACAGTCGCCGGCGCGTTCTCGAGTCTGTTTGCGGCCGGCATGATTGGTCGCGGAAACGAAAAACTCGCGTTTATTCTGGGCTCTTTATGCGGTACCGCGGGCGGATTTTTGTCTTTTCTCGCTGTGCAGAACGGCAGTTTTTTACTCTTTTGCACCGGCTGCTTTCTTGTGGGTGTTTATCAGGCTTTCAGCCAGTACTATCGTCTGGTTGCTGCCGATCACTCCCCGCCTGAAGTGAAAGGGCAGTCAATCTCCCTGGTCATGATTGGCGGCGTTGTGGCCGCTATCCTGGGGCCGTTACTGACGATTGTTGCACGGGATATCCCCGGACTTCCTCGCTTTGCCGGTGTTTATCTCGTTGTGGCAGGACTGGGGATTCTGTCTGCACTTAACCTGGCTCTGTTCCTCGATCGTTCAAAAAGAGATGTCCCCTCCTCCAACACCCGGGCGATCACGGGAGTATCGCCAACCAGTCGGGAATTAATGAAACGTCCGGATTATCGTACGGCCTGGTTTCACCTGGTTGTTGGCTCCTTCGTTATGCTTTTTCTAATGACGGCGGCCCCCCTCTCCGTTACGCACCACCACTCGATGAATGATGGTGCACTGGTCATTCAGCTGCATCTGCTGGGGATGTATGTCCCTTCACTGTTTACCGGCCTTCTGATACGAAAACTGGGACTCACCGTTCTGCTGTATGCGGGGATTGCGCTCAACATATCTTCTGTCGTGATAAACCTGACCGGGGAAACGATGCTGGCATACAGCTTAAGTCTGCTTCTGGTGGGGGTCGGATGGAACTTTATGTTTGTTGGCGGCTCGACGCTGCTCAGTCTGTCCTACCGTGATAATGAACGAAAAAAGGCGCAGGGCCTGGCCGAAACCAGCCGCTTTATTTTCTCCGCGATAGCCACATCCGGAGCGGGCGTGATGTTGGCCCTGCTGGGATGGAAGCTGCTGGGTCTGATAATGATACCGATTTTACTAATATGTCTGGTTTCTACCTGGCAGTACAGCCAGGCGATGAGGAAAGCAAGTGTGACCGCCTCAGATCCTGCAGAAGACGGTTCATGAACCCCGCTTAGTCCTGATATTGTGAATAGCCCCCCACCCGCAAGGAAGGGGGCGAATCAGGAAGTTCGGGTCAAATCGGGGTCGATGATCCGGGTGCGGCTAATCAGACGAGTTGACGAGAAGCTTTGAGCGAGGAGCGGAAGTTCGCAACTCCCACAACTACGTGACTAACATTGAGGTGTCGTAATCAACGGAGAGCAGTTCAAAGTCATTTTAGCTGCTTCAAGGGATAAGAGTTCGTGGTACTGGAACCGTCACTGTAGAGCTCGGTAATAATTATTTTTTTACCATCAATAGTATATTTAACTGTACTGTCCGCAGGATCATCCCGCCAGCGACCGGTGCTGTTAGGATTGTCAGATGCCCACATAACTTGATCACCTATAAGTTTGCACTTGATTGCCCAACGGGTGCCATCGTTCTGTCGGATATAATGTACGTAGGCAATACCTGATTCGACTTTATCCAACTGCATAATCTTATGGTCACGGCCAAACATCGCAGCAGAAGCAGCCTTGCAAACCTGACCTACAGTGACTTCAGAAGCCTGTACCGGCGCAATAAACACCAGCGGAAAAAGAAGTAATATTTTCTTCATACGGTTCACACATTTTGTTTACTTTCAGGGAAAACGCTAAATATATAATTCGGCAATTTAAAGCGTTTCTTGACGCTAATTTAGCGTTGCGATGGCAGGACTGTTTAAGTTAGTCCCTAGCGTAATCTCAAGCTCTGCCTGAATGTCAGCTTGGCTCCTGCTGTGCGTTCTCAGCGTGGTAGGCAAACAAAATATCAGGCATGAGACCAGTTTTCTCTATCGTTGTCAGCACGGACTGAGTAGATACTTCAGCGATAACCTTCATTGCCTCATCACGGATTTCAACATACGCAGGGTTATCTCGGGGCACAAATGTCTCAAGAAGGTGGCCAATCGCATTACCGTTAACAGAGAGGCTGAATGTGCCGGCGGTACGATCCAAATTCCAGATATAAATGAGAGGACCTAGCCCAATATTCTCACAATCATCTTCATTACGGATCCCCGGAAGATAGACGGGCATAGACAGCTTTTCATCACTCAGCGTCAGTGCAATAAACTGTTTTGCCGTGATTGAGGAACCTTGCCCGGGCTCAGTTTCAGGTCTTTGCTTTCTAAAGAATCCGAACATGCCTTTTCCTTGTTAGTGGTGAATCAGAAAGATAATTAGCAATCCTACAGTACTAAGTGCTCAGGTCAATGGAATGACCCGTTCCACGTTGAACCATACAGATTGTTGTTAGCCACTTCCGCACCTGGACACAGAATAAACTCATGCTCAGAAAGGTCCGTAGCGAGCGAGGAGCGGATGTTGCTAACATCTATCTGCATCAATCTGTGAGGAGCAGGTCAGTTCGTTCTTTTGCCTGTCGGCACTACAAAACTGTACATAGTACAGCTTATATAGGTTGGAATGGGCAGAATCTTTCTGGTGAATGCTTGTCTGAGTAATTATTTATGTAAAAATTAATATTGGTTAGTTTAGGTTTTGTATTTTCCATTTAGTAGGTAAGTAACTCAGCAAAAGGTATTCTTCATTACGATTTATCAACGTTTGAAAGGCCTACTTAAAGTAGATCATTCATTTTTACAGACATCCTTCAGGGGGCCCGGACAGTTCAACATTTATCCTTTGCTTCATGTTCTCCAAAGTGTGCCATTAGTCAGGCTTTGAGTTCTGGCTTCCTTTCTGCATCTCGGACCTCTGTTTGAGAGCTGTAATCCTCCAGATCTTCATTGTCTTCCTTCAATTGCATAAGCCTGTATTAGTCTCCAAAGTAATCGCCCCATAGGTAATCGATATATATCACTGTGTGCACCTCCCCCCGTACCCAGTGAGTTGTATTCCGTTATCCCGTTTGAAGTGTCAATATAATCAATTACTCTCGGGCCAACATTGGAGTTAAGCGGGTCTGCACATTCATCAGAAGTTTCACCAAGGTTGCATAATTTAAATATTCCATTTTCTATTTTAGAAGAAGTATCTGAGGCCGTCATACAGTGAAATGCTCCAGAGTAGATAGACTGTGTACAAGCTTTTTCATAACTTTTATATCCACCAGCAGGGTCTGTCCATTTCGCAATAGTAACTGCCGAATCGAATTGCGAAGCTGTAAGTACTATTTTTGTATTAGTCAATCTAGCATAATCTCTATATGGAGCACCCTCTGCACCTAATTTAGGAAAGAACCTGTTTATACTCATAGCTCCCTGCAATGAAACAGCTAAACTGACTGGGCTCGTAACAATTTTTTCATTTTTGATAAACGGACTACTAAATAGTGCACGAGTCATTGCCCGAGCGCCAAAACTATGACCTATAGCAATAACAGGTAGTTTGACCCCTGATTCGCTCATGCTTTCTGGTATAGTTTTATTGATAATCTTATTAAGCCAGATTATACCCAGTTCGTCTGCATCGTTTGCTTTGTTAGGATAGCTACTTACATTAAATATCCCAGTTGACCAGTATGAAGGCCACGTTATACCAATTATGAGAGGTCTAAATATATTTTTATTTTCACTTTCCCTTGGACCTATAACCACTGATCTTGGAACTATCATAGTGTTTAGTTTGGCTGAAGGATTTTCTGCATTCTCTTTTGTTTGCTCAAGAGATGCAGTGATTATATTACCTGCAATGTCATTGAAATTTCTAACTGCTTCGCTTTGTGATGTATTCCACCCCATGACAATGATCAGTATGTGGCTATAGGCTCCTGTTTTAAGATCGTATTTTAGATTGTCTTTAAGTGCATTCAACCCTGCATCGCTATTTTTATAAAATGAGTGTAATTCAGCATCTTTTGCATCTTTAATAGCACTGGAAATTTTGCATGCTTCCCATCCATTTATTTTCGTTAGATCTATACCAGATTCATTCGCCAAATGCTTTGAAATGTATGAGTTATAAACAAAACAATAATTATTAGTAATGTAAGGGGTGGTTAAATTCCCTTTTATTACATTAAAGTCATTTTTTATGATGTGGGAAATAAACATGGCCTTTCTATCGTGTTTTGTGAATCTATTTATCTGATGTCTGGTATTATTGCTGTCATTTGTCTCGCTATTAATATAGGCATCATTTTTTAATAGATTTTCATCATTTTTTTGTTTTGGCCCACCAATAATGTCTTTAGGCGATTTCTCAATGCCGACAATATAGCCGGGGTTGTGAAGTAGCACTCCTGATGGATAATATAACATTGAATGAAAACTTCTGGTGGTTGAACTATCTAAATCAAGTGTTTTTTCATACGGTGCTATTACTGTATCAGAGCTACTACAGTTTAGGGTCGCACTACTACAAAACACTAAAGTAAAAAACTTTGATAATTTCATATATTTTCACTCTTACAATCGCTGTGAATTTAATATTTAGATATAGTAATTCAAAAAGGTTTGGTGTCATTTAAATTACCGAATGTAATATGGAAGACTCTCCTTCATTTTATGTAAATCAATGATTAAGGGAGAATTGTAATTTACATACGCTATTGGTATAGTAAAGCATATACAATTACCACTCTTTCATCAAATTAATAGCAGGCATCAACCCCACCAACATTAAATATATTTAAATAACTAAAAACCCCGTATTGATCTATTGCTTTATTCTATTTTATGTTAATTCATTAGTTATATACTCTAGAAGATATACAACTGAACTCATTTTTCATCTTTTAATTTACTGTTTCTCATTGGGGGACGGTGTTGCGTATTCTATAATACTTGAATAGTTATACTTTTTAATGCTTATTATCAGACATAACTGTCGACAAAGAGATGTTTTACAGATTTTAATTATCCTTATAATAGGTAATTTGCTTAGCGTCTAATCTTGTAAGATGTCTGAGTCTAGTCGACCGAGCGTTGTCCATAACTACCTCGACACATAACTTGTTGCGTCAGGTTCGGGGGAGTAAAGCAGCGTATAGAAGCGCTTTATTTCCTTTATCGTTTATGCTGATTCTGGTGGGTACAGTGTCAGGATTAATTTCGAACAAGGTCACTGGCACGCAAATGAATTGCCTGTCATGGCATTTAAAAACCTGCAAAGGTCATCCCCAGCCTCTTCAATCGTTGGAAAGCCTACAGAATCGATACACCCGGATTTTCGGTCTTTAAGAAGGGCAATGAATGGTAGCGTTGGGTCTTGTCCTGTAAGGCTTCTGAATCTTACCTTATCAACACGCCATCGATACATTGCCCCATGTCGTTGTACTCCCCTGATTCCAGTACGCGTGTTGGTTGTTGCTTTAATCGAGATAGACATGACAGCTTACCTATGTGTGGACTTGAAGATATAATGCCGTAAGTGAGTGATCTGCTCCCCACAGATTGATGCATATAGATGTTAGTAACGTCCGCTTCACGCCCTGAGACATTCGACAAGCTTTTTACGGCATTAGTAAGGGAGATTTTCACTCTTCCAGTGCCAGAAAGTATCTCGCTTCGTCGTACCGGGTTTTGGTCTTCCAGCAACGGTAAATGATCCTTATCCATTTGAATGCCTGAGCCCGGATGAATGCTATCGGAACGACCGTCGAGAATCTGTATCTGCGACACCTCGAAAATGGATGCCTGCCGATGGTCTCTTGAACAGGCAAGAAAGCCGGTAGAAATGTACAATACAACTGCCACGACAATACAAAACGCCCGATGAAGTTCATCAGGCGTTATAAGGCTGAAAAATTCTTACCTGTTCTTTTATTAGTGAATTTACTCCTAGTGGAGCAGTAGATCATTGAGGAAACGTCGCGCGCGCGGATGTTGCGGCGCGGTAAAGAATTTATCCGGAGCAGACTTTTCCAGTATTTGTCCCTGATCCATAAACCAGATCGTATCGGCTACGTCACGCGCAAAGTTCATTTCATGAGTAACGCACATCATGGTCATCCCTTCCTGCGCCAGCCCGCGCATCACGCTCAGCACCTCGCCGACCATCTCCGGGTCGAGTGCAGATGTCGGTTCGTCAAACAGCATGACAGGCGGCTTCATCGCCAGCGCCCGGGCGATAGCCACCCGCTGCTGCTGGCCGCCGGAAAGCTGTGCCGGATAAACGTCTGCCTTGTGCGATAGTCCCACCCTTTCCAGCAGCTCCCCGGCATGACGTCGGGCTTCCGAACGCTTCTCGCCGAGAACTTTCACTGGCGACATCATGATATTTTCCAGCACCGAAACGTGCGGAAACAGATTGAAACTCTGGAAGACAAAGCCGATTCTCGTACGCAGCTGGTTCAGCCTGGTGCTCGAGCCATGAATATCGACGCCGTCAAACAGGATCTGTCCCTTTTCGATGGGCTCAAGACGGTTGACCGTCCGGATTAACGTCGATTTGCCGGATCCGGAAGGACCGCACACCACCACCACTTCACCGCTTTTTATTTCGGCGCTGACGTCGGTCAGGGCCTGATATTCCCCGTACCATTTATTCACCTGATTGAACAGAATCATTGGTCGCATGGTTGCTCCTTATTGAGTTTGTGATGGTGACGGGTCGAGAACCAGCGGCGTGACCGGCTTTCCCATAGCGGACTGTGCACGTTGCCTCCTGCTGGCAATACGCAGCTCCAGGCGATTGGCCAGCCACGTCAGGCTAAAATTAATGATGTAGTAGCTCAGCGCTACGATGGCAAAGACCTGGAACGGTTTTGTCAGCAGCTGATTACTGACCTGGTTGGCCGCATAGGTTAGCTCCGGAACGTTAATAACGTAGCCGAGGGTACTATCTTTGATAATCGACACCAGTTGACTGACCAGACTTGGCAGCGCGTTGTACAACGCCTGCGGTAGAATCACCAGGCGCAGAGCCCGCACATGCCCCATTCCCAGCGCACGGGAGGCTTCATATTGCCCTGAAGGCAGCGCCTGGATCCCGCCGCGCACAATTTCAGCGATGTAGGTGCTCTCGTAGATAACCAGCGTACACAGCATCGTGCTGAAGCCGCTAATATTGTGGCCAATCAGCAGCGGCACGCAGAAATAGGTCCAGAACACCACCATCATCAGAGGGATACCGCGTAGCAGATAGATCCAGCAGGTAACCGGCCAGCTCAGCCAGCGCCACGGAGAGAGGCGAGCGAGGCACAACAGCACGCCGACCGGGAAGGCGAACAGCACTGCCAGCAGCGACACCAGCAACGTACACAGCACACCGCCCAGCGGACCATCAGGATATTGCCCCATCAGCAACAACAGGCCGTTATCACGCAGAATCGTGAAAAAATCAAACATACATATTACCTCGCATACGCGCGCTGAAAGCGACGGGCCAGCAGCGCCCCCATCCCCATCAGCAACAAAGAGAAGGCCAGGTAGCCTACCGTCGCTACCATATAAGCTTCAAAGGTACGGAAGGTCTGGTTTTCAATATCGCGCGTTACGTAAGTCAAC
Organism: Klebsiella sp. GN_Kp190; assembly: GCF_040061795.1. Classification (NCBI taxonomy): domain Bacteria; kingdom Pseudomonadati; phylum Pseudomonadota; class Gammaproteobacteria; order Enterobacterales; family Enterobacteriaceae; genus Klebsiella; species Klebsiella sp. GN_Kp190. Next base: position 156,655 of record NZ_JBEAFN010000029.1, read on the forward strand.
TCGGTGACGCCAATGACCATTGCAAGGCTGGTATTTTTAAACAGCAGCACGGTGTGATTAATCACCGATGGCAACGCATTACGGATCCCTTGTGGCAGAATCACCAGCCACATGGCGCGCAAATATCCCATTCCCAGCGCCCTCGCCGCTTCATTCTGGCCTTCGGGGATGGCACGCAGACCGCTGCGGATGTCTTCAGAGAAATAGGCCGCCTGGCACAATCCCAGAGCGACCAGCGAGAACAGAAACTCCGCATTCATCTCGTTGACCCACATCTGCAATGACTCAGGCAGCAGCGTCGGGATCGCGAAATACCACATCATCAGCTGAATAAGCGTCGGTACATTGCGGTGGTAGGATACATACGCCGCGACCAAAAGCTGCGCGAAGCGCTTGTTGCTCAGACGGATCATCACCAGCACCAGCGCAATAAACATGGCCAGCAGCCATGCACCCAACGCCAGTTCAAGAGTGACGACGGTGCCATCAATAATCATCTGGCCGTAGTGGCCAGTCATCACGTTACTGAAGTCGAGTGCCATATATCCTCCTCGTTTGCCGTCATTCAGGACTCACGGTCACCGGGACGCATCGTGGATAGCCCACCGGGTACCTGCAGTGTCGGCGTGATCTCAATATTGCCGATGTTGACTGCCACCGGCGCGGCGAGCGCAAAGGCCACGCAGTCGGCGATATCTTTTGCTTCCGGCAGCTCGAAACCATCGATAAAGCGACGGCGGGCGTCTTCGTGATCGCCGGATACGTTACCGAATATCTCCGTCGCCACCCGCCCGGGGCAAATTTCGGTAATTCGCACCCGCTTGCCATAACAATCGACGCGCAGCTGACGCGACAGCGCATGAACGCCTGCTTTAGTGGCGTGATAGATGGAGTTGCCATTGAAGTTATAAATCGCAGCGATGGAGGTAATATTAATGACGTGACCGCAGTCGCGCGCCACCATTCCCGGTACCAACAGACGACACAGGTGCAGCACGGCACGCAGGTTGACATCCACCTGGGTGTTGACCCAGTCGGCCTCGGCATTGAGAATCGATCCCGGATGAGAAACGCCGGCGTTGTTCACCAGAATATCGACCTGCAGACCCTGGCACAGTGCGGTCAGCGCCGATAGATCGCCGACGTCGACGGCGTGGGGAATGCAGCCAGTTCTGTCCGCCAGGGCGGCAAGCTGTTCATGGCGACGCGCGACCGCATGGACCTCAATGCCTTCCTGACAAAGGCGTTCGACAATCGCTTCCCCCATCCCAGCGGAAGCGCCGGTCACCAGGGCCACTTTATAATCTGAAAATGGCATATGAGCCTCTCCTGTTGCGGCAGACCGATCTGCCTTTGACGTTGTTTTTCTGACTGTATGCAGTTATGTCCAACGGGGATAAGACATAAATAGTTTGGCCCGATAAGGGGTCCTTATAACTTCGCGGAAGCGGCATCCGTGGGCAGCAGCAGCGCGATCTCGCTGCCGTACTCCAGCCGGCTCCCCGCCGGTGCCATAAGGCTTTTGAGCGTCCCGGCCACCGGGCTGCGCACCGGCAAATAGAGCGGCCCGACCTGCACCAGCGCGAGGATATCGTTCGGCGCAACGTGCTGCCCCTCGCTAACGAACGCCTCCCCATGGCTGGGGTGGCTCAGCAACAGGCGTCCCGGCATCGGGGAACACACCGATAGTGGGCGGGTTTCGGCCGCCAGCGGCGGCGGTTCGGCCATCGTTTTGCCACTGGGGTAGCGCAGGCGAACCGACCAGTCCGCGCCGCGCCACTCAAGCTCCCGCAGTCCGGCGTTATGCATCTTCTGCGCCAGCTGGCGCACGTCCTCAAAAGCTATCAGTTCTTTTTCCATCATGATTCCATCGCGCAAGGGTCAGAGCACGGCTGTGCCGCGCGCCAGAGTAGTGACTCTAGCGCGGGGATCGGAAGGGTTGATAAGAGGGTTTCGCTTTGAGGCAATAAGGGGGACTTATTATCCCACCAGGGTTAGCGGCCGGTTGTCCTCAGTCCGCTGCGCCATCAGGGAGAGCAAAATCCCCTTCACTGCCTCCGCGGGCTGCGAAAGCGGCAGATGGTCGGACATACAGAACGAGAGCGAGGTGAGTACATTGGGTTCGACAATTCTCGCCATCCAGGCATTGGCGGGCTGGAGCATGGTGCGCGCCGCGGACTCCGGCATGATGGTGCCGCCGAGATCCGCCGCCAGCGCGGCGTTAAGCGTGGTCAGCGATTCAATCTCGCACTTCACCCGGTAGCTCAGTCCGGCCAGGGTAAAGGCGTCGTCCGCGGCTTTACGCATAATGTTATAAATCCGCGGTAGAAACAGATCGTAGCGGGCGACCTCCGCCAGGGAGATTTCGCGCCGGGACTCCCCCAGCGCGTGCGGACAGACGAAAAAAAGTTCTTCTTTCATCAGCGGTAGAAAACGCAATCCATGAATGTCACGGTCACCATAGATAACCGCCATATCCATCCGACCGCTCATAATCAATTCGCTGAGGGTGGTGCCAAAATTTTCATTGAAATAGAGCACAATCCCGGGATGCTGGCGCTGGACTTCTGTCAGCAGCGGGATCGCCAGCAGTTGGGCAGCTGTGCCCGGCGCCAGCCCGACAGAAACCTGACCGCTCAGGGCCTGGCCTGCACCGTCGATGGCGCTCTGCGCCTGCTCGCATTGGCGCAGAATCGCCTGAGCGTGGGTATAGAGAATTTTTCCGGCGTTGGTTGGCGTGACCCCTCGTTTGGTACGAATTAATAGCTGCTGATCGACTTCGCCTTCCAGAGTCGCCAGCTGCTGGCTGAGCGCCGGCTGAGCGATATGCAGAATGTCAGCGGCCTGCGTCAGGCTCCCGACGTCGACGATTTTAATGAAATATTTCAGGCGGCGAAGATTCATAGTAGCAGTCCCACATCAATACGTATCTCTGATGGCAAGCAAGATCGGTGCCATAGCCTAAGAGCACCACAGGCAGCCAATAGCGCCGCCATTTTCAGGCATCCCACGCTTCAACGCCGTTGCCTTTGCACCGTCGGAGTGCAGCGGCATATACCTGTTTGTCAACGGAATGCCAGGAGGACGATTTCCTTCGGTCATCGCATTGCGTTATGTCCCCACAACAAAGCGCTATTAGCTTGCCACCTTCGCCCCCCTCTATGCTGGCTGATGTGTATTAACCTCCTTCGCCGCACACGGTGGATTATTCTGCGCCGCGTGTGGGTTTGCTGACCTTAGAACCAGGAACCGCAGCCTCATGCCTGATATAGCCGATCGTCTCAAAAATGTTACCGTCTCCGCCTCCGTCGCCATGACGCAAAAAGCACGCGATCTCGCCGCGCAGGGAATCGATGTCGTTGGTCTGTCTACCGGCGAACCGGACTTTCCCACCCCGCCCCACGTGATCGATGCCGCCTATGCCGCAGCATGCGCCGGGGATACCCGCTACCCGCCGACGGACGGCACGCCAGCATTGCGTGCGGCCATCCAGCGCAAGTTTCTGCGCGACAATGAGCTACGCTACGATATCAGCCAGATCCTGACCGCTGGTGGCGCCCGACAGATTATCTTCAACGCTATGATGGCGACCATTAACCCCGGCGATGAGGTACTCATCCCCATGCCATCCTGGATTAGCTATGCCGACATCGTTAAATTCGCTGGCGGCACACCGGTGCCAGTACCCTGTCATGAAGAGTACGGTTTTAAACCACTGCCGCAGGACGTCGAAGCAGCGATCACGCCGAAGACCAAATGGCTGCTGCTGAATTATCCCAGCAATCCGACTGGATCGGTCGCCACCCATGCCGAACTCCTGGCACTCGGTGAGACGCTGTTGCGTCATCCGCATATCTGGATCATGACCGACGATATTTATGAGCATCTGTTGTATGACGGCGTGAAATTCTGGACCCTGGCACAGGTGGAGCCCCGGCTGTACGATCGCGTATTGACAGTGAACGGCGTCTCGAAAGCCTATTCAATGACCGGCTGGCGGCTGGGTTTTTGCGGTGGCCCATTGACGCTGATTAAGGCGATGAGCAACGTCAATACGCAAAACAGCGGCGGCGTGACGACCCTGGCACAAGCGGGGTCCGTCGCCGCATTGGATGGCCCGCAGGATCTGCTGGCAGAACGGGCGGAAATCTATCGCCAGCGCCGCGATTACGTGCTTGAGCGTCTTGCCGGTATTCCCGGTCTGCGATGCCATAAGCCGCAGGGGGCCTTCTATCTTTTCGTCAACATCAAGGCGTTTATCGGAAAAACCAGCGCCAGCGGCCATTTTATCGCCAGCGACGCCGATTTTGTAATGGCGCTGATTGAGGAGCAGCACGTGGTGACGGTACAGGGGGCAGCCTACGGCATGAGCCCCTACTTCCGCCTTTCTTACGCCACCAGTATGGAACGCCTGCAAACCGGTTGCGATCGCCTCGCGGCCTTCTGCGCGGGTTGCCGTTAAGCTGTAGCGCGCAAATTGTGCGCGCTAAGCAGAGTGAAATGCCTGCCTGGCGTCTGACCCGGCAGGCATTTTTTATTGTTCCAGAGGGGCGCCGGGATGGATTCATACCTGGCGGGATGGCCAATGGGTTTTGACTGACCGGGGGTCCGAGAGCGCATAGCGTAAAGGGAGAACAGGTAGTGGTCAGGGGCGCGATTTGCCCCCCTCGTGACGGGAAAAGGCTTTACTGCGCCAGCACCTCCGCCGCGGATGCTACCGTCGCACCGCAGGCTTCAATCTCACTACGAACCAGCGTCGCCAGCGCCAGCGAGCCCGGGGTATCGCTATGGACCAGGATCGAACGCGCACGTATCGACAGCGTATTGCCGCTAAAAGTGGTCACAGTTCCCTGCTGGAGAAACTGACGTACTCTGGCGCGCACCGCCGCTTCTTCTTTGATTAGCGAACCGGCAATACCGCGCGGGACAAGTTGTCCGCGATCGTCGTAGGCCCGGTCGGCGAGAAACAGCGTCAGCGTCGGCAATCCGGCAGCCTGCGCCGCTCGTTCAATGATAGTATCCGGCTGGCAGAAGATAATCAGTTGCGAATCGATCCGGGCGACGGCCTGCATCACCTGCAGCGCCAGCGCATCGTCACGGTTAATCATATTGCCCATTGCCGCGTGAAAACTCAGGTGAACTACCCGGGTCCCCTCGGCGCGGGCAATGGCAGAGAGCGCGCCAAGCTGATATACCACCTGCTGGCAGATCTCATCGGCAGAGAACGCCATCTCTTTGCGCCCGAAGCCCTGGCGATCCGGCAGACCGGGGTGGGCTCCAATCCCCACGCCGCGCACTTTCGCCAGGCGTACCATCCGCGTCATGATCGCCGGATCCCCCGCGTGAAAACCGCAGGCGATGTTGGCAGAAGAGACCTTATCCATTAGCGCTGAATCATCACATAGCTGATAGACGCCAAAACCTTCTCCCATATCAGAGTTCACATCAATTTTCATGCTGAGTTCCTTATAAACCAACGACCTTGACCAGCGGCGCTATGCTGACGCGCAAACGCTGCAGCCAACGTTCAATTTCCTGCCGCACGGCGATGGCGGTAGACGTATCGGCCTGTACCAGTTGAATTGACTGCCCCGCCTGGAGCTGGCCCAGACGCCAGAGATCTTCTTCAATCACGCAGGCAATTTTGGGATAGCCTCCCGCGGTGTTGGCATCGCTTAACTGGATAATCGGTTCGCCGGCCGGCGGAACCTGTACGATGCCCGGTATCAGGCCATAGGAGCGCATTTCAACCGTTTCGGCTGGTAGGATAGGCTCTCCCGCCAGGCGATAGCCGGTTCGGTTGCTGTGCTGCGAAATTTTCCACGCCTGGCTCCAGAACCGCGATGCATCAGCGGCAAACAACGGATACTCGCCAGCGGGTATAGCTCGGATCTGGACATCGCCCTGTGCGTTGCGCGGGAAAAAGGCGTTTAAGGCCACTTCCGGCGGCTCAATGCCAATCCCGGAATCCGGGAGTGGCGCCCCCTGCCAGGGACCACAGGACAGCACGTCGCCGCGCTGTAGTTGCCGCCCCTCGAGTCCGCCGAAACCGCCACGCAGGGCGGTACTGCGCGAGCCCAGAACCAGAGGGACATCAATACCCCCTGCCACGCATAAGTAGCCGCGTGCGCCGCGACGGGGAAAACGCAACTCAAGCACCTGGCCTTTACGTACCGCGCAGCCCCACCAGGCCGGTAGTTCATCGCCGTCGAGCCTTGCCCGGCAATCGGCGCCGGTGAGCGCGATCCAGCTGTCCGCCAGGAAACGCACGCGAAAGGGAAACATCTGAACTTCGATGGCCGCCGCATTCTCCTCGTTTCCCAGCAGGGTGTTACCGGCGCGCAGTGCCAGCGGATCCATCACCCCACTCACTGAGACGCCAAGATGACGCCACGCCGGACGGCCTAAATCCTGAATCGTATTTAGCGATCCGCTTTGTTCAATCTCAATCACAGTTCGACTCTCTCAGGCAGAAAACGGATGATATCGCCTGGCGCCATCAATGCAGGAATGGCGGCGTGGGGGTTGAATACCTCAATTTCCGCGTAGCCGATTGCATTCCAGCCGTTCGGTCCGGTCAACACCGACACCCCCGCCTGTGGACCGCCAATAGTGACCGTCCCTTTGAGCATATTCAGCGAAGGCACCTTTTTACGCGGCGTCGCCAGACGCGGATCCAGACCATGGAGATAGCCAAACCCCGGCGCACTGCCAAGCGCGACCACGGTATAGACCCCCTGCGAATGCCGACGAATAACTTCCCGGGCGGAAAAACCAGTATGCCGACATACCGCCTCCAGATCGCTGGCGTGTTCGCCACCGTAGCACACCGGGATATCAATCTGCCGCCCTTCGAGGTTGAGCGCCTGCGCGGACAGCCAGTACTCGTGTAACCGGCGCTCCACTGCCGTCGGTTCCTCCGGCGTGTCATGGAGCAATACCAGTAAATTGGTCACGCCGGGGATCAGGGATTCCACCGCCGGCCACTGTTGCAGGTTCTGCGCCATAGACCAGATACGGCGCTGTGCAGGAAGGTCAAAGGCACCCGGCGCTTCGATAAGCCAGGCCCGGCTGCCCATCATGGAAATCCGCGCCGGAGCGCTGGCATGAATTTCAACGCGGCGCTCGGGTAACAACGTTTTCGATGTCGGCGTCATACTTATTCCAGCGGTTCGAACGTAAGGCTGGACAACGGTTGTACCCGTTCTTCGCGGACCATTTTGTATTCGGTATTCGGTCCAATCCAGGTATTCCAGATCTTGTCGATCGTCCCGTCGTCATCCATCACCTTCAGGCTTTCATTGACGCTGGCTAGCAGTTGCGGTTCGCCCTGCTTCATCCCCACGCCTATAGGCTCTAGCGCCATCGGCTCTTTAATCATCGCCAGATTAATGCCGTCCTTTTTTGCCTGACCGATCATTTTGATACCGGTCATAGTGTTGGTGACGAAACCCAGCACCTTATTCTGTTCAAGGGCAAGGAACGCCGACGCCGCGTCCTGGAAGGTAACCGGTTTGCCGCCCTTCAGTACGATGGATTGTTCAGAGGTGGTGCCCTTGGTGGCGCTGATACGCTTGCCTTTAAAATCGGCAAGGGTTTTATCGGCATTCGCCTCTTTTACCAACAGCATCTCTTTCGCGACGTAGTAAGGGTCACTGAACTGAATCTGGCGGCCACGTGTTTTGGTATAGGCAAGGTTGGCGATCAGCACGTCGGCTCGCCCTGTGGCGATGATAGCAATACGCGCTTCCACGGAAGTAGGAACCAGCTGAGCCTTGACTCCCATCTGTTTTGCCAGCGCATGACAGAGTTCAACGTCCATCCCGACCAACTGGCGGGTTTTTGGATCCGGGGCAGAAAATGGCGGCACATCAGAATAGACCGCGCACTTCAGCTCACCGCGCGCATGAATATCCGCCAGCATGTCGGCGCGCGCGGCCCCGGACACTGCTACCAGCGTCAGAACCAGCGCTAAACCCGCATTTCGCTTCAGTTTCATTATTATTTTCCTCGGTCTGGATAAAAGAGTACCGACACCCGGTAAAAGGTTTCCCGTTTCGCCGGTATGGCTAACCACTTATCGCGACTATATCGACATTGTTTCGGTGATGGGTAAGAGGGAAACGCTGTTGCGAGATAGGTGATTTATATGACGGCGCCGGCGCGCGGAGATAAGCAAAAGTTATCCTCACAGAACAAAATTATCTTATCTGCCTGCCCCGAGCGCCCTCTACTGTTACGCCATGCGCGACACCCACGCCGCGTCCCTCCGCGACCGTTAACCAAAGGTAGTCACATGAATGCCCGACTTGGGATTTATCTAAAAATACTCTCCGCGCTATGCACTACATTAATGCTGGCCTGCGTCAAAGGATTGCAGGGGGCGATTCCCACCGGCGAGGTGATCTTCTTTCGCTCTTTTATTGCTATGTTTCCCCTGCTTATCTGGTTAAAAATTCAGGGCAACGTGCTGGCCAGTATCAAGACCAAAAATATTTTCGGCCATCTGATTCGCGGCTTTTCCGGTACCGGTGGGATGTACTTCAACTATCTGGCGCTGGTATCGATTTCTCTCGCCGACGCCACCGCACTGAGCTACGCTGCTCCGCTCTTCACCGTCATCATGGCGGCCCTGCTGCTGAAAGAGCGGGTACGTTTTTCCCGTTGGCTGGGGGTTATCGTCGGTTTTTCGGGCATTCTGTTTATGCTCTCCGCCAGTTTAACCGCCAGCGGTTCGCTGTTCGCTGGCGGCCATCTGCAGTCCGGGATGGCTCTCGGCGTCGCGTTCGCCCTGCTTGCCGCTCTTTGCACCGCCACCTCCAACATTCAGATCCGTTTTCTCAACGGCATTGAAAAACCTGGCGCCATCGTCTTTTACTTCTCGCTGATGACCACCCTGATTGGTCTGGCAACCAGCCTCTTCGGCTGGGTACGTCCTACGCCGGGTCAGTTGCTGTTGCTGGTGGGCTGCGGCTTCTTCGGCGGCATGGCACAGATTCTGGTCACGCTGAGCCTGCGGTTTACCGACGCTTCGCTACTGGCGCCGTTTGACTACACCACGCTGGTCTGGTCGATGGTCATCGGTTATCTGTTCTTAAACAGCCTGCCCGGTTCTTCAACGCTGATCGGCGCGGGGATCGTAGCGCTGGCGGGGATATTCACCCTGTGGTGTGACCAGCGGCAACGGCGGGCGCATATCGCGCGCGCCTCTTCCTGACGCTTTCTGACTCTAGCTATAGCCCCGCGCCGGCAACGCAGGGCTTTTTATCGCCACGCCTCAGGAATACAGCCCGCGGTCTTTACTTGCCTGTAGGATCCGTTCGCAGGCCAGGGCCCAGGCGGCGGTACGCAGGGGGATTGCCAGCGCCTGTGCTTTTTGCCAGACGCTTTCGATAGCGTGGCGCATAATGGTATCCAGCCGAGCGTCGATCTCCTCTTCGCTCCAGAAAAGGCTGGAGAGATCCTGCACCCACTCGAAATAGCTGACCGTTACCCCGCCGGCGTTGGCAATAACGTCTGGAACCAGCACGATCCCCCGCCCAGCCAGCACGTCGTCAGCCTCCGGCAGCGTAGGACCATTGGCTCCCTCCAGAATGAGTCGGCAGCGCAGCCCAGCCGCGAGTTCCGCGCTAATTTGCCCCTCCAGGGCTGCCGGAATCAGTATCTCGTACTCGAGACGCCAGAAAGCCTCTTCCGTCACGTTATCGGCACCGGGGAAGCCAGCTATTGTGCCGTGCTCCTGTTGCCACGTCTGCAGTGCCGGGATATCGAGCCCGTTATGCTGATACAGCGTCGCACGATGATCCTGTACAGCCACCACCCGCGCGCCAGCAGCATGAAACAGCCCGGCGCTGACGCTACCCACATTGCCAAAACCCTGCACCGCAACCCGGCTTTGCGCCACGGGGAGTCCCATTTTTTCCGCAATGTGACAGCCGGTGATAAACACTCCGCGCCCGGTCGCCTGTACCCGCCCCAGCGATCCGCCGAGGTGGACCGGTTTCCCCGTCACCACGCCGGTCGCGGCTGTTCCGGCGTTGCGTGACCAGGTATCCATCATCCAGGCCATGACCTGGGCGTTAGTGCCGACGTCCGGCGCCGGAATATCCTGCCGTGGGCCGATTACTCTGCTGATTTCACAAGTGTAGCGCCGGGTCAAACGCTCCAGCTCTCTGTCGGATAGCGTCGACGGGTCGACGCGCACACCGCCTTTCGCCCCGCCGAACGGCAGATTGAGCGCCGCGCATTTCACGGTCATCCACGCCGCCAGCGCCATCACCTCCTGCAGGCTGACGTCGGGGTGATAGCGCACGCCCCCTTTGCCGGGTCCGCGAGAGAGATTATGCTGAACCCGAAAGCCTTCAAAATGGCGAATCGTCCCGTCATCCATTTCCAGAGGAACATCGACAATCAGCGCCCTTTCCGGGTGGCGCAGAGTATTGGCCCAGCGATTGAGATCGCCGGGCAGCGGCAGAACGCGTTCCACCTGGGAGAGATATATAGCCCAGGCACAATGGCTCTCACCCGTCACATAAGAGAGTGCAGACACAACTTACCTCCGGTTTTCCTGTAGTGATATTGATAGCGATAAATGAAGAAAGCCGCCCGGAGGCGGCTTTGGGGCTAAGTTCAGCGATTGAGCTCCAGTTTCTTTTCCAGATAATGGATGTTGCAGCCGCCAGCGCGAAAATGGTCATCCGCCATGATCCGCCGCTGTAGTTCAGCGTTGGTTTTGATGCCGTCGATCACCAGTTCGCTCAGAGCATGTTCCATTCTCGCAATGGCCTCATTCCGGCTATCGCCGATGACGATCAATTTGCCAATCATTGAGTCGTAGTACGGTGGGACGCAGTAACCTGCGTAAATATGAGATTCCCAGCGTACGCCGAAGCCACCTGGCGCATGAAAACGGGTAATTTTGCCGGGGCTGGGCATGAAGGTGTGCGGGTCTTCGGCGTTAATACGGCATTCAATTGCATGACCGCGTACGCTCACCTGCTGCTGGCTGATGGAGAGAGGCAATCCGGAGGCAATCCTCAACTGCTCTTTAATCAGGTCAATGCCGGTGATCATTTCCGTCACCGGATGCTCCACCTGAATGCGGGTATTCATTTCGATAAAATAAAACTCACCCTGCTGATAGAGAAATTCAAAGGTGCCGGCACCGCGATAGCCGATGTCCAGACAGGCTTTGGCACAGCGCTCGCCGATAGCCTGGCGGATTTCCGCGGTGATCCCCGGCGCAGGGGCCTCCTCCACCACCTTCTGGTGGCGACGCTGCATTGAGCAATCGCGTTCGGCAAGATATATCGCCTGCCCTTGCCCATCGGCAAGAATCTGGATTTCGATATGGCGTGGATTCTCCAGATACTTTTCCATGTAGACCATATCATTGTTGAACGCCGCCTTTGCCTCGGCGCGCGTCATGTCAATGGCCTGCGCCAGCTCTTTCTCTTCGCGAACAACCCGCATCCCGCGCCCGCCGCCGCCTCCGGAGGCTTTGACGATAATCGGGTAACCGATCCCGGCTGCCAGCCGGCGATTCTTCTCATGGTTATCGTCCAGCGGGCCATCGGAACCCGGTACGCACGGCACTCCGGCTTGCTTCATTGCCTGAATAGCCGAGACCTTATCCCCCATCAGACGAATGGTTTCCGCTTTCGGGCCGATAAACACAAATCCTGAGCGTTCCACCTGTTCGGCAAAATCCGCATTTTCTGCCAGAAAACCGTAACCGGGATGAATGGCCGCCGCGCCCGTCACTTCAGCAGCCGAAATGACTGCCGGAATATTGAGATAGCTTTTAGCGGATGACGGTGGACCAATACAGACGCTTTCATCGGCCAGCAGCACGTGTTTTAACTCGCGGTCGGCAGTAGAGTGAACAGCTACCGAGCGGATGTTAAGCTCCCGGCAGGCGCGCAGAATACGCAGCGCGATTTCGCCGCGATTGGCAATCACGATTTTGTCCAGCATGAGATCCCCTATTCAATCACTATCAGCGGCTGGTCGAATTCAACCGGTTGACCATCAGTAGCCAGAATCGCTTTAACGATCCCGCTGTTCTCTGCCGAGATCTGATTCATCATCTTCATCGCTTCGACGATGCACAGGGTATCGCCAATATTAACCTGCTGACCCACAGCCACAAATGGCGCCGCACCGGGTCCCGGTGAGAGATAAAAGGTTCCTACCATCGGGGACAGCGTGATGTGTTCCGTCGCTGGGTCAGACGCGATAGCCCTGGCCTGTGCGGCCTGAATCGGAATATCCAACTGCGGCTGGACGACGGCCGCGGATACGGCGGACGACCCAACCGCCGTGGGGCTGGAGATGGCGCGGCTGATACGCACGGAGCTTGCCCCTTCGGCAATTTCCAGTTCGCCAATGCCGGAGGCTTCAACCAGAGCGATCAATTTTTCAATGCTGGCAATATCCATAATTTTCGGGTTCCGCAGAAATAGGAAATGATGTACCCGATTGCGCAATCAGCGGTGATGCAGTTATAGCAGAGCTGGTGGGCGATATTTCATAGGAAGTTCAGGTGGTGGGATAAGAAAATATGAGGGTCAAACTGGTTACGGACGAACCTCTTGCTATCTGGATTATCATCTGAAGTAGAGGATCGCCTGTAAAACGGAAAGTCTCAAACGGTAAGGCCGTTTTTAAACAAAGCGAAGCTGACAGGCTGCTTTAAGCGAACAGCGAACAGTGAACGTCGGTTTTCACGAAACAAGTTTCGAACATCATTTCAGGAAATATAAACAATCCGGGATATACCGGCCTGATAATCTCAACCAGACTCAAGGCCAAGAGTTTCCCTACGCAGCAGGGCCCATTCAATCAATGCCGCCATAGATGGACCCAGCGCTGTTCCTAGTTCCGTGAGGGAATATTCAACACGAGGCGGGACTTCAGGATAAAGCGTCCGTAGTACAATCCCATCCTTTTCCAGTTGCTTAAGCTGCTGTATGAGCATCTTTTGATTTACACCCTCTATCCTACGTTCAAGCTCAGAAAAGCGCAGTGGAACTTTAGCGGCGAAAAGCTGGCATAAAATTATTGTCTTCCATTTACCTTCAATAATCTTCAGTGCTTCGCTGGTAACCTGCGCCCATACGAGTCGTTGTTCAGGTTCATCACAACGCCAATCTCTTTCCATACTTACCTCCAGGTAAGCAACCCACTATTTTGTAGGTTCTTGTTGTTATCACAGTATGGGATTAGTGTACCCCCTATTGCATACAACTTCAGGAGTTAAATATGAAAATCGGCGTAATTGGTACAGGCAATATTGGCGGTACGCTTGCACGTAAGTTAAGCGAAGCTGGGCATGAGGTAAAAGTGGCAAATTCACGCGGTTTAGACGCTGTAAGGAAATTTGCCAGTGAAATTAACGCAGAGCCGGCGGACATTCATGGTGTAGTTACTGACATAGATGCCGTTATTCTGTCAATTCCATTCCCGGCGGTGAGTAGTCTGCCTGATGGGCTTTTCTCGGGTTTACCTCCACATGTCCCTGTCATTGACACGAGCAACTACTATCCAGGTCTGCGTGATCCGCAGATTGCTGCGCTGGATGAAGGTCAGACGGAAAGTGAATGGGTTCAGGAGCAGATTGGGCATCCAGTTATCAAAGCCTTCAACAATATACTCGCCGACTCTCTGGCAGGACTGGGACTACCTGAAGGGAGCCGCGGTCGCCTGGCAGTTGCAGTAGCAGGAGATCATCCAGCCGCAGTACAGGTCACGATGACTCTGGTTAATGATACCGGCTTTGACCCCGTATTTTCCGGCTCTATCGCTGAATCATGGCGTCAGCAGCCGTGCACACCATCCTATTGTTGTGACTGGGAGGCTGCCACCATGCTTCGCGCTTTCCCTCTGGCGAAAAAGGGAGAAGGACGGGCCCGTCTGCCTTCACTTTATGCCAGCTTCGGTAAGCTGGGTGAGACACCGACTCATGAAGATATCATTGATAACAATCGATCCATCAACTGGCCTGTATAACGTGGCTGCCGGTGATTAAGAAAGCTGCGCCTGCCTAAGTAGTAGCAAACGCACACTTTTTAGAAAAATCGATGGTCAGAAACTGGATTAGCAATTCCGTTCCAGGGTTGCTTTTGTTTGCGTTGGCATCTGATCATTAATTTATCCTCAAAACCATACCTCTTTGATACCGAACCAGTTCCGTGAATGCCTGCTACTACTGGAACACAGCGGACAAAGTACACAGGCACTCCGGAAGCGAAGACACCCACGGCAAGTGTCGGGGTAGGTATCATCAGATAAGCAAAACGGTCAAACACATCTGTGTCAGTGAGACGCACAAACACAACAATTAACAGTATTGAGGCACCTCATGGAGGTGTTCAAGCAGGATGACTAATACATAGGGCAAGCTACCTGCCAAACTATAGCTGTTTAGTCATCATTGGGAATCCGCAGAAGCTCTGTGACATCAACTTCCAAGGCATTAGCCAGGCGCTCCAACCCATCAATGCTGATGTTTGTGACGCACCTTTCCAACTGGGAAACATAAGTACGATGGAAATTCGCCAATTCGGCTATTTTTTCCTGACTCAGTCCTTTTTCTGTACGTAACCTCTTCAGATTCAAAGAAATCCGAATCCTTGCATTAGGGAGATGTTTGGCATGAGTATTTTTCATGCTACACAGTGTGGATTTCTGTCGTCTAAACATCTACAGTACATAAATCTACTGCTTTTAAATCTCATTCGAAGCATGGTAGACTTACCATCACTTGAAATAAAAACCTAACGCACTGAATTAAAATACATTTTCTTTAAAGGAATTAACTATGCTCATAAGGGTTATTACGTTGTGTTTTGTTACGCTGGTTCTAACGGCATGCGTGACGGGAGAGAAATTCTCTAAAATCAGCCAAGGCATGAGCCGGGCCGATGTGATTGACAGGCTAGGATCACCCGATGGCGTCCAAACACAAGGGACAACAGAATTATTGACTTATGCGAATCGGTTCATGTCCGACTGGTCATGGGATAAAGCCGACTATCAGGTATTGCTCAATAATGGATTTGTTGTCCAATACGGTGCATCCAATATTTATCACGATACAGGAATGGGGCAAAGAATGATGGCTGCAGGGCAAATAATGCAGCAGAATAAACCAGTACAAACCAACTGTCACCAAATAGGTTCATCAGTATATTGTTCTAGTTATTAACATTGATAATATTCACTAGGTTAAACTTAAGAATTAAACATTGGCTCTGAGATATCAACATTTCCTTTGGAGTCTAATTTTCTACAGTTATTGACATTATTACAAGGCAACGAATATAACCGTTGGCGGGATAGTTTTCGTACTAGACTGGCAGGGCGTTGCAAAAAATGGCTAGCCCGAGTTTTTACTATTTTTTCAGTTTCTGAATTCGGGCATTTTATTCCTATCGTTATTATCGTTGTTTCTCCCCACAGGTTTTCATATGGAGATTGCTCTCTTGCAACCTGCAGTATTCTTCTTTCGGAGCGCTTTAATCCTGCACCACCTTGCGCGCGAATGTAGTCTGCAAAATCGCTGGTATCTGCTGCGTAACGGACAGCTTCAGCAGCAGCCCCTAACTCTGCTGTTATGTTCATACTTCTGATTCGTCGACATTCTCGCCATACCCCAATCTCAGGCAAGCCAAAATGCTGAAATTGTCTTATACCCCATAATGATGCCCAAGATTTTACTCGCTCTGCCATAGCAGTATGTTTTTCTCCAGTAGCATCGTCTTTTGTATCGCTGCCTGAAACACCAGGAACCGACCAGGCTATATATTTCATCAGGTAATGAACAATAGCTTCATTTTTAACAGAAACACTATGGACGAGTTTACTAACATCTAATCCAGTTAATTTTTTTACATATTTCTTAAATGTAGAAATGACATGTTCTCGATCTTGCTCATTCAGATACATAATGATATGCCAATGTGGTGTAGCATCATGGTGAGGCTCCACCACTCGAGTCCCATAAATAGAGACGTCTGAAAGTGCACTTCGAACCTTTTTCCAGATCTCTTCAATAAACTGGTGAGCGACTCTCGGTGATGAGCCGTTCCACAGAGCACTGATCTCCTCCCTGAAAACAGTGCCAGACTAAACTGAAGTCTCCGGTCTTTCTTC
>NZ_JBEAFN010000030.1:0-171099 GCF_040061795.1 Klebsiella sp. GN_Kp190
GAGCCGGAGAAAGTATCGGCAACTAAAAATGGTTGCAGGCGTTCACAGTATCTACCGACCTGCAGACTGCTGTTAACCCGTAGCCCGGTCATACAGCAGCGCCACCGGGAAGAAGCCGCACCGATACATTAATCCCGGCACATTCCCCGGGTTGCGGCGCTG
Source organism: Klebsiella sp. GN_Kp190 (assembly GCF_040061795.1). Classification (NCBI taxonomy): domain Bacteria; kingdom Pseudomonadati; phylum Pseudomonadota; class Gammaproteobacteria; order Enterobacterales; family Enterobacteriaceae; genus Klebsiella; species Klebsiella sp. GN_Kp190. The sequence continues at coordinate 163 of NZ_JBEAFN010000030.1, forward strand.
CGCGCCTTACCCGGGCTACCGGTCCGCAGACGGCTGTAACCCCGTAGCCCGGCTAAGCGCAGCGCGAGCCGGGGAGAAACCACACCGGTTCATCACTCCGGCACATTCCCCGCAGGCGGCGCCCTGCGCCTTGCCCGGGCTACCGGCCCGCAGACAGCGGTGGGCTTGTAGCCCGGTCAGCGCAGCGCCACCGGGAATAAAGCAACTCCTACAGCAGGGCCAGCAGAAATATGACTTCGCCCAGCTCAATCGCCGCGCCTAATGTGTCACCGGTTTGCCCGCCCAGGGTACGCTTCAGCGCCTGACCCAGCGCCCAAACCAGCACCAGAGTGATAAGCGCCGCCCGCAGACCGTTGACCCCGAGCAGCAGCGTCGCCAGCGCCAGCGCGATCCCCATGGTAATCAGCATCTGCCGCAGCGTGATTTTGCCGATAAATAAGTTGCCCAGCCCCTCTTCCCGGGCGTAGCGCTGACGATACATCAGCAGCACCGCCATACCGCGGCCGACGGCGCAGGCGGCAGCCAGCGCGGCAAGCGCCGACGTGCCGCGCAGCGCCACTTCGCTGACCACCAGCACTTTGGCAACCAGCACAAAAATCAGCGCCAGCCCGCCGTGAGTGCCCAGCCGACTGTCGCGCATGATTTCCAGCATCCGCTCGCGGCGGCGGGCGGAAAAGATGCCATCGCAGGTATCCGCCAGCCCATCAAGATGGAACCCGCCGGTCAACAGCGCCAGCGCCAGCACGCCGAGCAGCGCGGCGAGCGGGCCGCCGCACCACGGCTGCAGCAGCATCACAACGGCGCCAGCAATCGCCCCCAGCAGCAGCCCCACCAGGGGAAATGTAATGATACTGCGTTGATATTGTTCAATTTCCAGCCCCTGGGATAAACGCGCCGGGACCGGCAGGCGGCTGATAAATGATAATGCGGCAAAAAAAGACTTAATCATTGAGTGATGACTCCTGTCGATAAACCCCGCGGCAGCGGTTATTCACGCCCGCCACCGACCGTGACCTGACTTATCCGCGCGGCTGCCGCGCGGAGAAAGCCTGCCCGCGTTCTTCCAGCCGCCAGTGGGCAAGCCGGGTATCACGGTGGTGTTGAATGCGCGCGGCCATTTGGTTGTCGGAGAGCCGGGAGGTAGCGATGAAGATCGCCGAAACGAAAGAGTTGAGTAAAGATTCGGCGTCACGGCGTTGGCCGCTAAGCGCGTCGCCGGTCATCAGTATCATCGCGGCGGCACCTGTTGCAGGGACAGCATGAGATAAACCCTTCCGATATCAATATGTTTACGGCGGAAGTATACCAAATTCCTGGGTAAAGGTTCAGCGTCGCGCGGGCGGTTTTGCTAAGGAACTGTGAGGTCACGCAAGAGGAAGAAGAGGAACTCCGGCAGCGAGCGCCGCCGGAGCGCATTAACGGGGCTTACTCGGCAGATTTATCTTCGACTTTCGCTTCGCCCATCGCTTTCAGCTTTTTAGAGATATCGCGACGTTCTTTGGAGATCTCGGCGTTTTTGATGATGTAATCGTCAACGCGATCTTCGTAATCGCTCTTCATGCTGGCGATGATGCCCTGAATAGCTTCAACGCTCATGCCCGGCTTGATGTAGTCGCTCAGGTTGTCCAGCAGCAGTACGCGCTTCTGGTTATCACGGATCTTTTTCTCAACGTCCTGAATTTCACGCTGCAATTTGTTCTTACGACGGTACAGGCGAACAAACTCCAGTACGTCCTGGAAAGAAGGCTTAGTTGTTTCCATTTTTATACCCCTAATATTTGAGATTCGGATTCGCTAAAGCGACTGCTACATAGGGCTAACATAACTGTTAGCAGCCGCTGATGACAATGTTTTTTCCTTTGCCGTTATCATAACCCTAAACGCTGCTGAATCGAAGCAAGCGATGGAAAAACCACGTGAGTCTGGTCTTTATTTACGCAACGCACGGCAGATTAAATGCGACAGCAGTTCGAGCTGGCGCGCCAGCTCGATAGTTAACCAGACATAACCGTGGATGGGCGTTTCGGAGAAATTGTCGTCCTGCTGCTCTTTGATGAGCTGGCGCAGTTCGGCCACGATTTCGTTGAGCTTTTCATTGTTGGCAAGAATCGGCTGCGGATTGCCCTCATACAATGCGTGGGCGATAGTCAGCAATGTTTGCTGGGTCATTTGCTGGGTTTCGCGCAGCGTATGGGCGTTAAGCATCACGAAGTGGCCGGGACGCGACGCCCAGTAGGCGTTGATTTGCAGCTCCAGCATGCACACCAGGTTACGGCTAACGGTCTGGATCGCCTCAAAGATGGCCTTCTGGATATGCGTCTCTTTGCTGGCAGGGGTAATTAATCCGCGCATTTTCACCACGTCGTTAAGCACCTTCTGCATATGCTTTTCCAGACGCGGACGCTCAACGAGGTTCGGCGAGAAGCCCGCCTGATACAGACGGTTGAAGGCGGTGACGTAGCTGGCCATCTGGATACGCCAGTGCAGAAAGGCCCGCTGCGGCCAGATACCGGTAAACAGCATCGCCAGCAGGGAGCCGAAGATAACGTCGCCGCTTCGCCACAGCGCGGTGGTCAGGTCGCCCGGCGGTGCGCCGACCACTACCGCCAGGGTGATGCCGATCAGCAGCGCCTGGTAGGGCTTTTTGCCCAGCGCCAGCCAGCCGCAGAGGAACATCGCCACCGCGCACCACAGCAGCATAATGGGCAGAGAGATAAGCTCCAGCTTGAGCGCCACCAGCCCGAGCGCCGAGCCGAGGATCGTGCCGCCGATACGTTCAAACGCGCGCGGTACGACGTTTCCCCAGAAGGAGATAGGCCCCATCACCACCACCAGGGTGATGAGGGGCCAGGTGCCTTCAGGAACGTTAAGCAGGCGCACCAGCACAAAGGTGAGCACAAAGGCCAATGCTATTCGCACGCCATGGACGATGCGGTAATGGCGATACAGCCGAATTTCAAATGGCTTAAGTGATTTATCCGCGCGCACAACCTACTCCGACACAACGAAAAGGCCAATTGTAACTGCTTTTTCGCCGCAAGCATCACGCGAATGTAATAAACCTTGTCAAACGAAGGGACAACGTTCTACTTCACCGCCGGCTCGACCGCGATATACATATCAATATCCCAGTAGCCATCCTGGTTACCATCGTTAAGATAGACTTCAAAACAGGGCTTCATCGCCATCTGATGGGTTGTGCTTTGCATCAAGCTCTCGAAGAACTGGTACCACGGCGTCGCAAAGTCAAAATTCTCGACTCTGGCACGGGCAACCGCATAATCCCCGCCGGCGATTTCGGTCATCATCACGCCTTCGCTACCCTCAGGAATCTGGTAGTCGTCCGCCACCGTGACGGCGGTATCGCAGCGCAGCTTTTCCGCCGGGACTTCGTCCGGGTTGTCGTAGTAAACGGCCACCCACTCCTGCGCCGGCACCTGGCTGTTATCGACCCACATCATCAGCTGTTCAAACCCCTGTTTTACCGTCTGCTCCCAGGGACCGACCAGATGAAAACCAGCAATTTTCTTCTTGCCTACGGATTTAACGTTATAGTCCATGCTGCCTCCACTGTTGATAAAATACTGTATGTATATACACATAAATTAGCAGTACTATCACCCACAGTATGTGCGGCAATTCACAAATCCGCGCGGCAAGAAGATGAAAAAATCGCCGCCATACGGTTATAAACTGAACGGTAGCTCAACGCCGATGCTGGCCCCAACATCGTCGCTGGCGCTGTGGTTAGCGTCGGTGTACCACAGGGAGGTATTCAGGCGTACCGTTGGCATAACATCGCCGCTCCAGCCCAGCTGTACGCCCTTCAGCGTATCGGCGCGCGGGAAGGCTTTATTGATTCGCTGGTTTTTTGGATTGACCTCAGCGTAGACCAGCCGCGCGCTCCAGCGCTGATTCTCTTCGGTTACCAGCTCCACCTTACCGGCATATAAACGCCCGTCGCCGCCCATCGCATCGCCCAGCGGATAGCCCTGCTGGTAGTAGCCGTCTTTATAGATAAAGTGGTTATAGATGTAGTTAGTACGGCCCATGTTCGAGCGGGTATCGTGGGCTTCCAGATACCAGTTAACCGCATTGCTGTTCCACTGGTGATGCCCTTCCACGCCGCCAAGATAGAGGTGCGCCGAGGGTAAATATCCGGCTTCGTCCTCGCCGATCATCTGGCCGTAAATGCTCACCGGCCAGCCGAGGGTGGGCGCCAGCTTCAGCTTGAAATCAAAACCGGCCAGCTGGTTGCCGGGATCGTCGGCCGAGTCGCCGGTGTTATCATTGCCGGTGAGGCCGTCCCAGAAGCTGCTGAATGAGGAAGGCCGCCCTTCGCCGCCCCACTGCATAACGCGCGAGGCTCCCAGCTCCAGCGAGGTGAGCGGTGAAAAAGTCAGGCGACCACCGAAGATTTTGGTATGCGGTACGGCTGCGTACTGGTTCATCTGGCTGGCGGAAAGCTGGTACTGCCAGGGGCCAATCCAGCTTAGCCATGAGGTTTCCGGCGCCCGCTGTTCGGCGCGCTGCAGCAGAAAACCGGTCATGGGACGCGCGGCATCGGAGCGGATCAGGCTACCTTCATAGCCCGGCCCCCACCACTGGGGGATTTGCCCGAACGCCAGCCACTGGTTCCACAGCTTAACCGCGCCGTATGCGCCGTTGGCGTTCACGCTCGAACCGTTACTGATGCGCTTGTCGCCTTCAACATTGCCCTGCAGGTGCAGATCCCACCATTCGCCGCTGTTGTTCAGGGCGAGAGAAAGCGACTGGTCGGCGGGGTAAGACTGGGCGAACCCCTGCGGCGTGCCCGGCTTATCAGTGGAGCTGTAGCCGGTAACGCGCACGTCAGCTTTCAGCGCGCTTAATCGCTGATTTACCCGACCCAGTACCACCCGCTCTGCGGACGTTGTCGGATGGGCATTGGCCAGCGCGCGCTTAATCTCCTCTTCGCTCAGAGGCCAGGTCGACAGGCTCAACGAGAGGGTTCCACGGTCGGATAACCAGGCTAAATCATTGCGGAATTCGTTATCGGCCAGAACGAGGCCGGAGGCAAAACTCGAAGTGCTAAAAACGGTGAACAGTCCCAGAGAAAGCGCACTACGCGCAAAGTATTTCATCTTCCCAGCTCCATTTATGGCGCACAAGCGCCAGGCTTTTTCCTGAAGGGTGACCGGGTAAGGTAATGGAGTGAAAGTAAACGAAGCGCCAACCGAAGCGGCATAATAATCAAACAGCTACGAGATGCCGCTCCGGGCGGAGCGGCGGAGAAGTTACAGTTTTTGATGCAGATAATCGCTAAAGCGCGACAGCACGCCGCCCTTGCCAACGCTTTCCAGCGTCACCAGCGGCCAGTGGGCCACCACTTTATCACCATCGTAAAGGGAGATTTCGCCAACCCGCTGGTGGGCGGCGATCGGCGCTTCCAGCACTTTGTTATCCAGCACGTATTTGGCCTTAATGCGCGAGACTTCCGACTTCGGCAGCGCTAACCAGAAGTCCTGATCGGTCCCCAGCTTAATCTGCTCTTTATCGCCATACCAGATTCGCTCAACGCCGACCTGCTTGCCGTCCTGCAGGACCTGGACGGTATCGAAGTTTTGCTGGCCCCAGTGCAGCAGCTTCGCCGCCTGCTGTTCACGCCCTTTCGGGCTGTCGGCCCCCATCACCACCGCAATCAGCCGGCGCTGGCCGTCCACCGCGGAGGCAATCAGGTTGAAGCCGGCGCCTGAGGTGTGGCCGGTCTTCAGACCATCGACGTTCATGGTCTTATCCCACAGCAGCCCGTTGCGGTTCTGCTGGGTAATGCCGTTCCAGGTCAGGCTCTTCTGGCTGTACATATGGTAGACGTCCGGCTCGCCGTGAATAATCGCCCGCGAGAGCACCGCCAGATCGTAGGCCGAACTGTGCTGACCCGGCGCGTCCAGACCGTGGACGGTTTCAAAATGGGTATCCTGCAAATGCAGTTTTTCCACGTAGCTGTTCATCAGCGCGACGAACTGCGGCTGGCCGCCGGCGACGTAGTCCGCCAGCGCCACGCAGGCATCGTTGCCGGAGTCAACGATCAGCCCGCGGCTTAAATCGCGTACGCTGACCCGATCGCCGGGCTTAAGGAACATCAGCGAAGAACCATTAAAGACCGGGTTACCCTGCGCCCAGGCGTCTTTCCCGACGGTGACGATGTCGTCAAAGGTGATGCGGTGGCTGTCGATAGCGCGATCGACCACGTAGCCGGTCATGAGTTTGGTCAGGCTGGCGGGATTGCGCTGCTGATGCTCGTTACCGGCGGTCAGGATCTGGCCGGTGGTGTAATCCATCAGCACCCAGGAACCGGCCTGAATAGAAGGAGGCGTCACGTTGACGGGAAAATCATTGGCGGCAAATGCGCAGGAAACGCTCGCAGCGAGCAAAGATACAGCAATAAACAAACGGCCTTTCAACGGCATATCCTCTAAATTGACAGATTCGCTGTCCTTTTTACGGAACTTCTCGTTTCAAATCAGGGTTTAATTGCAAGAAAATATGACATCGCCGACGCGAGACAAAGGGGATACCCTTCTGATGGCCCGGCAAATCGTTTACCATGAAGGCTGCTCGCCACCAGGAATAATGAACAGATTATGCAAGATAGCGCCAGCCAGCCCGGATTTTTATTTCACGATTACGAGACCTTCGGCACCAGTCCCTCGCTCGACCGACCGTCGCAGTTTGCCGCCATTCGCACCGATGAAGACCTGAATATCGTCGGCGAACCCGAAGTCTTCTACTGCAGGCTCGCCGATGACTATCTGCCGCAGCCGCAGGCGGTCATGGTCACCGGGATAACGCCACAGGAGGCGAACGCCAAGGGGGACAACGAAGCCGCTTTCGCCCGCCGCGTTCACGATCTGTTCACGGTGCCGAAAACCTGCATCGTCGGCTATAACAACGTGCGCTTCGATGACGAAGTAACGCGCAACATTCTCTATCGTAATTTTTACGATCCCTACGCCTGGAGCTGGCAGCACGACAACTCCCGCTGGGATCTGCTGGACGTGATGCGCGCCTGCTATGCGCTGCGCCCCGAAGGGATCAACTGGCCGGAAAATGAAGAGGGCTTACCGAGCTTCCGGCTGGAGCATCTGACCGTCGCTAATGGCATCGAACACAGCAACGCCCACGACGCGATGGCCGACGTTTACGCCACTATCGCCATGGCGAAGCTGGTGAAAACCCAGCAGCCGCGCCTGTTCGATTATCTTTACGCCCACCGCAACAAGCGTAAGCTGGCGACGCTGATTGACGTGCCGCAAATCAAACCGCTGGTGCATGTTTCCGGCATGTTCGGCGCGGCGCGCGGCAATACCAGCCTGGTCGCCCCGCTGGCGTGGCACCCGGACAACCGTAACGCGGTGATTATGGTCGACCTGGCCGGAGACATCGCCCCCCTGCTGGAGCTCGATGCCGACACCCTGCGCGAGCGGCTGTATACGCCGAAAAGCGAGCTGGGCGATCTGGCTGCGGTGCCGATCAAGCTGGTCCACCTGAATAAATGCCCGGTGCTGGCGCAGCAAAACACCCTGCGTCCGCAGGATGCCGACCGGCTGGGCATCAATATCCAGCGCTGTCTGGAGAACGCCCAGCTGCTGCGGGCCAATCCGCAGGTACGTGAGAAAGCGGTGGCGATTTTTGCCGAAGCGGAGCCGTTTGTGCCGTCCGATAATGTCGATACGCAGCTGTATAACGGCTTTTTCAGCGATGCCGACCGCGCGGCGATGAAAATCGTACTCGAAACCGAGCCGCGCAACCTGCCGGCGCTGGATATTACCTTCGCCGATCAGCGTATCGAGCGCCTGCTGTTCAACTATCGCGCGCGCAACTATCCCGGCACGCTGGATGAAGCCGAGCAGCAGCGCTGGTTAGAGCACCGTCGCCAGGTCTTTACGCCTGAGTTTTTGCAGACCTACGCCGATGAGCTGCAGATGCTGTACCAGCAGTATGCGGACGATAAAGAGAAGCTGGCGCAGCTGAAGGCGCTGTGGCAGTACGCGCAGGATATTGTTTGATTGGCAGAAATTCCCGGGTTGCGGCTAACGCCTTACCCGGGCTACAAACGATGGCAGGACTCGTAGCCCGGGTAAGACGCCTCGCGTCGCACCCGGGAACGTTGCTTAGCCTTTGGCGCGGCTGGCGATAATCGCCTCAGCCACGTTGCGCGGGGCTTCCGCGTAGTGGTGGAACTCCATGCTGTAGGTCGCCCGGCCCTGGGACATTGAACGCAGCGTGGTGGAATAGCCAAACATCTCGGCCAGCGGCACGTCGGCGCGGATAATCTGGCTGCCGAACCGCTCCTCCATCCCCTGCACCATTCCGCGACGGGAAGAGAGATCGCCCATGATATTCCCGGCGTACTCTTCCGGGGTCTCCACTTCCACATGCATCACCGGTTCAAGAATAACCGGGTCGGCCCTGCGCGCCCCTTCCTTGAAGCCAAATATCGCCGCCATCCGGAAAGCCATCTCCGACGAGTCGACGTCGTGATACGAACCAAACGTCAGGGTCGCCTTGATATCCACCACCGGATAGCCCGCCAGCACGCCGGTGCCCATCGCTTCGCGCAGCCCTTTTTCCACTGAAGGGATGTACTCGCGCGGCACCACGCCGCCTTTGGTCGCGTCCTCAAACACGAAACCGCTTCCCGGCTCCAGCGGTTCCAGGGTCAGCACCACGTGACCGTACTGCCCTTTACCGCCGGACTGGCGGACAAATTTGCCCTCCACCTCTTTGACCGTTTTGCGGATCGTCTCGCGATAGGTCACCTGCGGACGCCCAATATTCGCCTCGACGCCAAACTCACGCTTCATGCGGTCGACGATAATCTCCAGATGCAGTTCGCCCATCCCGGAAACGATCGTCTGGCCGGACTCCTCGTCAGTATGCAGACGAAATGACGGATCTTCCGCCGCCAGCCGCTGCAGGGCGATACCCATTTTCTCCTGATCGGCTTTGGTTTTCGGTTCAATCGCCAGCGAAATCACCGGCTCCGGAAACTCCATCCGTTCGAGGGTAATCACCGCATCCGGGTCGCACAGCGTGTCGCCGGTGGTGACATCCTTCAGGCCGACGCAGGCGGCAATGTCCCCGGCGTGCAGTTCGTCCACCTCATGGCGATCGTTGGCCTGCATCAGCACGATGCGTCCGATGCGCTCTTTCTTACCTTTCACCGGATTCCACACCGCATCGCCTTTTTTCAACGTCCCGGAATAGACGCGGATAAAGGTCAGCTGTCCGACGTAGGGGTCGGTCATCAGCTTGAAGGCCAGCGCCGAGAACGGTTCGTCGTCGCCCGGATGACGTTCAGCGGGCCGCCCTTTCTCATCCACGCCCTGAATCGCCGGGATATCCAGCGGCGACGGCATCAGCTCAACCACCGCATCGAGCATCCGCTGCACACCTTTGTTTTTAAACGCGCTGCCGCACAGCACCGCCTGGATTTCCCCCTTCACCGTGCGCTGGCGCAGACCGGCGACAATCTCCGCCTCGTCCAGCTCACCGGTTTCGAGATACTTATCCATCAGTTCGTCGCTGGCTTCCGCCGCCGCCGAGACCATTTTCTCCCGCCACAGACGGGCGGTTTCCACGAGGTCGTCAGGCACCGGCGCATAGCTGAAGGTCATCCCCTGGGTGGCGTCATCCCACAAAATGGCGCGCATTTTGATGAGATCCACCACCCCGGTGAAGTGCTCTTCGGCGCCAACCGGGATCGCAATCGGCACCGGATTGGCCTTCAGGCGATCGATCATCATCTGCACCACGCGGAAAAAGTCCGCGCCGGGGCGGTCCATCTTGTTGACGAAGGCCAGCCGCGGAACGTGGTATTTATTCGCCTGCCGCCAGACGGTTTCCGACTGCGGCTGCACGCCGCCGACGGAGTCGTAAACCATCACCGCGCCGTCCAGGACGCGCATGGAGCGTTCCACTTCGATGGTGAAATCCACGTGCCCGGGGGTATCGATGATGTTAATCCGGTGCGGCTCGAAGCTGCGGTCCATGCCGGGCCAGAAGCAGCTCACCGCCGCGGAGGTAATGGTGATCCCGCGCTCCTGCTCCTGCGCCATCCAGTCGGTGGTTGCCGCGCCATCGTGTACTTCCCCCAGCTTGTGGCTCATCCCGGTATAAAACAGGATGCGCTCGGTGGTGGTGGTTTTGCCGGCATCGATATGCGCGGAGATACCGATGTTGCGATAACGTTCGAGGGGGATGGGTCGGGGCATGATGCGTCCTTAGTCATTGTGACTGTTAACAGGCGGCCGGAATTGGCCGCCGTTCATATAACGGCATCTATCATAGTACAACTGTACGAGTATATTCGAACTATTTTTGCTATCGTTACTATTGGTGAAGCTGCGACGACCCGCGTGGCTTTAGAAAAGCAGTTTCGGTATATTACCGGCCAGCCGCCGATACGGGCTGCTGCTCACGGAGCTGCGCCGCCGCCGACACAGGAATATTATGATCGCCAATCACCCCGAACGTGAACAAATTCGCCTCGAAAATGTCCTTTTCGCTCTCGGCAACCCGCTGCGGCTTGAGATTATCCGTATCCTTGCCGACGGCAGCGAGCAGAGCTGTAACGCCCTGCGTCATGAAGATGTGGCGAAGTCGACCATGACCCACCACTGGCGCGTCCTGCGCGACAGCGGTGTGATCTGGCAGCGGCCTCAGGGGCGGGAGAATTTGATTTCGCTGCGCCGGGAAGATTTAGACGCGCGCTTTCCCGGCCTGCTGGATACGCTGCTTAAGGTCATGCAGCACGATAGCTAAAGGCCTGCGCGCCGGCCCCTACTCCTCACCGGCCAGCCGCCGATACTGGGCAAAGCGGGCGCGCGCATCCTCCTCGGTTCTGCTAAAAAGCGCATCCGCGAGATGCGGCGTCGTTTTGTGCAGCGAGGCGTAGCGCACTTCGCCAAGCAAAAAGTCGCGGAAGCTCTCCTCCGGCTCTTCGGAATCGAGCATAAACGGCGTCTTGCCCTCCGCTTCCCGCTGCGGATGATAGCGCCACAGGTGCCAGTATCCCGCTTCAACCGCCCGTTTCGCCTCGCGCTGGCTGCAGCGCATACCGGCTTTCAGCCCGTGGTTAATGCAGGCGGCGTAGGCAATCACCAGCGACGGTCCCGGCCAGGCTTCAGCCTCGGCGATCGCGCGCAGCGTCTGATCTTTATCGGCGCCCATGGCGACCTGGGCCACGTACACATTGCCGTAGCTCATCGCCATCATGCCAAGATCTTTTTTCCGCGTGCGTTTGCCCTGCGCGGCAAACTTCGCGATGGCCGCCACCGGGGTCGATTTAGACGACTGCCCGCCGGTATTGGAGTAAACCTCGGTATCAAACACCAGAATATTCACGTCTTCCCCGCTCGCCAGCACGTGATCGAGACCGCCGAAGCCGATATCGTAGGCCCAGCCGTCGCCGCCGAAAATCCACTGCGACCGGCGCACAAAATAGTCGCGGTTCTGCCATAGCTGCTCCAGCAGCGGCACGCCCTCTTTTTCCGCCGCCAGCCGTTCGCTGAGCCGGTCCGCGCGCTCGCGGGTACCCTCGCCTTCATCCTGCTTCGCCAGCCACTGGCGCATCGCGTCGAGGAGTTCGTCGCTGACCGGCAGCGCCAGCGCGGCGGTCATATCATCGGCGATTTGTTGACGCACCGCCTGGCCGCCGAGCATCATGCCGAGGCCAAACTCCGCGTTATCCTCAAACAGCGAGTTCGCCCATGCCGGGCCGTGCCCGCGGTGGTTGGTGGTATAGGGAATCGACGGCGCGCTGGCTCCCCAGATTGAAGAGCAGCCGGTGGCGTTAGCGATCAGCATCCGGTCGCCAAACAGCTGGGTTATCAGGCGGGCATAAGGCGTTTCGCCGCATCCCGCGCAGGCGCCGGAAAACTCCAGCAGCGGGGTTTCAAACTGGCTGCCTTTGACCGTCGTCTTCCGGAACGGATTGCTCTTCGGCGTCAGCGCCAGCGCATAGTCCCAGACCGGCGCCATCTGGCGCTGGCTATCAAGAGACTGCATTTTTAACGCCTTGCCGCGCGAAGGACAGATATCCACACAGTTGCCGCAGCCGGAGCAATCCAGCGGCGAAATAGCCAGATGGTAGTGGTACGCCTTCGCTCCCTGAGCGGGTTTGCTCAACAGCCCGGCCGGCGCGGCGTCCTGCTCTTCGCCGTTGAGCAGCGCCGGGCGGATCGCCGCGTGGGGGCAGATAAAGGCGCACTGGTTACACTGCGTGCAGCCCTCCGGCTGCCAGACCGGCACTTCCAGCGCGATCCCGCGTTTCTCCCAGGCGGCGGTGCCCGAGGGAAAGGTGCCGTCTTCCATGCCGACAAACGCGCTTACCGGCAGCTGGTCGCCGCACTGGCGGTTCATCGGCTGCAGAATATCGCGGATGAAATCCGGCATCATGGCTGAAGCCTGCGCCACGGGCTCATCCAGCGTCGCCCAGTGCGCCGGAATGGTCACCTGATGCAGCGAGGCCATGCCCAGCTCGATCGCCCGCTGGTTCATCTCGATCACCGCCGCCCCTTTGCTGCCGTAGCTTTTTTCAACCGCCTGCTTGAGGTAATCCGCCGCGGTCTGCGGGTCGATAATCGCCGCCAGCTTAAAGAACGCCGCCTGCATCAGCATATTAAAGCGCCCGCCCAGCCCGAGCTCGCGGGCGATATCCACGGCGTTCAGGGTATAAAAATGGATATTTTCCCGCGCCAGATAGCGTTTAAAGCCGACCGGCAGATGCTGTTCCAGCTCCGCATCGGACCAGCTGCAGTTGAGTAAAAAGGTCCCGCCCGGCTTTAACCCATCCAGCAGGTCATAGCGCTCCACGTAGGACTGCTGCGAACAGGAGATAAAATCGGCCCGATGGATCAGGTAGGGCGAATTGATCGGCCGGTCGCCGAAGCGCAAATGCGAAACGGTAATGCCGCCGGATTTTTTCGAGTCATAGGAAAAGTAGGCCTGCGCGTAGAGCGGCGTTTTGTCGCCGATGATTTTAATCGCGCTTTTATTGGCCCCAACGGTGCCGTCCGAGCCCATGCCCCAAAATTTACAGGCGGTGATGCCATCATGCGAGACCGCCAGCGTCTGCTGGCGCGGAGGCAGCGAGGTAAAGGTGACATCATCGACAATGCCGAGGGTAAAGCCGTCCATCGGCAGCGGTTTATTGAGGTTGTCAAAGACCGCCGCGATATCGTTAGGCAGAACGTCCTTACCGCCAAGCGCGTAGCGGCCGCCGACAATCAGCGGCGCATCGTCGTGGTGGTAGAAGGCGTTTTTCACATCCAGGCACAGCGGTTCGGCCTGAGCGCCGGGCTCTTTGGTGCGGTCAAGCACGGCAATCCGCTGTACGGTTTTCGGCAGCTGAGCGAAAAAGTGGGCCAGCGAAAAAGGGCGAAACAGATGCACGCTGAGCAGCCCGACCTTCTCTCCCGCCGCGTTCAGCGTATCCACCACTTCCTGAACGGTGTCGCAGACCGACCCCATGGCGATAATCACCCGTTCGGCATCCGCCGCGCCGGTGTAGTTAAACAGATGGTACTCCCGGCCGGTGAGCGCGCTGATTTGCGCCATATAGCTTTCGACAATATCGGGCAGCGCCTGATAAAAACGGTTACCCGCCTCTCTTTCCTGGAAGTAGATATCCGGGTTTTGCGCCGTTCCGCGGATGACCGGATGATCCGGATGCAGCGCGTTACGGCGGAAGCTGTCGAGCGCGGCCCGGTCCAGCAGCGTCGCCAGCTGGTCATATTCCAGCACCTCGATTTTTTGAATTTCGTGCGAGGTGCGGAAACCATCGAAGAAGTTAACAAACGGGATGCGTCCCTTAATCGCCGCCAGATGCGCCACCGCCGACAAATCCATCACCTGCTGCACGTTGTTCTCCGCCAGCATCGCGCAGCCGGTCTGGCGAACCGCCATCACGTCCTGGTGATCGCCAAAAATATTCAGCGAATTGGTCGCCAGCGCCCGGGCGCTGACGTGAAAGACGCCCGGCAGCAGTTCACCGGCGATTTTGTACATGTTGGGGATCATCAGTAGCAGCCCCTGGGAGGCCGTATAGGTGGTGGTGAGCGCCCCGGCCTGCAGCGCGCCGTGTACCGCGCCTGCCGCGCCGGCTTCCGACTGCATCTCCATTAAGCGCACCGGCTGGCCAAAAAGGTTCTTTTTCCCCTGCGCCGCCCACTCGTCGACGTTTTCCGCCATCGGCGTGGAAGGGGTAATGGGGTAAATCGCCGCGACCTCGGTAAAGGCATAAGAGATCCAGGCCGCCGCGGCGTTGCCATCCATTGTTTTCATTTTTCCGGACATTGTTCAATCCTCGAAGGTGAGAGGCATCTTCGCCGCCTCAAATAAGCGGCAAACCCAGTTGTTGCCTCAAGCACAGCCTGTGCCAGCTCGCGGATGACCGAAGAGTTAGCGCGAATTCAACGCGTTATGAAGATAAAGGCAACGCAGCGCGCCGAGAGATTGCGTGGAACAAGACACAGGGGACGACAAGCTGTTGAACAGACGACAAACCGCCACAATGGCCCCGGCAGGCGGAATTGTTCTGTTTCCCACATTTGGTGGCCTTATTGTGCCGTTTTGTTTTACGCCCTGCGCGGCAATGAATTAATAAATTCATAAAAATCAGATAAATAAATAAAAAGGCACGGCTGGTATGTTCCCTGCACTTCTCTGCTGGCAAACACTCAACCACAGGAGAAGTCACCATGACCATGCGTCAATGCGCTATTTACGGTAAAGGCGGTATCGGCAAATCCACCACCACGCAGAACCTCGTCGCCGCGCTGGCGGAGATGGGTAAGAAAGTGATGATCGTCGGCTGCGATCCGAAGGCGGACTCCACCCGCCTGATCCTGCACGCTAAAGCACAGAACACCATTATGGAGATGGCCGCGGAAGTCGGCTCGGTCGAGGATCTTGAGCTCGAAGACGTGCTGCAAATTGGCTACGGCGACGTGCGCTGCGCGGAATCCGGCGGCCCGGAGCCAGGCGTCGGCTGCGCGGGGCGCGGCGTGATCACGGCGATCAACTTTCTTGAAGAAGAAGGCGCCTACGAGGACGATCTCGATTTTGTCTTCTATGACGTGCTCGGCGACGTGGTCTGCGGCGGCTTCGCCATGCCTATCCGCGAAAACAAAGCCCAGGAGATCTACATCGTCTGCTCCGGCGAAATGATGGCGATGTACGCCGCCAACAATATCTCCAAAGGGATCGTTAAATACGCTAAATCCGGCAAGGTGCGCCTCGGCGGCCTGATCTGTAACTCACGCCAGACCGACCGTGAAGACGAACTGATCATGGCCCTGGCGGAAAAGCTCGGGACCCAGATGATCCACTTTGTCCCCCGCGACAATATCGTGCAGCGCGCGGAGATCCGCCGAATGACGGTGATCGAGTACGACCCCGCCTGCCAGCAGGCCAACGAATACCGCACCCTGGCGCAGAAGATCGTCAACAACACCATGAAAGTGGTACCGACACCCTGCACCATGGATGAGCTGGAGTCGCTGCTGATGGAGTTCGGCATCATGGAAGAAGAAGACACCAGCATCATTGGTAAAACCGCCGCCGAAGAAAGCGCGGCCTGAGCACAGGACAATAATGATGACCAACGCAACGGGCGAACGTAATCTGGCGCTGATCCAGGAAGTCCTGGAGGTGTTCCCGGAAACCGCGCGAAAAGAGCGCAGAAAGCACATGATGGTCAGCGATCCGCAAATGGAGAGCGTCGGCAAGTGCATTATCTCTAACCGCAAATCACAACCCGGCGTGATGACCGTGCGCGGCTGCGCCTACGCCGGCTCGAAAGGGGTGGTATTCGGGCCAATCAAGGATATGGCCCACATCTCGCACGGGCCGGTCGGCTGCGGCCAGTATTCCCGCGCCGGACGACGCAACTACTACACCGGGGTCAGCGGCGTCGATAGCTTCGGCACGCTGAACTTCACCTCTGATTTTCAGGAGCGCGACATCGTCTTCGGCGGCGATAAAAAGCTCAGCAAACTGATTGAAGAGATGGAGCTGCTGTTCCCGCTCACCAAAGGGATCACCATACAGTCAGAATGCCCGGTGGGGCTGATCGGCGATGATATCAGCGCGGTGGCTAACGCCAGCAGCAAAGCGCTGGATAAACCGGTGATCCCGGTACGCTGCGAAGGCTTTCGCGGCGTGTCGCAGTCGCTGGGGCACCATATCGCCAACGACGTGGTGCGCGACTGGATCCTCAACAATCGCGAAGGACAGCCGTTTGAAACCACCCCTTACGATGTGGCGATCATCGGCGACTACAACATCGGCGGCGACGCCTGGGCCTCGCGCATCCTGCTTGAAGAGATGGGGCTACGGGTGGTCGCGCAGTGGTCCGGCGACGGCACGCTGGTGGAGATGGAGAACACCCCATTCGTCAAGCTGAACCTGGTTCACTGCTACCGTTCGATGAACTATATCGCCCGCCATATGGAGGAAAAACATCAGATTCCGTGGATGGAGTACAACTTCTTCGGGCCGACCAAAATCGCCGAATCGCTGCGCAAAATCGCCGACCAGTTTGACGATACCATTCGCGCGAACGCCGAAGCGGTGATCGCCCGGTATGAGGGGCAGATGGCGGCGATTATCGCCAAATATCGCCCGCGCCTGGAGGGGCGTAAGGTGCTGCTCTATATGGGCGGCCTGCGGCCACGCCACGTCATCGGCGCCTACGAGGATCTCGGCATGGAGATCATCGCCGCCGGGTACGAGTTTGCCCATAACGATGACTACGACCGCACCCTGCCGGATCTGAAAGAGGGCACGCTGCTGTTCGATGACGCCAGCAGCTATGAGCTGGAAGCGTTCGTTAAGGCGCTGAAGCCCGACCTTATCGGCTCCGGCATCAAGGAAAAATATATCTTCCAGAAAATGGGCGTGCCGTTCCGCCAGATGCACTCGTGGGACTATTCCGGCCCGTACCACGGCTACGATGGTTTCGCCATTTTCGCCCGCGATATGGATATGACCCTGAACAACCCGGCGTGGAACGAACTCACCGCGCCGTGGCTGAAGTCTGCGTGATTGCCCACTCACTGTCCCGTCTGTTCACCGATTTGTGGCGCGGGAGGAGAACACCATGAGCCAAACGATTGATAAAATTAATAGCTGCTATCCGCTATTCGAACAGGATGAATACCAGGAGCTGTTCCGCAATAAGCGGCAGCTGGAGGAAGCGCACGATGCCCAACGCGTGCAGGAGGTCTTTGCCTGGACCACCACCGCCGAGTATGAAGCGCTGAATTTCCAGCGCGAGGCGCTGACCGTTGACCCGGCGAAAGCCTGCCAGCCGCTTGGCGCGGTGCTTTGCTCGCTGGGATTTGCCAATACCCTGCCGTACGTCCACGGCTCCCAGGGGTGCGTGGCCTACTTTCGCACCTATTTTAACCGCCATTTCAAAGAGCCGATCGCCTGCGTCTCCGACTCGATGACCGAGGACGCGGCGGTCTTCGGCGGCAACAACAACATGAATCTGGGTCTGCAGAACGCCAGCGCGCTGTACAAGCCGGAGATCATCGCGGTTTCCACCACCTGCATGGCGGAAGTCATCGGCGATGACCTGCAGGCGTTTATCGCCAACGCCAAAAAAGATGGCTTCGTCGATAGCAGCATCGCCGTGCCCCATGCCCATACGCCAAGCTTTATCGGCAGCCACGTCACCGGCTGGGACAACATGTTTGAAGGCTTCGCCAAAACCTTCACCGCGGACTACCAGGGGCAGCCGGGCAAACTGCAGAAGCTCAATCTGGTGACCGGCTTTGAAACCTATCTCGGCAACTTCCGCGTATTAAAGCGGATGATGGAACAGATGGCGGTGCCGTGCAGCCTGCTCTCCGATCCGTCAGAAGTTCTCGACACGCCCGCCGACGGCCATTATCGGATGTATTCCGGCGGCACCACGCAGCAGGAGATGAAAGAGGCCCCTGACGCCATCGATACGCTGCTTCTGCAGCCGTGGCAGCTGCTGAAGAGCAAAAAAGTGGTGCAGGAGATGTGGAACCAGCCCGCCACCGAGGTCGCGATTCCGCTGGGGCT
This sequence comes from Klebsiella sp. GN_Kp190, assembly GCF_040061795.1. NCBI lineage: Bacteria > Pseudomonadati > Pseudomonadota > Gammaproteobacteria > Enterobacterales > Enterobacteriaceae > Klebsiella > Klebsiella sp. GN_Kp190. The sequence continues at coordinate 18,265 of NZ_JBEAFN010000030.1, forward strand.
GGCCGCTACCGATGAACTGCTGATGACCATCAGCCAGCTTAGCGGCAAGCCGATCGCCGACGCCCTCACCCTTGAGCGCGGCCGGCTGGTTGACATGATGCTCGATTCCCACACCTGGCTGCACGGCAAGAAATTTGGCCTGTACGGCGACCCGGACTTCGTGATGGGCCTCACCCGCTTCCTGCTGGAGCTGGGCTGCGAGCCGACGGTGATCCTGAGCCATAACGCCAACAAACGCTGGCAAAAAGCGATGAAGAAAATGCTCGATGCCTCGCCGTACGGGCGCGACAGCGAAGTGTTTATCAACTGCGATTTGTGGCACTTCCGTTCGCTGATGTTCACCCGTCAGCCGGACTTTATGATCGGCAACTCCTACGGCAAGTTTATCCAGCGCGATACCCTGGCGAAGGGCAAAGCCTTTGAAGTACCGCTTATCCGCCTCGGCTTTCCGCTGTTCGACCGCCACCATCTGCACCGCCAGACAACCTGGGGTTATGAAGGAGCGATGAACATTGTCACGACGCTGGTGAACGCCGTACTGGAGAAACTGGATAGCGATACCAGCCAGCTGGGCAAAACCGATTACAGTTTCGATCTCGTCCGTTAACCATCAGGCGCCCCGCGTCATGCGGGGCCAGGAGGGAGTATGCCCATCGTGATTTTCCGTGAACGCGGCGCGGACCTGTACGCCTATATCGCGAAACAGGATCTGGAGGCGCGAGTGCTGCAGATTGAGCATAACGACGCTGAACGCTGGGGCGGCGCGATTTCGCTGGAAGGGGGACGCCGCTACTACGTCAATCCGCAGCCGGGGCGCCCCGCCTTTCCGATAAGCCTGCGCGCGACGCGCGGCGCGTTGATATAAGGAGCTGGAGATGTCCGACAACGATACCCTTTTCTGGCGCATGCTGGCGCTGTTTCAGTCCCTGCCGGACCTGCAGCCGGCGCAAATTGTCGACTGGCTGGCGCAGGAGTGCGGCGAGACGCTGACTCCGGCGCGGCTGGCGACCCTGACCCAGCCGCAGCTGGCCGCCAGCTTCCCCTCCGCGACGGCGGTGATGTCCCCCGCTCGCTGGTCGCGGGTGATGGCGAGCCTGCAGGGCGCGCTGCCCGCCCATTTACGCATCGTTCGCCCTGCCCAGCGAACGCCGCAGCTGCTGGCGGCGTTTTGCTCCCAGGATGGCCTGATGATTAACGGCCATTTCGGCCAGGGGCGGCTGTTTTTTATCTACGCGTTCGATGAGCAAGGCGGCTGGCTGCACGATCTGCGCCGCTATCCCTCCTCGCCCACCCAGCAGGAAGCCAGCGAAGTGCGCGCCCGGCTGATTGAAGACTGCCAGCTGCTGTTTTGTCAGGAGATCGGCGGGCCCGCCGCCGCCCGGCTGATCCGCCACCGGATCCACCCGATGAAAGCGCAGCCCGGGACGACGATTCATGCCCAGTGCGAGGCGATCAATACGCTGCTGGCCGGCCGTTTGCCGCCGTGGCTGGCGAAGCGGCTTAACCGGGATAACCCTCTGGAAGAACGCGTTTTTTAATCCCTGTTTTGTGCTTGTTGCCCGCTGACCCCGCGGGCTTTTTTTTGCGTATGGACGCGTTCCCCACGTTACGGTCAGGGGAATATTCCGTTCACGGTTGTTCCGGGCTTCTTGATGCGCCTAACCCCCTCGCTGCCAGCCTTCCAGCAACAAATAGCCATGCCAGTGCGATAGGACATAAAGCATTACTTACCGCCATCCCTTGTCCGATTGTTGGCTTTGTCGCAAAGCCAACAACCCTTTTTCTTTAAATATCAAGGCGCCGCTTATGGAGCGCGAATTGCATCTTCCCCCTCATCCCCCACCGTCAACGAGGTCACTATGAAGGGAAATGAAATTCTGGCGCTGCTGGATGAACCGGCCTGTGAACACAACCATAAACAAAAATCCGGCTGCAGCGCGCCCAAACCCGGCGCCACCGCCGGCGGCTGCGCGTTCGACGGCGCGCAGATAACCCTGCTGCCCATTGCCGACGTGGCGCATCTGGTCCATGGCCCCATCGGCTGCGCCGGAAGCTCCTGGGATAACCGCGGCAGCGCCAGCTCCGGCCCCACCCTGAATCGGCTCGGGTTCACCACCGATCTCAACGAACAGGACGTGATTATGGGCCGCGGCGAACGTCGCCTGTTTCACGCCGTGCGCCATATCGTCACCCGTTATCATCCGGCGGCGGTCTTTATCTACAACACCTGCGTACCAGCCATGGAGGGCGATGACCTGGAAGCGGTATGCCAGGCCGCGCAGACCGCCACCGGCGTACCGGTTATCGCCATTGACGCGGCCGGTTTTTACGGCAGTAAAAATCTCGGTAACCGGCTGGCCGGCGAGGTCATGGTGAAACGGGTAATCGGTCAGCGCGAGCCCGCGCCCTGGCCGGAGAGCACGCCCTTTGCCCCGGAGCAGCGTCACGATATTGGCCTGATTGGCGAATTCAATATTGCCGGCGAGTTCTGGCATATTCAGCCGCTGCTCGACGAGCTGGGGATCCGCGTGCTCGGCAGCCTCTCCGGCGATGGCCGTTTCGCCGAGATCCAGACCATGCATCGGGCGCAGGCCAATATGCTGGTCTGCTCGCGGGCGCTAATTAACGTCGCCAGAGCCCTGGAGCAGCGCTACGGCACGCCGTGGTTCGAAGGCAGCTTCTACGGGATCCGCGCCACCTCCGACGCCCTGCGCCAGCTGGCGGCGCTGCTGGGCGATGACGACCTTAGCCAGCGCACCGAAGCGCTGATTGCGCGGGAGGAACAGGCGGCGGAACTGGCGCTACAACCGTGGCGCGAACGGCTGCGCGGCCGCAAAGCGCTGCTCTATACCGGCGGGGTGAAATCCTGGTCGGTGGTCTCGGCGCTTCAGGATTTGGGCATGACCGTGGTGGCAACCGGCACGCGTAAATCCACAGAAGAGGATAAACAGCGGATCCGCGAGCTGATGGGCGAAGAGGCGGTAATGCTGGAAGAAGGCAACGCCCGCACGCTGCTGGATGTGGTCTATCGCTATCAGGCCGACCTGATGATTGCCGGCGGACGCAATATGTACACCGCCTATAAAGCCAGGCTGCCGTTTCTCGATATCAATCAGGAGCGCGAACACGCCTTCGCCGGCTACAAGGGGATCGTCACCCTCGCCCGCCAGCTATGTCAGACCATCGACAGTCCTATCTGGCCGCAAACCCATGCCCGCGCCCCGTGGCACTAAGGAGTACACCATGGCAGACATTTTCCGCACCGATAAACCGCTGGCGGTCAGCCCGATCAAGACCGGCCAGCCGCTCGGCGCAATCCTCGCCAGCCTCGGGATTGAACACAGTATCCCTCTGGTCCACGGCGCGCAGGGATGCAGCGCCTTCGCCAAAGTCTTTTTTATTCAACACTTCCACGACCCGGTTCCCCTGCAGTCGACGGCGATGGACCCCACCTCGACGATTATGGGCGCGGACGGCAATATTTTCACCGCCCTGGATACCCTCTGCCAGCGCAACGCGCCGCAGGCTATCGTGCTGCTCAGCACCGGGCTGTCTGAGGCTCAGGGCAGCGACATTTCCCGCGTGGTTCGCCAGTTTCGCGAAGAGTATCCCCGGCACAAGGGCGTGGCGATATTAACCGTTAACACGCCGGATTTTTATGGTTCCATGGAAAACGGCTTCAGCGCGGTGCTCGAGAGCGTCATTGAGCAGTGGGTTGCGCCGACGCCGCGCCCGGCTCAGCGCAATCGCCGGGTCAACCTGCTGGTCAGCCACCTCTGCTCGCCGGGCGATATCGAGTGGCTGCGCCGATGCGTCGAAGCCTTTGGTCTGCAGCCGATAATCCTGCCGGACCTGGCGCAATCGATGGATGGGCACCTGGCGCAAGGCGATTTCTCGCCGCTGACCCAGGGCGGGACGCCGCTGCGCCAGATAGAACAGATGGGACAAAGCCTGTGCAGCTTCACCATTGGCGTCTCCCTCCACCGCGCGTCATCGCTGCTGGCCCCGCGCTGCCGGGGCGAGGTTATCGCCCTGCCGCACCTGATGACCCTCGATCGCTGCGACGCCTTTATTCATCAACTAGCGAAAATTTCCGGACGCGCCGTTCCCCCGTGGCTGGAGCGCCAGCGCGGTCAGCTGCAGGATGCGATGATCGACTGTCATATGTGGCTTCAGGGCCAGCGCATGGCGATAGCGGCGGAAGGCGATCTGCTGGCGGCGTGGTGTGATTTCGCCAACAGCCAGGGGATGCAGCCCGGCCCGCTGGTGGCTCCTACCGGCCATCCCAGCCTGCGCCAGCTGCCGGTGGAACGCGTGGTGCCGGGAGATCTGGAGGATCTGCAAACGCTGCTGTGCGCCCAACCCGCCGACCTGTTGGTGGCCAACTCCCACGCCTGCGACCTGGCGGAGCAGTTTGCGCTGCCGCTGGTGCGCGCGGGTTTTCCGATCTTTGACAAGCTCGGTGAATTCCGCCGGGTGCGTCAGGGGTACAGCGGAATGCGCGATACGCTGTTCGAGCTGGCAAACCTGATGCGCGAGCGCCATCACCACCTCGCCCGCTACCGATCGCCGCTTCGCCAGAACACCGAATCTTCACTCTCCACAGGAGGCGCCTATGCCGCCGATTAACCGTCAGTTTGATATGGTCCACTCCGATGAGTGGTCTATGAAGGTCGCCTTCGCCAGTTCCGACTATCGTCATGTCGATCAGCATTTTGGCGCCACGCCGCGGCTGGTGGTATATGGCGTCAAGGCGGATCGGGTCACCCTGATCCGGGTGGTTGATTTCTCCGTTGAGAACGGCCACCAGACGGAGAAGATCGCCAGGCGGATCCACGCCCTTGAGGATTGCGTCACGCTGTTCTGCGTGGCGATTGGCGACGCGGTTTTTCGTCAGCTGTTGCAGGTCGGCGTCCGCGCCGAACGCGTTCCCGCCGACACCACCATCGTCGGCTTACTGCAGGAGATCCAGCTTTACTGGTACGACAAAGGGCAGCGCAAAAATGCGCGCCAGCGCGACCCGGAGCGCTTTACCCGTCTGCTGCAGGAACAGGAGTGGCATGAAGAACCGGACCCGCGCCGCTAGCCGTGTCGTTTGTGTGACAAAGCCCACAAAACATCCCGACACTGTCGGGCGCGTCTTGTCAGGGTAAAATATAACAAATTGAAAATATTGAATTTTATTCTCTGGTATCGCATTTGCTAGTTCGTTAACGCCACCGCACTCCTGCGGTGAACCGCGCCCCGGCGTTTTCCGTCATCATCCCTGGAGCTGACAGCATGTGGAATTACTCCGAGAAAGTGAAAGACCATTTTTTTAATCCCCGCAACGCGCGCGTGGTGGACAACGCCAACGCGGTAGGCGATGTGGGGTCATTAAGCTGCGGCGACGCGCTGCGCCTGATGCTGCGCGTTGACCCGCAAAGCGAAATTATCCAGGAAGCGGGCTTCCAGACCTTCGGCTGCGGCAGCGCCATCGCCTCCTCCTCCGCGCTGACGGAGCTGATTATCGGCCATACCCTGGCCGAAGCCGGGCAGATAACCAATCAGCAGATTGCCGATTATCTCGACGGGCTACCGCCGGAGAAAATGCACTGCTCGGTGATGGGCCAGGAGGCCCTGCGCGCGGCTATCGCCAACTTTCGCGGCGAAAGCCTGGAGGAAGAGCATGAGGAGGGCAAGCTGATCTGCAAATGCTTCGGCGTCGATGAAGGACACATTCGCCGCGCGGTGCAGAACAACGGCCTGACCACCCTTGAAGAGGTGATCAACTACACCAAAGCGGGCGGCGGCTGCACCGCCTGCCACGAAAAAATCGAGCTGGCGCTGGCGGAGATCCTCGCGCAGCCGCCGCAGACGCCGCCCGCCGCGGCCAGCGGCAAAGATCCGCACTGGCAGAGCGTCGTCGAGACCATCGCTGAACTGCGCCCGCATATTCAGGCCGACGGCGGCGATATGTCGCTGCTCAGCGTCGCCAACCACCAGGTGACCGTCAGCCTCTCCGGCAGCTGTAGCGGCTGCATGATGACCGATATGACCCTGGCCTGGCTGCAGCAAAAACTGATGGAACGTACCGGCTGTTATATGGAAGTGGTGGCGGCCTGAGCCGCGGTTAACTGACCCAAGGGGGACAAGATGAAACAGGTTTATCTCGATAACAACGCCACCACCCGTCTGGACCCGATGGTTCTGGAAGCGATGATGCCCTTTTTGACCGACTTTTACGGCAACCCCTCGTCGATACACGATTTTGGCCTACCGGCCCAGGCGGCTCTGGAGCGCGCGCATCAACAGACCGCGGCGCTGCTGGGCGCGGAGTATCCCAGCGAGATCATCTTTACCTCCTGCGCCACCGAAGCTACCGCCACCGCCATCGCCTCGGCCATCGCCCTGCTGCCGGAGCGGCGCGAAATTATCACCAGCGCGGTCGAACATCCGGCGACGCTGGCGGCCTGCGAGCACCTGGAGCGCCAGGGCTATCTGATTCATCGCATCGCGGTGGATAGCGAGGGGGCGCTGGATATGGCGCAGTTCCGCGCCGCGCTCAGCCCGCGCGTCGCGCTGGTCAGCGTGATGTGGGCGAATAACGAAACCGGGGTGCTTTTCCCGATCGCCGAAATGGCGGAGCTGGCCCATGAACAAGGGGCGCTGTTTCACTGCGATGCGGTACAGGTAGTGGGCAAAATACCGATTGCCGTGGGCGAGACCCGCATCGACATGCTCTCCTGCTCGGCGCATAAGTTTCACGGACCAAAAGGCGTAGGCTGCCTCTATCTGCGCCGGGGAACGCGCTTTCGCCCGCTGCTGCGCGGCGGTCATCAGGAGTACGGTCGGCGCGCCGGGACGGAAAATATCTGCGGAATCGTCGGCATGGGCGCGGCCTGCGAGCTGGCGAATATTCATCTGCCGGGAATGGCGCATATCGGCCAGCTGCGCGACAGGCTGGAGCATCGACTGCTGGCCAGCGTACCGTCGGTCATGGTGATGGGCGGTAGCCAGCCGCGGGTGCCCGGCACGGCGAATCTGGCCTTTGAGTTTATTGAGGGAGAGGCCATTCTGCTGCTGCTCAACCAGGCCGGGATCGCCGCCTCCAGCGGCAGCGCCTGCACGTCAGGCTCGCTGGAACCCTCCCACGTGATGCGGGCGATGAATATCCCCTATACCGCCGCCCACGGCACCATCCGCTTTTCCCTCTCGCGCTACACCCGGGAGAAAGAGATCGATTACGTCGTCACCGCGCTGCCGCCGATTATCGACCGGCTGCGCGCGCTGTCGCCCTACTGGCACAACGGCAAGCCGCGCCCGGCGGACGCCGTCTTCACGCCGGTTTACGGCTAAGGCGGAGGTGGCTGATGGGACGCGTGCTGATTAACGATACCACCCTGCGCGACGGCGAACAGAGCCCCGGCGTCGCCTTTCGCACCAGCGAAAAGGTCGCCATTGCCGAGGCGCTTTATGCCGCAGGGATTACGGCGATGGAGGTCGGCACCCCGGCGATGGGGGACGAGGAGATCGCGCGGATCCAGCTGGTGCGTCGTCAGCTGCCCGACGCGACGCTGATGACCTGGTGCCGGATGAACGCGCTGGAAATCCGCCAGAGCGCCGATCTGGGCGTTGACTGGGTGGATATTTCGATTCCGGCTTCAGATAAGCTGCGGCAGTACAAACTGCGCGAGCCGCTAACGGTGCTGCTGGAGCGGCTGGCGATGTTTATCCGCCTTGCGCATACGCTCGGTCTGCAGGTATGCATCGGCTGCGAGGACGCCTCGCGCGCCGGGGGCCAGGCCCTGCGCGCTATCGCCGAGGTCGCGCAGCAGTGCGGCGCCGCCCGCCTGCGCTATGCCGATACGGTCGGCCTGCTCGACCCCCTCTCCACCGCGGCGCAAATCTCGGCCCTGCGCGAAGTCTGGGCCGGGGAAATCGAAATGCACGCCCACAACGACCTGGGTATGGCCACCGCCAATACGCTGGCGGCGGTAAGCGCCGGGGCCACCAGCGTGAATACGACGATCCTCGGCCTCGGCGAGCGGGCGGGCAACGCGGCGCTGGAAACCGTCGCGCTGGGCCTGGAGCGCTGCCTCGGCGTGAAGACCGGCGTGCATTTTCCGGCGCTGCCCGCGCTCTGTCAGAGGGTCGCCGAAGCCGCCCAGCGCGCCATCGACCCGCAGCAGCCGCTGGTCGGCGAGCTGGTGTTTACCCATGAATCAGGGGTCCACGTGGCGGCGCTGCTGCGCGACAGCGAGAGCTATCAGTCGATCGCCCCTTCCCTGATGGGCCGCAGCTACCGGCTGGTGCTGGGTAAACACTCCGGGCGTCAGGCGGTCAACGGCGTATTTGACCAGATGGGCTATCACCTTAACGCCGCGCAAATTAACCAGCTGCTGCCCGCCATCCGCCGCTTCGCCGAGAACTGGAAGCGCAGCCCGAAAGATTATGAGCTGGTGGCTATCTACGACGAGCTGTGCGGTGAATCCGCCCTGCGGGCGAGGGGGTAATGATGGAGTGGTTTTATCAAATTCCCGGCGTGGACGAACTTCGCTCCGCCGAATCCTTTTTCCAGTTTTTCGCCGTCCCCTACCAGCCCGAGCTGCTTGGCCGCTGCTGCCTGCCGGTGCTGGCAACCTTTCACCGCAAACTGCGCGCCGAGGTGCCGCTGCAAAACCGGCTGGAGGAAAACGCCCGCGCTCACTGGCTGCTGGCGCGACGACTGCTCGCGGAGAGCTATCAGCAACAGTTTCAGGAGAGCGGAACATGAGACCAAAATTCACCTTTAGCGAAGAGGTCCGCGTCGTACGCGCGATTCGTAACGACGGCACCGTGGCGGGCTTCGCCCCCGGCGCGCTGCTGGTCAGGCGCGGCAGCACCGGCTTTGTGCGCGACTGGGGCGTTTTTTTGCAGGATCAGATTATCTACCAGATCCACTTTCCGGAAACCGATCGGATCATCGGCTGCCGCGAACAGGAGCTGATCCCCATCACCCAGCCGTGGCTGGCCGGAAACTTGCAATATGGGGATAGCGTGACCTGCCAGATGGCGCTTGCGGTCAACGGCGATGTGGTCGTGAGCGCCGGCCAGCGGGGACGCATCGAGGCGACCGATCGCGGAGAGACCGGCGACAGCTACACCGTGGACTTTAGCGGCCGCTGGTTCAGGGTTCCGGCGCGGGCCATCACCCTTATAGAGGAGAGAGAAGAATGAACGCATGGCAACGTTTTGCCCGGCAGCGGCTGGCGCGCAGCCGCTGGAATAGCGACCCCACGGCCCTGGAGCCGGCCGATACGCCGGCTTTTGAACAGGCCTGGCAACGTCAGTGCCGCATGGAGCAGGCGATCGTCGCGCGGGTCCCGGAAAGCGATATTCCGGCGGCGCTGCTGGAGAATATCGCCGCCTCCCTTGCCGTCTGGCTCGACGAGGGGGAATTTACGCCGCCGGAGCGCGCAGCCATCGTGCTGCATCACGCCCGACTGGAGGTCGGCTTTACCGATATCGCCCGCCAGGCACCGCAGCCGGATCTCTCCACGGTACAGGCCTGGTATCTGCGCCACCAGACGCAGTTTATGCGCCCGGAGCAGCGTCTGACCCGCCACCTGCTGCTGACGGTCGATGGCGACCGCGAAGCCGTACATCAGCGGATCCTCGGCCTGTATCGGCAAATCAACGCCTCCCGGGACGCGTTTGCTCCGCTGGCTCGCCGCCATTCCCACTGCCCAAGCGCCCTGGAAGAGGGCCGTCTGGGCTGGATTAGCCGCGGGCTGCTCTATCCCCAGCTCGAGACCGCGCTGTTTTCACTGGCGGAAAACGCCCTGAGCCTCCCCGTCGCCAGCGAGCTGGGGTGGCATCTTTTATGGTGTGAAGCAATTCGTCCCGCCGCGCCCATGGAGCCGCAGCAGGCGCTGGAGAGTGCGCGCGATTATCTTTGGCAGCAGAGCCAGCAGCGCCATCAGCGCCAGTGGCTGGAACAAACGATCTCCCGTCAGCCGGGCCTGTGCGGGTAGCCTCGCGGCTACCCGTTAACGCCTACAGCACCGCGCGTTTAATCTCCTCAAGCCAGCTCGCCAGACGCGCTTCGGTCTGGTCGAACTGGTTATCCTGATCCAGTACCAGCCCAATAAAGCGTTCGCCCTCCAGTGCCGCAGAGGCGCTGAATTCATAGCCCTCATTTGGCCAGCTGCCGATTATCTGCGCGCCGCGCGCGCGCAGAGCGTCGTACAGCGGACGCATCCCGCTAACGAAGTTGTCCGGGTAGCCTTTCTGGTCGCCGAGGCCGAACAGAGCCACGGTTTTCCCGCTCAGGCTGGCGTCGTCGAGGCCGCTGATGAATTCGCTCCATGATTCGCCTTCGCATCCGGCCTCAAGCCCCGGCAGCTGGCCGTCGCCGAGCGTCGGCGTGCCCAGCAGCAGCACCGGATAGGCCATAAAGTCGTCCAGCGTCGTGCGGTTAATGTTGACCGGGGCATCCGCCAGCTCGCCCAGCTGTTTGTGGATCATTTTCGCGATTTTGCGGGTTTTACCGGTATCGGTGCCAAAGAAAATACCAATGTTCGCCATATTGCGCTCCTGTCGGAAAGGGGGATTGAAAACACGCGTTCTCGCAGAGGTATTGCGAAGGCTGTGCCAGGTTTCTTTGCACTATCGCGGCTCACCCCTGCCCCAAAACGATCGCTTCCGCGCCCGCCCGCCGCCCGCAGCGGGGCCGGCGGGCCGCTTAAAATGAAAAAAGCGCTGGGTTTTCCCCTACCGGATCAATGTTTCTGCTTATCTCGCCGATAAGGGCGCACGCTTTGCATGGTTATCGAGATTCGACAAACGCCGCGGCGTTCTCGTCACGGTGTCGGACAAATTGTCATAACTGCGACACAGGAGTTTGCGATGACCCTGAATATGATGCTCGATAACGCCGTACCCGAGGCGATTGCCGGTGCGCTGACTCAACAACATCCGGGGCTATTTTTTACGATGGTCGAACAGGCATCGGTAGCCATTTCCCTCACCGACGCCCGGGCGAATATTATCTACGCCAACCCGGCGTTTTGCCGCCAGAGCGGATATTCGCTGGCGCAACTGCTCAATCAAAACCCGCGCCTGCTGGCCAGCAGCCAGACGCCGCGCGAAATCTACCAGCAGATGTGGCAAACCCTGCTTCAGCGCCAGCCGTGGCGCGGCCAGCTGATTAATCAGCGCCGCGACGGCGGCCTGTATCTGGTGGATATCGACATCACGCCGGTGCTGAATCCCCAGGGCGAGCTGGAGCATTATCTGGCGATGCAGCGGGACATCAGCGTCAGCTATACCCTGGAACAGCGGCTGCGCAATCATATGACGCTGATGGAGGCGGTGCTCAACAACATCCCCGCCGCCGTGGTCGTGGTGGATGAGCAGGATCGGGTGGTGATGGATAATCTCGCCTACAAAACGTACTGCGCGGACTGCGGCGGAAAAGAGCTGCTGGTCGAGCTCCAGATTTCACCGCGCAAAATGGGGCCCGGCGCGGAGCAAATCCTGCCGGTGGTGGTTCGCGGCGCGGTCCGCTGGCTGTCGGTGACCTGCTGGGCGCTGCCCGGCGTAAGCGAAGAAGCCAGCCGCTATTTTGTCGACAGCGCCCCGGCGCGCACGCTGGTGGTGATCGCCGACTGCACCCAGCAGCGCCAGCAGCAGGAGCAGGGCCGTCTCGACCGTCTGAAGCAGCAGATGACCGCCGGAAAGCTGCTGGCCGCCATTCGCGAGTCGCTGGACGCGGCGCTGATTCAGCTTAATTGCCCGATCAATATGCTGGCGGCGGCCCGTCGGCTGAACGGCGAAGGCAGCGGCAACGTGGCGCTGGACGCGGCGTGGCGCGAAGGCGAAGAGGCCATGGCGCGACTGCAGCGCTGCCGCCCTTCTCTCGAGCTGGAAAGCAGCGCCGTCTGGCCGCTTCAGCCCTTCTTTGACGACCTGTACGCCCTCTACCGCACCCGCTTTGACGACCGCGCGCGGCTGCGGGTTGACATGGCATCGCCGCATCTGGTCGGCTTCGGCCAGCGTACCCAGATGCTGGCCTGCTTAAGTTTATGGCTCGATCGGACGCTGGCCCTCGCCGCTGAACTGCCCTCCGTACCGCTGGAGATCGAGCTTTATGCCGAAGAGGACGAGGGCTGGCTCTCGCTGTATCTCAACGACAATGTACCGCTGCTGCAGGTGCGCTACGCCCACTCACCCGATGCCTTAAACTCTCCCGGCAAAGGGATGGAGCTGCGGCTGATCCAAACGCTGGTCGCCTACCACCGCGGCGCGATTGAACTGGCTTCTCGACCCCAGGGAGGCACCAGCCTCGTTCTGCGATTCCCGCTCTTTGATACCCTGACCGGAGGTGAGCAATGATCCATAAATCCGATTCGGACACCACCGTCAGGCGCTTCGATCTCTCCCAGCAGTTTACCGCCATGCAGCGGATAAGCGTGGTGCTGAGCCGCGCCACCGAAGCGAGCAAAACCCTGCAGGAGGTGCTGAGCGTTTTACATAACGATGCGTTTATGCAGCACGGGATGATTTGCCTGTACGACAGCCAGCAGGAGATCCTGAGCATCGAAGCGCTGCAGCAAACGGAAAACCAGACGCTGCCCGGCAGTACGCAAATTCGCTACCGGCCGGGAGAAGGACTGGTCGGTACCGTGCTGGCGCAGGGCCAGTCGCTGGTGCTGCCGCGCGTCGCCGATGACCAGCGGTTTCTCGATCGTCTGAGCCTGTACGACTACGACCTGCCGTTTATCGCCGTTCCGCTGATGGGCCCTCATTCCCGGCCCATCGGCGTACTGGCGGCGCAGCCGATGGCGCGTCAGGAAGAGCGGCTACCCGCCTGCACGCGCTTTCTCGAAACCGTCGCCAATCTGGTGGCCCAGACGATTCGCCTGATGATTCTGCCGACCTCCGCCCCGCAGCCGCCGCAGCAGAGCTCCCGAGTTGAGCGCCCGCGCGCCTGTACCCCTTCGCGCGGTTTCGGCCTGGAGAATATGGTCGGCAAAAGCCCGGCGATGCGGCAGATTATGGACATTATCCGTCAGGTCTCCCGCTGGGATACCACGGTGCTGGTGCGCGGCGAGAGCGGCACCGGGAAAGAGCTGATCGCCAACGCCATTCATCATAATTCCCCGCGCGCCGCCGCCGCATTCGTCAAATTTAACTGCGCGGCGCTGCCGGACAATCTGCTGGAGAGCGAGCTGTTCGGCCATGAGAAAGGCGCGTTCACCGGCGCGGTGCGCCAGCGGAAAGGCCGCTTTGAGCTGGCGGACGGCGGCACCCTATTCCTGGATGAAATCGGTGAAAGCAGCGCCTCGTTTCAGGCCAAGCTGCTGCGAATTCTGCAAGAAGGAGAGATGGAGCGCGTCGGCGGCGATGAAACCCTGCGCGTCAACGTGCGCATCATCGCGGCGACCAACCGCCATCTGGAAGAGGAGGTGCGGCTGGGGCATTTCCGTGAAGACCTTTACTACCGCCTGAACGTAATGCCTATCGCGCTGCCGCCGCTGCGCGAGCGCCAGGAGGATATCGCCGAACTGGCGCATTTTCTGGTACGTAAAATCGCCCACAGCCAGGGGCGAACGCTGCGCATCAGCGATGGGGCAATTCGCCTGCTGATGGAGTACAGCTGGCCGGGAAACGTCCGCGAACTGGAAAACTGTCTCGAACGTTCGGCGGTGATGTCGGAAAGCGGCCTGATCGACCGGGACGTGATTCTGTTCAACCATCGCGATAACCCGCCGAAAGCGCTGCCCAACGGCGGCCAGACGGAAGACGGCTGGCTCGACAACAGCCTCGACGAGCGCCAGCGGCTGATCGCCGCCCTGGAGAAAGCGGGCTGGGTGCAGGCCAAAGCGGCGCGGCTGCTCGGGATGACGCCGCGTCAGGTGGCGTATCGCATTCAGATCATGGATATCACCATGCCGCGGCTGTGAAGCGTTATGTGAGATTCAGGACATTGTCGCCAGCGCGGCGGAATTACGACAATTTTACCTGGCCGGCCGTCAGTTAAAGCGTTTATTTTTCATAGGGTTGTAAAAAATCCCTCTGGTATAGCATTTGCAGCAGGAAGGTATCGCCCAACCACGAAGGTATGACCATGACTTCCTGCTCCTCTTTTTCTGGCGGCCCAGCCTGCCGCCCGGCGGATGACAGCGCCCTGACGCCGCTTGTGGCCGATAAAGCTGCCGCGCACCCCTGCTACTCTCGTAATGGGCATCACCGTTTCGCGCGGATGCATCTGCCCGTCGCGCCCGCCTGCAATTTGCAGTGCAATTACTGTAATCGCAAATTCGATTGCAGCAATGAGTCCCGCCCCGGCGTATCGTCAACGCTGCTCACGCCTGAGCAGGCGGTCGTCAAAGTGCGTCAGGTCGCACAGGCGATCCCGCAGCTTTCGGTGGTCGGCATCGCCGGCCCCGGCGATCCGCTCGCCAATATCGCCCGCACCTTCCGTACCCTGGAGCTGATCCGCGAACAGCTGCCGGACCTGAAGTTATGCCTGTCGACCAACGGGCTGATGCTGCCCGACGCGGTGGACCGCCTGCTGGACGTCGGGGTTGACCACGTCACGGTCACCATTAATACCCTCGACGCGGAGATTGCCGCGCAAATCTACGCCTGGCTATGGCTGGACGGCGAGCGCTACAGCGGACGCGAAGCGGGAGAGATTCTGATTGCTCGTCAGCTGGAGGGCGTGCGCAGGCTGACCGCCCAGGGCGTGCTGGTGAAAATAAATTCGGTGCTGATCCCCGGCATCAACGATAGCGGCATGGCCGACGTGAGCCGCGCGCTGCGGGCCAGCGGCGCGTTTATCCATAATATTATGCCGCTGATCGCCAGGCCGGAGCACGGCACGGTGTTTGGCCTCAACGGCCAGCCGGAGCCGGACGCAGAGACGCTCGCCGCCACCCGCAGCCGGTGCGGAGAAGTGATGCCGCAGATGACCCACTGCCACCAGTGCCGCGCCGACGCCATCGGGATGCTTGGCGAAGATCGCAGCCAGCAGTTTACCCAGCTTCCGGCCCCGGAGAGCCTCCCGGCCTGGCTGCCAATCCTCCACCAGCGCGCGCAGCTGCACGCCAGCATTGCCACCCGCGGCGAATCTGAAGCCGATGACGCCTGCCTGGTCGCCGTGGCGTCAAGCCGCGGGGACGTGATTGATTGCCACTTTGGCCACACCGACCGGTTCTCTATCTACAGCCTCTCGGCCGCCGGCATGGTGCTGGTCAACGAACGGTTTACGCCTAAATATTGTCAGGGGCGCGAAGAGTGCGAGCCGCAGGATAACGCGGCCCGGTTCGCGGCGATCCTCGAACTGCTGGCGGACGTTAAAGCCGTATTCTGCGTGCGTATCGGCCATACGCCGTGGCAAATGCTGGAACAGGAAGGCATTGAACCGTGCGTTGACGGTGCGTGGCGGCCGGTCTCCGAAGTGCTGCCCGCGTGGTGGCAGCAGCGCCGGGGGAGCTGGCCTGCCGCGCTACCGCATAAGGGGGTCGCCTGATGCCGCCGCTCGACTGGCTGCGGCGCTTATGGCTGCTGTACCACGCGGGGAAAGGCAGCTTTCCGCTGCGCATGGGGCTTAGCCCGCGCGACTGGCAGGCGCTGCGGCGACGCCTGGGCGAGGCGGAGACGCCGCTGGACGGCGAGGCGCTAACCCGCCGCCGCCTGATGAGCGAACTCAACGCTACCCGCGAGGAGGAGCGCCAGCAGCTGGGCGCGTGGCTAGCGGGCTGGATGCAGCAGGAGGCCGGGCCGATGGCGCAGATTATCGCCGAGGTTTCGCTGGCGTTTAACCATCTCTGGCAGGATCTGGGCCTTGCGTCGCGCGCCGAACTGCGCCTGCTGATGATCGACTGCTTTCCGCAGCTGGTGGCGATGAACGAACACAATATGCGCTGGAAAAAGTTCTTTTACCGTCAGCGCTGTTTGCTCCAGCAGGGGGAAGTTATCTGCCGGTCGCCAAGCTGCGACGAGTGCCGGGAGCGCAGCGCCTGCTTTGAGTAGCGGTTACCCGAGCTCCTGCCCGGCCTGCGGAACGCCAGAAACAAAAAAGCCGGAGGTCTCCCTCCGGCTTTTCACATCACCAAACGCGATCAGGCAACGTCTTCGTACTGCGGTACCGGGTTGCGGAAGCTTTTGGTCACGCAGGCCAGGTAGACCAGACCAATACCGCCCCAGATCAGGCCGAGAACCATGGAGCTCTCTTCCAGATTGATCCACAGTGCGCCAACGGTCAGCGCGCCGCACACCGGCAGAACCAGATAGTTGAAGTGGTCTTTCAGCGTTTTGTTGCGCTTTTCACGGATCCAGAACTGGGAGATCACCGACAGGTTAACGAAGGTGAACGCCACCAGCGCACCGAAGTTAATCAGCGCCGTCGCCGTGACGAGGTCGAATTTAATCGCCAGCAGCGCAATTGCGCCAACCAGCAGCACGTTCCACGCCGGAGTCCGCCATTTCGGATGCACGTAGCCGAAGAAGCGCGTCGGGAACACGCCGTCGCGGCCCATCACGTACATCAGACGGGAAACGCCCGCGTGCGCGGCCATGCCGGACGCCAGTACGGTGACGCTGGAGAAAATCAGCACGCCCCACTGGAAGGTTTTGCCCGCCACGTACAGCATGATTTCAGGCTGCGATGCGTCCGGATCCTTAAAGCGCGAGATATCCGGGAAGTACAGCTGCAGGAAGTAGGAAGCGCCGATAAAGATCAGGCCGCCAATCAGCGCGGTCAGGAAGATAGCCTTCGGGATCACGCGCTCTGCGTCTTTGGTCTCTTCAGACAGCGAAGAGATACCGTCGAAGCCGAGGAACGAGAAGCACAGGATGGTCGCGCCGGTAATCATCGGCACCACGTGCGCGCCTTCAGACCAGAACGGACGGGTGCTGGTCAGCGTGCCCGCGCCTTCGCCGTGCATAACGCCGTAGATAATCAGGCCAACAATCACCGCCACGATGCCCATCTGCAGGATAACGATCAGGGTGTTGAAGTTCGCCACGGTCTTGATGCTGCGCAGGTTGGAGATGGTCATAAAGGCCACCAGCGCGACAACGAAGATCCACGATGGAATAGAAGGCACCAGCGCTTCAAAGTAAATTTTCGCCAGCAGAATGTTGATCATCGGCATGAACAGGTAGTCCAGCAGCGATGACCAGCCAACCATAAAGCCAACGGCCGGGCTAATGGATTTCTGCGCGTAGGTATAAGCGGAACCCGCCGAAGGGAAACGGCGAACCAGTTTACCGTAGCTCAGCGCCGTGAAAAGAATGGCGATCAGCGCGAAGGCGTAAGCCGTCGCAACGTGACCATCAGTCAATCCAGAGACGATACCAAACGTATCGAACAGCGTCATCGGCTGCATATAGGCCAGGCCCATCATGACAACCGGAATCAACGTAAGCGTTTTACGTAATTCCACGCGAGAGGTTTTTGGAGTAGCGTTATGCGACATAGTTATCCCCTTTTACGGTGAACGCCAGCGCGTAAGCAAAAAATTGCCCCATTTCTTTGTATTCCTCAGCGACAACCACTGTCGGTTTTTAGTAAATATCTATCCGGTACGAAGCCCGGCCTCTTGGTATTGAATGATGTGTCTTTCAACCAAAAAAATAACCGACACTTTAAAAAAGCGTCGGCCAGTTTCTGATTTTCAGGACGCGTATTTTGCAACAACTACTGGCACGATGACAAGATGTTACAAGGCTTAATAATTACGGCGATTCTCTAACAGATTAATATTCATACGATTTTAGTATTATAGACCTGATGGATAGCACTATTTGCTAATATCTCCTTTCGCCACCACTCGCCCGCCTGCCCGCAAATATCTTCATTCCAGCCTATCCACGCGCGATTGACCGGTTCAGGCACCGTCGTTTTTAATATTTGTAGCTCGCCGCGGGCGATGAAAGGCTGTACCTGAAATAGCGGCAAATAGCCCCATCCCAGTCCGGCGCACAGCAGCGTCAGCCGGGCGGAAAGATCGAATACCGCCAGGCTATCCTGAGCGTCAATCTGCGGCCACGCGCCGTCGGCCACAATCGCCCGATGACGGCGCAACGTCCGCCAGCCCAGCGGGCCGGCAATCTGCGCAAGCGGATGCCGGGGCGCAACAACAAACGCCTGCGCCACCTCTCCCAGCAGAACAGAGCCGCAGCCGCTGAGCGCCGGCGGGTCGCCCAGCACGCCGAGCAGAAGATCCGCCCGCCCTTCCATCAGCATCTGCCAGTTTGCGCCCGTGTTATCGCGGCGAAATTCAAGGCGGGTGGCGTGATGCTGGTGATAAAACGCCGCGATCGCGGGAGCCAACAGCGGGAACGGAAAGGTGGCATCGACGTTGAGTATCAGCGCATTTTCCCAGCCCTGATGCAGCCTGACGGCCTGCTTTTCCAGTTCGCGGGCGGTGTGCAGCACGTCGCGCCCCTTTTCCAGCAGCATCTGCCCGGTACGGGTAAAGCGCGCCCGGTGGCCGCTGCGGTCAAGCAGTTGAATATTGAGTTCGCTTTCCAGCTTATGAATGGTGTAGCTCAGCGCCGACGGCGTTTTATAGAGCTTCGCCGAGGCGGCGGCAAAACTGCCCTCTTTGTCGAGGGCATCAAGAATGACGAGCACATCCAGCAGTGGTTTCATCGCTACCCCCTTACGGTACGCGATTCACCGCTGGCGCATTACTCCATCGGCATGACCAGCGGATCGGGGTACTGGTACTCAAACCCCAGTTCGTTGCAAATACGGCTGCCATCTACGATCTTACCGCTACCGTTCTCCGGGTTATCAGAGAATACGGGGACGGGAAGCCCAAGCTCGCGGGCCATCTGCGGATAAAAGACGCCGCGCGCGGGATGCTTAGGCGCACATATATTATAGATGCGCCCGCCTTTCGGAGCCTGCAGTAACAGTTCGATCGCGGCAATCACATCCTGAAGATGCACCAGATTGACGCCGTGCTGGCCGTCCGGCGCGGATTTTCCGGCAAAAAAGCGCCCCGGATGACGGGACGGCCCCACCAGACCGGCGAGGCGCAGAATGTCCACCGAGGTGCCGGGAAGGTTATGCAGCCAGTCCTCCAGCTCTTTCAGCACCCGCCCGCTGGCGGTTTGCGGGTTGCGGGGCGAGTTCTCTTTCAGCGTGCCGCTGGCGTTGCCGTAAACCGACGTTGAGCTGGTGAATATGATGCGCGGCACGTGATGCGCCAGCGCGGTATCGACGATCTCCTGTACCGCCTGAAGATAAAAGTCCTCTCCCGGTCCGGTTCGCCGCGCCGGTAAGGTAATGACCAGCGCGTCAACGTTCATTAAGGCATCCAGATCTTCGGTGTCGCAGACCAGCTGCGGCTCCAGACGCAGCGGATAGCCGTCGATGCCGCACATCCGCGCCGCCTCGACGCCATCCTGCGTGGTCTTACTGCCGGTCACCTGCCATCCCCGCGACATCAACGACAGCGCAAGCGGCATACCCAGCCATCCTAAACCTACAATTGCGACCTTTTTCATCCCCTTGCTCCTGAATTTTCGCTGTGCTGACTTAAGGCTACGCCAGCCGGCGGCAGCTGACAATTTCTTAGGTCAATATGAAATCAATTAATGATAGAAAAAAGCCCTTGCTTTATGCGAGTGAAGTGGTTTAGGTTAAAAGGCATCAAATGCATAGTCATTCACAGAGAATTTTATGAACAGCGTTCAATTTAAAAACCACCATCATCACCATCATCCTGACTAGTCTTTCAGGCGATGTGTGCTGGAAGACGTTTGGATCTTCCAGTGGTGCATGAACGCAAAGAGAGCCCCCGGAAGATTCACTTCCGGGGGCTTTTTTTTGGACCGAATTCGGACAGATTCAGACAGGGTTACAGAGGAAAATAAGAATGTTAGACAACAGCCGTTTACGCATAGCTATTCAGAAATCAGGGCGTTTAAGCGAAGATTCACGCGAATTACTCAGCCGCTGCGGCATCAAAGTGAATCTGCACACCCAGCGCCTGATCGCGCTGGCGGAAAATATGCCCATCGATATTCTGCGCGTGCGTGATGACGATATTCCGGGCCTTATCATGGACGGCGTGGTCGATTTGGGGATTATCGGCGAAAACGTGCTGGAGGAAGAGCTGCTGAGCCGCCGCGCTCAGGGCGAAGACCCGCGCTACTTCACCCTGCGCCGTCTCGACTTCGGCGGCTGCCGCCTGTCGCTGGCGACCCCGGCGGATGAACCCTGGGACGGCCCGGCAGCGCTGGACGGCAAACGCATCGCCACCTCCTACCCGCACCTGCTGAAGCGCTACCTTGACCAGAAAGGCATCTCGTTCAAATCCTGCCTGCTGAACGGCTCGGTTGAAGTGGCCCCGCGCGCCGGTCTGGCCGACGCGATTTGCGACCTGGTATCAACCGGCGCGACTCTCGAAGCAAACGGCCTGCGCGAAGTGGAAGTGATGTTCCGCTCCAAAGCCTGCCTGATCCAGCGCGACGGCGAGATGGCCGATAGCAAACAGCAGTTGATCGACCGCCTGCTGACCCGTATTCAGGGGGTGATTCAGGCCCGCGAATCAAAATACATCATGATGCACGCGCCGACCGAGCGCCTGGAAGAAGTGGTCGCCCTGCTGCCCGGCGCCGAGCGCCCGACCATTCTGCCGCTGGCCGGCGACAAGCAGCGCGTGGCGATGCACATGGTGAGCAGCGAAACCCTGTTCTGGGAAACCATGGAAAAACTGAAAGCGCTGGGCGCCAGCTCCATTCTGGTCCTGCCGATTGAGAAGATGATGGAGTAAACCGGCGGGTCGGTCACGGGATAAACAGGGGAAACAACCATGAGCTTCAACACAATTATCGACTGGAACGGCTGTAGCGCAGAACAACAGCAACAGCTCTTAACGCGCCCGGCCATTTCCGCCTCCGAGAGCATCAGCAAGACGGTGTCGGAGATCCTGAATAACGTTAAAGACAACGGCGATGCGGCCCTGCGCGAATACGGCGCGAAGTTCGATAAAACCGACGTCAAGGCGCTGAAGGTCAGCGACGAAGAGATTGCCGCCGCCGGCGCGCGCCTGAGCGACGAGCTCAAGCAGGCGATGGCCGTGGCGGTCAAAAATATCGAAACCTTCCACAACGCGCAGCGGCTGCAGGCCGTCGATGTGGAAACCCTGCCGGGCGTACGCTGCCAGCAGGTGACCCGCCCTATCGCCTCCGTCGGCTTATATATTCCCGGCGGCTCGGCGCCGCTGTTCTCCACGGTGCTGATGCTCGCCACGCCGGCGCGCATCGCGGGCTGCCAGCAGGTGGTGCTATGCTCGCCGCCGCCGATTGCCGATGAAATCCTCTATGCCGCCCAGCTGTGCGGCGTGCGCAATATCTTTAACGTCGGCGGCGCGCAGGCGATTGCCGCCCTGGCGTTCGGCACCGAATCGGTAGCGAAGGTCGATAAAATCTTTGGCCCGGGCAACGCCTTCGTGACCGAAGCCAAGCGCCAGGTCAGCCAGCGTCTTGACGGCGCGGCTATCGATATGCCCGCCGGGCCGTCGGAAGTGCTGGTGATCGCCGACAGCGGCGCCACTCCGGATTTCGTCGCCTCTGACCTGCTTTCCCAGGCGGAGCACGGCCCGGATTCGCAGGTGATCCTGCTGACGCCGGATAGCGAGATGGCCACCCGCGTCGCGCAAGCCGTTGAGCGCCAGCTGGCCGCGCTGTCCCGTGCGGAAACGGCCCGCGGGGCGCTCTCCGCCAGCCGCATCATCGTGGCTCGCGATATCGCCCAGTGCGTGGAGATTTCCAACCAGTACGGTCCGGAGCACCTGATTATTCAGACCCGCAACGCCCGCGAACTGGTCGACGGCATTACCAGCGCCGGTTCGGTATTCCTCGGCGACTGGTCGCCGGAGTCCGCCGGCGATTACGCCTCCGGCACCAACCACGTGCTGCCGACCTACGGCTACACCGCCACCTGCTCCAGCCTCGGCCTGGCGGATTTTCAGAAACGCATGACCGTGCAGGAGCTGTCGCGCGACGGGTTTGCCGCCCTCGCCTCAACAATTGAGATTCTGGCCGCCGCCGAGCGTCTGGACGCCCACAAAAACGCCGTTACGCTGCGCGTCGCAGCCCTTAAGGAGCAAGCATGAGCATCGAAGATTTAGCCCGCGCCAACGTCCGCGCGCTGACGCCGTATCAATCTGCTCGCCGTCTGGGCGGTAAAGGCGACGTCTGGCTGAACGCCAACGAATTCCCGACCGCGGTCGCGTTTCAGCTGACCGAGCAGACGATGAACCGCTATCCGGAACCGCAGCCGAAAGCGGTCATTGAACGCTACGCGCAGTATGCGGGCGTCAAGCCGGAGCAGGTGTTGGTCAGCCGCGGCGCCGATGAAGGCATTGAACTGCTGATCCGCGCCTTCTGCGAGCCGGGGCAGGACGCAGTGCTCTACTGCCCGCCGACCTACGGCATGTACAGCGTCAGCGCCGAAACCATCGGCGTGACCTGCCGTACGGTGCCCACCCTCGCCGACTGGCAGCTGGATCTGCCGGGCATCGCGGCCAATCTTGACGGCGTGAAAGTGGTGTTCGTCTGCAGCCCGAATAACCCGACCGGGCAGATTATCAACCCGAAAGATTTTCGCACCCTGCTGGAGATGGCGCGCGGTAAAGCCATCGTGGTCGCGGATGAAGCCTATATTGAGTTCTGCCCGCAGGCCACGCTGGCAACCTGGCTCAACGAGTATCCGCACCTGGTGATTCTGCGTACCCTCTCCAAGGCCTTCGCCCTGGCCGGACTGCGCTGCGGCTTTACCCTCGCCAACGCCGAGGTGATTAACGTGCTGATGAAGGTTATCGCACCTTATCCGCTCTCGACGCCGGTCGCCGACATCGCCGCCCAGGCGCTCAGCGCGGAAGGCATTGCCGCCATGCGGGCACGCGTGGCGCAGATCCTCGCCGAACGCGATTATCTGGTCAGCCAGCTGCGCAGCATTGCCTGCGTTGAAGAGGTGTTCGATTCCGAGAGCAACTACGTTCTGGCGCGGATCACCGCCTCTAGCGCGGTATTTAAATCTTTGTGGGATCAGGGCATTATCTTACGTGACCAGAATAAACAACCTTCATTAAGCGGCTGTTTGCGTATCACTATCGGTACCCGTGCAGAGAGCCAGCGCGTCATTGACGCTTTGACTGCGGAGAATGTATGACCCAGAAGTTTCTCTTTATTGACCGTGACGGTACGCTGATTTCCGAGCCACCGGTTGATTTTCAGGTAGACCGCTTCGATAAGCTGGCGTTCGAGCCGCAGGTGATCCCGGCCCTGCTGAAGCTGCAGCAGGAAGGGTACAGGCTGGTGATGATCACCAATCAGGACGGGCTGGGAACCGCCAGCCTGCCGCAGGACGAGTTCGACGGCCCGCACAACCTGATGATGCAGATTTTCGCCTCGCAGGGCGTCAACTTTGACGAGGTGCTGATTTGTCCGCATCTCCCGGCGGATAACTGCGACTGCCGCAAGCCGAAAACCAAACTGGTGCTGCCGTGGCTGGAGCAAGGGGTGATGGACACCGCCAACAGCTACGTGATTGGCGACCGCGCGACCGATATCCAGCTGGCGGATAACATGGGCATTACCGGCCTGCGCTATGACCGCGAAAAGCTGGACTGGCCAACCATTTGCGAACAGCTAACCCGCCGCGACCGTTACGCCCACGTTGAGCGCATCACCAAAGAGACCCAGGTGGATGTGAAAGTGTGGCTGGACCGCGAAGGCGGCAGCAAAATCTCCACCGGCGTCGGCTTCTTCGATCATATGCTTGACCAAATCGCCACCCACGGCGGCTTCCGCCTGGAGATTAACGTCGGCGGCGATCTTTATATCGACGATCACCACACCGTGGAAGATACCGGGCTCGCGCTGGGCGAAGCGCTGAAGCTGGCCCTAGGCGACAAACGCGGTATCGGCCGTTTCGGCTTTGTGCTGCCGATGGACGAATGCCTGGCCCGCTGCGCGCTGGATATCTCCGGCCGTCCGCACCTCGAATACAAAGCCGACTTTACCTATCAGCGCGTTGGCGATCTGAGCACCGAGATGGTGGAACACTTCTTCCGCTCGCTCTCCTATACCATGGCGGTCACTCTGCACCTGAAAACCAAGGGCAAAAACGACCACCACCGCGTAGAGAGCCTGTTTAAGGCCTTCGGCCGCACGCTACGCCAGGCGATTCGCGTCCAGGGCGACACGCTGCCGTCTTCGAAAGGGGTACTCTGATGAACGTGGTGATCCTCGATACCGGCTGCGCCAACCTCAATTCGGTGAAATCCGCGGTGAGCCGCCACGGCTACGAGCCGCAGGTCAGCCGCGACCCGGATGTGGTGCTGCGCGCCGATAAACTGTTTCTGCCGGGGGTGGGCACGGCTCAGGCGGCGATGGACCAGCTGCGCGAGCGCGATTTGATCGAGCTGATTAAAGCCTGTACCCAGCCGGTGCTGGGCATTTGCCTCGGCATGCAGCTGCTGGGAAAACGCAGCGAGGAGAATAACGGCGTTGACCTGCTGGGCATTATCGACCAGGACGTGCCGAAAATGACCGACCACGGCCTGCCGCTACCGCATATGGGCTGGAACCGGGTATATGCCAAAGCGGGCGATCGTCTGTTTCGCGGCATTGAAGACGGGGCGTATTTTTACTTCGTCCACAGCTACGCGATGCCGGTCAACGTCAATACCATCGCCCAGTGCAGCTACGGCGAGGCCTTCACCGCGGCGGTGCAGAAAGATAACTTCTTTGGCGTCCAGTTCCACCCTGAACGCTCCGGCAGCGCCGGGGCGCAGCTGCTGAAAAACTTCCTGGAGATGTGATGATCATTCCTGCTTTAGATTTAATTGACGGCACGGTCGTCCGTCTCCATCAGGGCGATTACGCTCAGCAGCGCGACTACGGCAACGACCCGCTGCCGCGCCTGCAATCCTATGCCGCCCAGGGGGCCGAAGTGCTGCACCTGGTCGACCTGACCGGGGCGAAAGATCCGGCGAAGCGCCAGATCCCGCTGCTGAAAACGCTGGTTGCCGGCGTGGACGTGCCGGTGCAGGTTGGCGGCGGCGTGCGGACGGAAGAAGACGTGGCCGCCCTGCTTGATGCAGGCGTGGCGCGCGTGGTTGTGGGTTCGACGGCGGTGAAGTCGCCGGAAGTGGTGAAAGGCTGGTTTACGCGTTTTGGCCCACAGCATCTGGTGCTGGCGCTTGACGTGCGGATCGATGCGCAAGGCAACAAGCAGGTGGCGGTCAGCGGCTGGCAGGAGAACTCCGGCGTAACCCTGGAGGAGCTGGTGGAGAGCTATCAGTCCGTCGGCCTGCAGCACGTGCTGTGTACCGATATTTCCCGCGACGGGACGCTGGCCGGGTCTAACGTCTCGCTGTATGAAGAAGTCTGCGCCCGCTATCCGCAGGTCGCGTTTCAGTCTTCCGGCGGCATTGGCGATCTGCATGATATCGCCGCGCTGCGCGGAACCGGAGTGCGCGGGGTGATTGTCGGCCGGGCGCTGCTGGAAGGTAAATTTAACGTAACGGAGGCCATTCAATGCTGGCAAAACGGATAATCCCCTGTCTCGACGTTCGCGACGGCCAGGTAGTGAAAGGCGTGCAGTTCCGTAATCACGAAATCATCGGTGATATCGTCCCGCTGGCAAAACGCTATGCCGACGAAGGCGCGGATGAGCTGGTGTTCTACGATATCACCGCCTCCAGCGACGGCCGCGTGGTGGACAAAAGCTGGGTATCGCGGGTCGCGGAAGTGATCGACATTCCGTTCTGCGTCGCCGGCGGCATTAAGTCGCTGGACGATGCGGCGCAAATTCTCTCCTTCGGCGCGGATAAAATCTCCATCAACTCCCCTGCCCTGGCGGATCCGACGCTGATTACCCGCCTGGCCGACCGTTTCGGCGTGCAGTGTATTGTGGTGGGCATCGATACCTGGTTTGACGCCGCGAGCGGTAAGTATCACGTCAACCAGTATACCGGCGATGAGAGCCGGACGCGGGTGACGCAGTGGGAAACCCTGGACTGGGTGCAGGAAGTACAAAAGCGCGGGGCCGGCGAGATCGTCCTCAATATGATGAACCAGGACGGCGTGCGTAACGGCTACGATCTGGCGCAGTTAAGCAAGGTCCGCGCCGTGTGCCACGTGCCGCTGATTGCATCCGGCGGCGCGGGCACCATGGAGCACTTCCTGGAAGCCTTCCGCGACGCTAACGTCGACGGCGCGCTGGCCGCCTCGGTGTTCCACAAGCAAATTATTAATATTGGTGAACTGAAAACGTACCTGGCAGCACAGGGCGTGGAGATTAGGGTATGTTAAGTGAACAGCTGGATTGGCAAAAAACCGACGGTCTGATGCCGGTCATCGTGCAGCACGCCGTTTCTGGTGAAGTGCTGATGCTGGGCTATATGAATCAGGATGCGCTGGCGAAAACCGAAGAGACCGGCAAAGTGACCTTCTACTCCCGGACAAAGCAGCGTCTGTGGACCAAGGGGGAAACCTCGGGCAATTTCCTCAACGTGGTGAGCATCACCCCGGATTGCGATAACGATACCCTGCTGGCGCTGGTTAATCCGATTGGCCCAACCTGCCATAAAGGCACCTCAAGCTGCTTTGGCGAAACCGGCCATCAGTGGCTGTTCTTATATCAGCTGGAGCAGCTGCTGGCGGAACGCAAACACGCCGATCCGGAGAGCTCCTATACCGCGAAGCTGTACGCCAGCGGCACCAAACGTATTGCGCAGAAGGTGGGGGAAGAAGGCGTGGAGACCGCGCTGGCCGCGACGGTGCATGACCAGTTCGAACTGAAGAATGAAGCGTCGGATTTGATGTATCACCTGCTGGTGCTGCTGCAGGATCAGGGGCTGAATTTGACGGATGTGGTGGAAAACCTGCGGAGCAGGCATAAGTAAGTCATCAAAGGGAGGCGGCATGACGCCTCCCTTGCAATATCAACTTCGCCAGCGCGCTGGTTGATATCACCTGTTTATCATCGTCATGACTTTTTTCGTGCGGTTATTTCTTTAACTAGCCTCAATGGTTTCGTCATTTTCCATGATAAAGATGAAACCAAATCTGTATAGCGCTGAGTCAGCTCATGGTACGCATTTTCAATGCTGAGCAATTTCTGTTGCTGAGTTTGATACTCGTCCTCTAAACCCGCATTCCGCTGTTCAAGCTCGTGGATAATGGTGGTTTTATCGCTAACCTGCGCCTTCAGAACATCAATTTCACTTCGCTGAGATACCGTCGACTGTTTAAGAGAAGTCATTTCTTCCTGCAGCGTTGAGTTCATCATTTGTGCATGTTCAAGCTCGCGTAACGCTCTGTCTTTCAGAGAAAAAATATACTCTTCCGCTGTCTGATTAACGATCCGGCCATACGCAGCTTTGATAAAGTCATCATAAAAGTCATCACAGTCGATTTCTAAAGATAAGATGAACGACTTTACTTGGTTAAACAACGGGTTAAACGTACCACCAGAAATCGTATTGAGATGCCACTCAAGAAAAACAACGGCGTAATTATTAAAATCACGACTTCTGGACGCCAGTAAATCACGATCTTGCATAAACAAACGTAGCGAAGTTAATGCCTGCAGCGCGCAGTGCCACGAATTTTCTCTGGTGGAGGAAAGCGACTCAGCGCGGTGGATAGTATGAGAGATTAAGATCTCATCAACCAGAGAGATGCGATTTGCTAACAGCATGAAACAACTCACAAAGTACAGGTCGTTTGTGGTTCTCAGCGGTTGAAACTCCAGGCCCATTGCCAGGATAGCCTCGCGTCTGAAGAGCTTATCCCATGGCCACCATATAAAGGCTCTGAAAAAATCGTCAGCAATTTCCCGTGAAGAGAAGACCTCTTTTTCAGGCAGTAAATCCTCACGCGCCGACAAAGGCATGGGAGAACGGGTATTGGTTTGCAGATCGACTGACTGGCACCGGCAGATAACAACATCCGTTTGCAGGGCCGTAGCCCGGTCGGACATTCTCTTTAACATCTCTTTATCGGCGTAATCGTCATCGTCGAGGAAAATGATGTATTCGCCGGTCGCTACACGTAGGCCGATATTTCGCGATTCGCCGCCACCAACGTTGCTCGGGTTGGTGATAACCCGGACTCGCGAATCTTCACTGGCTATTTTAGTGACAATATCCAGAGTATTATCCGTTGAGCTATCGTTAACAAGGATAATCTCAATCTCTTTTAAAGACTGGGCTAACACCGTAGTAAGCGTCTCAGCAATATACTCCGCGGCGTTATGGACAGGGATAATAACGGATACAATAACGTTACTTGATTCATCAGACATTCAATCACCTTCAAAATAAGTGGCACGCAATCATTTAACTCATCATGCGTTTGCTGAGCAGTTACATAGCTTAAAATGCAACCGCTTCGGAGGTGTTTGATTTACATGAAGCTGTAATCTCTTGCGTTACATCATCCCTGAACCACATCATGATAAGTCTTTAAGGTCTTGCTAATGATCATACCGCTAGAAAACTTATCCTGAACGCGTTGCCGTCCTTTAATACCCATCTCTACTCGTGCTTTGGGATTGGCTAACAAGAATTCAAGCTTATCGGCCAGCTCCTGCGGAGAGTTACTTTTCACGATAATGCCGTTATCGTTATTAATGATCAGGCTATCGCAGCCGCCAACATCGTAGGCAATGCAGGCCCGGCCAACCGAGGAAGCCTCAAGCAGTATACGCGGCACGCCTTCGGAATAGATCGAAGGTAATGCCACAATGTTCGACTCCTCGATCAAGTCGCAAACGTTAGAGCTGTGACCCAACCAGTTAATCAGGCCTTCTTTATGCCATTGCTGGATCACCGCAAGGGATATAGCATCCTTATCGTTTTCAACGAGTATCCCGGCGACGTTTAGCGTAAAATGAATATTTCTTGCTTCGAGGATTTTCTTGGCTTCAATTAAATCCCCGAGCCCTTTACTCCAGAGCATTCTGCTGGCAAACAGCACAACCGGAACGTCACGCTCCTGCTCCAGAGAATATTTATAGATCTCCGGATTGATACCCGCGCCATCGATGACAATAGTCTGCTGATAGTCAATCCCGACAAAACCCGCCAGTTTTTTACGATCTTTATCGTGCTCAAACATAAATATACTGCGCTTATTACTGGCAATATATTTGTAGGCCATGATGGTGATATTGCGCAATAGCTTAAGCAAACCCGTATCACCTGAAAATACACGACCCAGACCAACAAAACTCACGATGACGGGACGGTTGTTTGTCCTGGACAGGAGCCCACCGATCAGACAGGGTTTAATAGTGATACAGTGTAAAAGGTCGGGATTAATTTCTTTAATGAGCTTTCGGGAGGCAAAAAAGGCCCGAAAGAAAGTTAATGCATTAAATGATTGAGCATCAAGTGGGACATTATGACACTTAAAACCGAATGTTTTAAATTTATTCAGCACTTTACCGTCGACAAAATGACTGATGATGTGAATCTCATAACCAGCATCTCGGGCGGCGATCGCACGATCAATCCAGTGCAAATCAAAATACCAATCCGAGTTTATGAAATAACACAGTTTTTTCATTGCTATATCCACTTAATGATTCTTACCGCTGATTCCTTTTACACCATGGATAATTCCACGACGCAAGTATTTAAAATATAACAATTTATTGCGTTGCCATGGCAATATTGATACATATTTAATCAACCGTAAAAGGATTGAGAGACGGCTAAAAATGGCAACTCGCGGAAAAATTCTCTTCGCCAAAATAAGATTTCGACAAAGATAATAAACCTTCCATTCGGGAACAATACATTTCCCCTGGATACTCACATCGTGGGTAAAGATGACCTCGGGAGAATAGCGAATAGCTTCGCCATCTAATGTCAGCTGATAGCCAAAATAGAGATCGTCAAAATATAAAAATAATTCGTCGTGAATACTGTGGAGACGCTTTTGCAGCACATCTCGCTGAATAATCATACCGACAAAGGAAACCGTCTGTACCGCACACGCCCGGGAAACCGACGGAAGAAACTCCGCAGGATTTCTGATGTAGCGTAATGTGTCCATAAACGACGACGGAACTTTGGCAAAAGGCATGTTCATCGGACAGGGTTGCCCCTGAAGATCCTTGACCAAAGCGGTGAACACCCGACAGTTAGCCTTTTCTAGCTGGGCAAATTTTTCCAGCGCATCGCTCTCGGGCCAGGCGTCATCATCGTAAAAGAAAACCCAGTCGCTATCGACGTTGTCGCATAAATATTGACTCCCGGCCTTAAAGCCACCCGCGCCACCGCTGTTGGATGGCAGATTAAGAACAATCACTCGCGGGTCGCTAAGGGTGGCTAACCAGGCCTGGGTTCCATCCGTGGACCCGTTATTGACAACAACGATCGCTGTAAAATTTAATTTCACCGTGTTGGCAATAGTCAGCTTTAACTTCTCTAAACGATTATACGTGACTATTAATGCGGAGCAATTCATCGCACAGAAACCGTAAATACTGGCATAGACTCATTACTGCTAAGGGAGGACAAGTACTTATCGGCTGTATTTAATGCTTCAGCGATAGTGACATCCATATCCAGATATCGATAGGTTCCAAGGCGGCCAACAAACGTCATATTCTTTTCATTTTCCGCGAGGGACAAATATTTATCGAGTAAAGCCATCTCCCCCATCTGACGAATCGGATAATAAGGGATATCCTTTTCACCACATTCGCGGCTGTATTCCTTGTAACAGACCGATCCCTCATGGGATTCCCATGGCGAAAAGTACTTATGTTCAGTGATACGGGTATAAGGAACATCCAGCGAGCAGTAATTCATTACCGCGCAGCCCTGATAATCGCCCTGCCAGGTGAATTTTTCAAAATCCAGAGTACGATAGCCCAGGCGACCATATTGATAGGAATAAAAAGCATCCAGCGGCCCGCTATAGAACACGTGATCGTACTGTTCTCTCTCTTCAGCGTTAAACGATTGCTGAAGTTCGATGGTAATATTTTCATGATTGGCGATTGACTCAATCATTTTCGTATAACCCAGTTTCGGCATGCCCTGAAACCTGTGGTTAAAGTAATTATCATCGTAGTTAAAACGAACCGGCAGACGCTTAAGAATCGACGCAGGAAGCTGCGAAGGCTCCATGCCCCACTGCTTGATGGTATAGCCCTTGAAGAACGCCTCATAGAGCTCTTTGCCGATAAAACGCAGAGCCTGTTCTTCAAAGGTCTTCGGTTCCAGGATCGAACTGTCCCCTTTTTCGGCAATAAGCGCCCGGGCCTCATCTGGCGAACAGGTCTTCGCAAAAAACTGGTTGATGGTATGCAGGTTGATCGGCAGAGAGAACACCTGGCCATTAACCGTTGCTTTGACACGGTTCACATACGGCATCATCTCAGTGTGCTGAGTCACATAGTTCCACACAGTTTCATTATCGGTGTGAAAGATATGCGGGCCATAAACGTGAACCATAACGTCAGTTTGCGGATCGCGCGCATCATAGGAGTTACCGCCTATGTGGTCACGCTGGTCAATAATTCTGATGTGATGACCTTGTTCAGCGAGCTGGCGTGCGATAACCACGCCGGAAAAACCCGCTCCGACGATAAGAATATTTTTACTGTTCATAATATAACTCCAGCAGCCTTAACCAAGAATTGAGCGTCTAACTTTATAGTAGTATTTTGTTATCGTGTTTCGCCTCGGTGAACCGACAGGAGCATATTTATTGAGGAAAGGCATCAACGCTTTTTTGATCTTAGTCTGAAGCAGAACTGGCGTTTGCCCTGCAGTTTGCGCAGGACTTGATGAATTTACCGGAGATAACTGACGGAAATAGGTCTCTTTTTCCCATGGCGTATTGATGACGTTTTCCAGGAAATCGTCATAAAAGTCAACCTTGTCCGTATTCCACGGTTTATTCTCCCCGGCATAGTGAATCATATTCGGGTTCTTTCTGGCTTTTAAAAAGCGCATATATGTTGCGAACTGGAGATTGGGGAAAAAGTCATCCGTATTGCCATTACCGTGATAGACATTCCACTCCAGCGGTAAAAACTCAACCCGGCCATAGAAGACTTTGTTCATGATGTCCTGGTCGAGGAACCAGTACTTCTTCTCTTTGAGCGTCTTAATCAGCGCTGAGAAGGTATCTTCCTGCACCATCTGGGCAACGTTAAAAACGATAATTCCCGCCTGGAAATACTCATCCGGATTGGTCATTTTAAGCGTTTTTTGCAGATACTCGCCGGCGGGCATCACGCCATCTGCCGACTCCGACATCGCACCAAACTTGACGAAGCCTTCCATCACGATATCTTTAACGGCGGCAACAAGGTTTGTGCCGAGGTCGACATTAAGCAAAGTCGCAAGATCGGCCTTCACCACAGTATCGGAATCGATAAAAATGACCTTCTCATATTCACGGAAAAGCTGCGGAATAAACAAGCGAGCATAGGTTGATGCGCTAAAGTGCGCGCGGGTATGTACGCCATTCAATTCAGTAAAGGCATTCACATCAAAAAATCGAAGTGAAAAGTTTGTATGGGCCGAGACCAGTTTTAGTAAGCGCTGCTTGTTAAGGTTACTCACCTTATTTTCCAGCACAACAATATCATAATGGGTGTTTTTATCAGAATGACGAACAATGGAGTTGATTAAGGCTCCACCGCTGATGGCATAGTTGTCATCAAAACTGATGACTATCGGCGCAGCGTGAGGAAAAACCGGTTCCAGCTTGCCGTTGAATGTCTCATTCGTCACGAAAGTACGCTGAAGTTCTTTAACTTTCAGGGCCCGGTCTTGCTGCTGCTTAATAATATAAATGTTAAAAAGACGCTCAGCAATATGTCCAATAACACGCTTTTCTTGCGCGTTATAATTATTCATAGAGATGCGGCTTTCAAGATTAGTCAAAATCGCGAAGAGCCATTCTGAATAATCCACGAACATATCTTTGTGCATCACAAACATGTTCGTGTAATAGCCATCTGTGGCATTGTTAAACTGCTGAATAGCCGCTTTATAATCCGGATAAAGCTCTTCGACAACCTCCAGGGCAGCCAGATAGTCCTTTATATGTAAAAACTCACCTTTCTCATAATGATCGAGGTTATTTTTACTGCCGGCAGAGGTCACAGACCACTTCTTTGGTAACAGCAGGTCAAACCCTGAAATACAATCCTGGATTGCCGTGTCGGTTAAACCAAACTGCTTTTCATACTCTGCATCAATAACGGGTGAATTAACGACGCCCCAATTATCTTCGGGAAAGCTCTGCTCTGAGGAAAAGTTCAGATGTCGGCGATAATGCATAAAGCCGACATAATCAGAAAGAGATTCATTTTTCCAAACCCAATAATGTGCTGTTAACTCACAGTAAAAAGGGTTTTTAAACGAAATATTATCACCTGTATCATCGCCAATACAGCCGATATCATTATAGGAGTTGGCTTTACCTACATGCAATGGTTTGATAATCGATGCATTAAGGAATGCGCTCGGCTTATGATGACAGGTATAGATCTTAATACTATTCATTTAATTACCAGATTTAGGCCATTGCTTGTTTATAAAGCTCGATGATTCTTTCAGCAGAACCGATTTCCCGCAGACGGTGATTTTCGATCCAGACAACCCGATCGCATATCTTTTCCACATCACTCATGTTGTGGCTAACAAACAATATTGTCACGCCACGATTTTTGAACTCTTTAATCGTCTTGATACATTTGGCCTGAAAAGAAATATCGCCGACGGCAAGCACTTCATCGATAATCAAAATATCAGGCTCAACTTGACTGATAACAGAAAAACCAAGTTTCGCTAGCATACCGCTAGAATAGACGCGGATCGGCTCATCGATAAATTCTCCTAATTCGGAAAATTCAATGATGCGCTCCATTCGCTGCTGCACCTCTTTACGGCGTAACCCAAGAAGTGTGGCATTAAGAAAAATGTTCTCACGCCCCGTCAATTCTGGATGAAAGCCGCCGCCCAGCTCAAGCATTGAAGCGACTCGCCCACGCGTGGTGACCGATCCTTTTGTGGGTTTTATCACACCGGCAACCAGCCCCAAAGATGTGCTTTTACCTGCGCCATTTCGCCCGATGAGCGCAACGGCCTCTCCTTTACCGACCGTAAAAGAAACATCCTGAATTGCAAGATATTTGCGGCCCTTCAGTAATTGAAATGCTCTTTTGGGATGAAATATTAAATCTTTAATACCTGAGCCAATATGATGGTAAAGTGGATACTCTTTTGTCACATTATTAAAATCAATTACTGGTTCCATCACAAGATCTCTGCAAAGCGATATTTTAATTTATTAAAAATACTCAGACCGATAACCGTCAGCACTATACCCGTCAAATATAATACTGAAATATGCTCATAGTTTAAAACCCCATCCATAAATAAGTTGCGCCAGCTTAAAATCATACTCGCCAGAGGGTTATAGTCAATAACCCAGCTATATTTTGCCGGAATCATATCGGATGCGTATAAAATAGGCGTACAGTAGAACATTAACATAATACCGAGAGTCACAAATCTTTCCAGATCTCTAAAAAATAGATTCAACGTTGAAAAGATTATGGATATGCCAAAGGTGAATATCACCTGCCCGATAGCAATGAGCGGTATTCCCCACAGCCACGAAAGCGAAGGACGCATACCGTATACAAAAAGAAAAGCGACGATGACAGGAATGGTACACAAGAAGTGTAACCCTTCCATCATGACATTACTGAGCGGGATAACTGAGCGCGGAAATACAGTTTTTTTAATAATTTGCGCATTAGCAATAAATGAAAAAAGTGAATTTGTTGCTGAGCTTGCAAACCACTGCCAGGGAAACAGCCCCGTTATTAGAAAAAGGGTATAATTAGGTATCTGAACACGCATGATCAGTTTGAAAATAAAATAGTAGATCATCGCAAAAAGCAAAGGATTGGCAATTGACCATAAATAACCAAACACGCTACTTTTATACCGTACCTTTAGATCTTTATTAGTGATAACAACAAGCAGGTCAAATAAATACCCTAGATTATACTTCATTTTTATACTCATAAATTATTCTACGAAATTTTAAGCATTTTGTTATGCACTTTAGATTTCGCATTGTAGCTGACTAAACCCCCGTCAGCTGCGATAGCTCTAACGCCCGAACTTATAGATTGCCGGTAGATACCGTGACTTGAGCATACGAGCTGAAAACCTAAGCACATAGATTAAAGCAAGATTTTCCCGAGTTTTGTCTCCGCTTTAATGCATTGGCAGCAGCCGACCATTGTAGATCTTGCATACCGAACTGGGACAAGTGAGATGCTGACCTGGAGATGACCAGTTAATGTGCTGTTTCATGGCAAACATTAAAAACTGCTATTTTACAGTCAGATACCCCCTCCCTTTAATGTTATGAGATAGCTTTAAATCACGCTACCGCCCTTGGCTGTCGCAACCAAACTGCGTAATGATTCATCTATCTTGTCTGTCAAAACCTCCAGCGCCGGTTATCACAACCACAGCGCACTGGCTCAACGCCGTCCTGACGTTAAACAGCGGGCGCCGGCAGCGGCTGTCGAAAAAGTGGCCGCCCGTGACACCGGGTGTTGCTCGCTTGAAAACGATAAAGATTCAAGCAGGGGCACACTCTCGCTGTTTGTTTTCGCCTCATCCATCAGGAATTTCTCAATTCGCTCTTCCGACAAGCCTGTTTTTCATGCGTTACAGGGCTCTGTCTCCGTTATCTGCCCATTCATCTTCTGATGAATCAGCGCAAACTGTGCTCCAATATTGATTGAAATGACGCCAACAATCAGTTTAGTGTCATATTTAATGCTGCGCACAGGATAGCTGATTAAGCTGACAACACAATGGTCATGCAAATGAGCAGCAGCATTATAGCGCTGGTCTATAGGAATAAAAATGAAAATACGTTGCCAATCAATTCATATTGCAAATGATTCAGGGGGTAAACATAATTTAAACAAAATACAGCAATGAAAATAAGCGTTTGATTTAAAAAGGAAAACCTTAAAAAGCCGCCTTCAATGTGAAATAATTGTAAACTCAAACATAAAATCAATTTTAATCTGCGTTAATTCTCCGGGGCATAAACCGTTCTGGCAGAACAGGGAATCCTGAGTACGCGATCAAACCATACGCAATCATTATCTTGCTAATCATAAAGCACAGATAATGAATTTCATTCAAACTACAGAACGCCAGTACATTCTCGGTACTATCCGGACGCCAGCGCTTCCCCAGCGAACACATGAACATAATCAGCAACGGTAAAGCAGGTGATCCACGCGGCAAGCCAGTGTAAAATCAACGAATAGATAGCGGGACACAGTCACCCCAGAGGATGAATATGAAATTTTTAGTAACTGGAGCCGCAGGATTCATCGGCTTTCATACCTGCAAGCGCCTTCTGGAGGCGGGTCATGAGGTTGTCGGCCTCGACAACATGAACGACTATTATGACGTCAATCTTAAGCAGGCCCGTCTGGATTTACTGCAATCTCCACTGTTCAGTTTTCACAAAATCGATCTCGCGGATCGTGAAGGTATTGCCCGGCTTTTTGCTAACGAGAAATTTAACCGAGTGATCCATCTCGCCGCGCAGGCAGGGGTTCGCTACTCCCTGGAAAACCCGTTCGCTTACGCTGATGCTAACCTGATTGGTTATCTGAACATTCTTGAAGGCTGCAGACACAACAACGTTGAGCATTTGCTCTATGCCTCATCCAGTTCGGTCTATGGCCTGAACCGTAAAATGCCGTTCTCTACGGAGGATTCAGTTGATCATCCGGTTTCGCTGTATGCCGCCACCAAGAAAGCGAATGAACTGATGGCGCATACCTACTCGCATCTTTATGGCATTCCAACCACCGGACTGAGATTCTTCACCGTCTACGGCCCGTGGGGCCGTCCGGATATGGCGCTGTTCAAGTTTACGAAAGCCATGCTGGAAGGTAAGAGTATTGATGTCTACAACTACGGCAAGATGAAGCGCGACTTCACCTACATTGACGATATCGTTGAGGCGGTTGTAAGGATGCAGGACATTATCCCGCAGCCTAATCCGGAATGGACCGTTGAAACGGGTTCACCAGCGGATAGCTCGGCGCCATACCGGGTGTATAACATCGGGAATAGCTCACCGGTTGAGCTCATGGATTACATCACTGCTCTGGAAGAGGCTCTGGGGATGGTGGCGGAGAAAAATATGATGCCGATACAGCCCGGCGATGTGCTGGAAACCAGCGCAGATACCAGGCCGCTGTATGATGCGGTGGGATTCAGGCCACAAACGACGGTTAGCCAGGGGGTGAAGAACTTCGTTGACTGGTATAAAGCCTATTACAAGGCGTAGTCATATCAGGCATTGTGGATTTAGCCGCAGCAGAACGCTACTGCGGCTTTTTTATATCGGAAATGGTCATTGGATAAACTTATCCATCCAGCTGCGAGTTGAGAGACGCCATTTATTCATGACCTGCCGCTGAAAACCACACAATACATAAACGCAGATTTAACACGAAGCAAACAAAACCTTCAACAAACTCTCATCTAAGCCACTTCCATTACCCTCACTGAAGAGCATTACCTTATAAAGCAAACAATCCCCAGCTCATCAGTCTGCCAGCAAAGTCGGCCACAGCGCTATTGTTCAACGTAACGGCAATGAAAAAGTTTTTTCCACTTTTC
Organism: Klebsiella sp. GN_Kp190; assembly: GCF_040061795.1. Classification (NCBI taxonomy): domain Bacteria; kingdom Pseudomonadati; phylum Pseudomonadota; class Gammaproteobacteria; order Enterobacterales; family Enterobacteriaceae; genus Klebsiella; species Klebsiella sp. GN_Kp190. The sequence continues at coordinate 55,986 of NZ_JBEAFN010000030.1, forward strand.
TCAAAAAAAAACCACAAATACCATATAGGAATTTTCTTAAATTCAGGCTATGTTAAGCAGGCAAAGGCATGCTTTTGCAGAGATATTAGTTCGCAGGCAAATGGATTTATAACATTCCTTTCATTCTGGTACGCATTATGGCAAACATAATTTTCTTAGCAGTTGCTGCCATCCTGTTGATTGTTTCAGTCTATTTTCTGATTTCTTATATCAAAGATCAGAAAAAGACCAAGCTGACTTTTAACAAACGAAAGTGGTGAAAAGAAAACTTAATATAATTATAATACAGGCATAGGAAATAATAATATTAGAATAAAACACTGCCAGCGGTGGGGATACGCATAGTCTTTACAGCTGGCATTGGATATCTTTTTAAAATAAAAATGTCATATTAAACTGATACTATATCCTTAGCATCAGCACGCTCTTCTCATGGCCATGAATGGCTTGCGTTTGCTATGCCTGCGCCCTTCCCTTGAAAGATCCCGCCCTTCCCCGTTTAAATATCAATCAGCGCCGCAACGCAGTACGGCTGAGAACCCGGGATCCAGAAACAACAAAAGCCTGCAAGCAGGCTCTGTTTTACCTTCCGGCGCTTATCTCCAGCGTCTACATCACAGTGACGGTAGCTCTTCACAAGGTAAATTTAACATATCCGACCTCAATGATTGGGACAAGATGATCGATTGAAGAATTTAAGCTAGGTCACGTTTTTTAGGGAGTTGGGCCGGCGAAGAGGAGCAATACGATTCGTCAGGCGAATAGCTGCCACTTTACTGAAGTTGATTGAACGATATTCACAATACATTTTTCCGAAGCTTTTCCAAAGTCTGAGATGACAGAGATACCCGTTGAATCACAAAAAACTCCACCATATTGACTGTCCTGTGAGCTGAATTTCCGCCGTAAGGGCAAACAATGACTGCTGGTGTATAATACCTGACCACTGGCTATACCTGAAACACAGAACATTAGCTGAGTTGTCAATATCATGCATAATACCTTGGCATGGGGCCATTATTTCAGCACGTTAAATGTCATTGATAACTTTAACCATGAGGCGTTGTTGATTGAAATCGATTTGAAACTGCCGGCTCCGCATGAACTGCGAGGAATCAGGGGAAAAGTCATCAGAATATAAATGTGAACCCCAATATAAACTTCTGAAAGTATAGAGCCGGAGGGATATCGACAGCACCATTATTTAGCTAACTTCTCAAAAGATATGAAGTTAAAAGGGTTTATTTATAGTAATATTTTTATTAATTCAAAAGGTTCTATAAGAACAACCATTGACATAACTCTAATGATAAGCACCCATGTGATAAAAATTTAAAATTATTATACTAATTATTTATATTACAATTAGACGTGGCAATTAAAATTTTAATGAAATTGATAACAGAGTGAGATTATGACACACCTATATTTGAAATCACCTTTACATGCAATCAAAATAGGCCGTAAAGACGCTTGAATTAAGTACCCCACCTTATGAAGGTGGCTATTGAGCCCCTCCTGTAAGGGGCTTCTGTCAATATTCGATTACCACTCTAACAGTTCCATCTGCTATTCATGCGTTTATTCCGTTTTCTCCTGATGCCTCACATATCGTCTGATAATTTTTTCATTCACTCCAACCGTATTGACAATGTAGCCTCGGGAGCAGAAATGCTGTCCCCATAGCTTATTCTTGATATGTGGACAACGAATATAAAGTCTGATGGCACTCCGTCTTTTAGATGGCCCATCAAAGTTGATATAGCGAACTTAGATAAGATGATGGCCAGATGTACATGATCAGCCTGAACATTCAGTTCCAAAACCTCACAATTCTTTATTCCACAAAGAATATAGATCGACCTGTACAGCTCCTTAAATTGGTACTTGGGCGTCAAGACTGTGCGGTATTTACAACGCCAGTATACATATGATGAGCTCCTTTAAAGTCCCATGTCGGTTTGTCTCGTTTTACTTGTGGCTAGTAGGTAGAGATATTCCGACATGGGCATTCTTCAGGCTATAGCTTTACAGAAGCAATCACCAACTCCCTAGGAGATGGTTTAAAGATAACAATTACAAAACCCCAATTAAGAGTTTTTTAAGCAAAAACACCGTTATAGCTTGTGTATAACTGCCTAGCGGCGTACAACACTATAATCATAAATATCATAAATCTTGAATTTATTGCAAACTCTTTAATGAAGAAAGCTGGGAGTATGACGAATGTAAGAACACCTATATATGTGTATACTCGATTAGAAAACTCAACATTAAACATTAAAAGAAACCCAAGAAATAGCTGTACAGATGTTATTTTTAAAATGAAGTTTAACGCTCTATAATAAGCATCATCAAGGCTTTTATTTTTTACTCTAAAAAACATAAAAACCATGAGAATATAGTAAATCACACTTCCAAATCCAATTGCCACTGGTTTTACATCATCCAACTTTCCTGATGTAACTAGGTCAAAATACAATGATGCTTTGTAACTTATGAACTCAGGCATTATATTGAAAAAGGCACTAGCTATAGAAGGATTAGCTTTTATTATAAAGCCTGCCAACCCACCCAATATTGGTAAAATAATATAAAACTTACCAATCATCTTTCTTGGACGCACAAAAAAGAACAAAAAAGCTATCACTGTGGAATAATGGAATAAAACCGAAATGATACTTATACCAATCGCCTTTGATTTTTTTTCTGTCACCAAAAAATAAAAAATAAAAAATATAAAGCCACTAGCGAGTCCGATTCTAATCTGCATCATTTCGTGCACAATAAAATAAAGACCCACATAAAGAATAAAGCTTACAGGAAATGAAGGTGAAACTTTGTACATACCCCAAATTTTCAAAACCAATGCAATAAATGCATACAGCGTGAAGAATGTACCAACATTTCCATTTATAAGTTTATTTAAATATACGATTAACCAAAAACCGGGCTCTTTACTAAGAAATGACGTAACATTTCCCTCAAAGCTGTCCTTAACTATGTAAGCATACATTAATGAGTCATTATCAACGCCGATTTTCCTAGCACCTGCAATATATGCCATAACACAAATTAAAGATACACAAAAGAAAATAAGAATTATCCTCCATGCATATTTACCACTTAGCATATGTTATCTCACTGTTTATTTAGAAAAAAACATGATACGCAATCTATCACGTAGCCCTATATGCATCAATCGGAAGATTGATACGATCACCTCTTTGAGGTGTGAGGAGATCCGTGTCAATCTTACCTAATTTGTTGATTATAACAAAAAAAAGCATAAAAAAACCTATTGAAACAAAGTTTATTACAATTTACTTATTATTCATTGACTGAGTCAAATGGATGAGGTTATCTCACTGTGTAAAGCTAACTTGAGGATTCCGTATGAAAAGAAGAGATTTGCTGCTAGGTGCAGGTATTCTTGGTGCGTTCAGGCCAATGCTTGCAAAGGCTGATGCTGATGCTGATAGGAGAACTATTTGTCCGATACAAGATATTTCTGAAGTTATAGTTTTTAAAACTCCAGAAATGTTTGGCGCCATTGGTAACGGTATTACTGATGATACGGATGCTATTCAGAAGGCTGCGGAATGGTTAACTTCACATTCATTCTACAAGCTTATCTTCAACCCTGGCAAGACATACAGGATTACAAAGACTATTAATTTCGATTTTGATAAAGATGTTTTTGGATGCTGTATCGATATGCAAGGGCCAATAAAACCAGATAACCACACTGGAGATTGCATGGTTTTTAACCGCGCCGTTGGAGCAATTCTACATCTAAGTGTCATTGGCGATGGTGTAAGTGATGATGATGAGATACCAGATTATTCAAAGCCAGATCCTAAAAATGCACAACAGGCATTTGTAATCAATGCTTCAAGATCAACAAGAATAACCTGCATTGGTTTTGGATTCAAAGGTAGGGTTCTGCGGACTAAGTCAACAGGTGGATTAAAAACTTCATTTTTGGAGATAAATCTGTGGACTGGGGATAAAGATTTTGTATTCAAAAACGGTAGGTGTGGGCAAGCTGCATACCTCATAGGTGATACAGATGCATTTGGGCTAATAACAAATGCATATACAAACTGGGATGTTTACGGAAGTGTTCTCTATAAGTTAACCGACTTGACGATTGGTCATTGGGAGTTCGGCGCAGGAACTAAAAACCCAGCACTTAATATAATTGGATGCCAAACAGTTCATGCAGTTGTTCTTTCCGGCGGCGCATCATCAGCTAATTATCCAGTACTTAAAATTGAACCGGCGAAAGATCAAAAATGTATTGGGATAAACATACAACGGTTATTTATGACAAGTGGTAAAAACAACCTAGAGATTATTGGTGGTGGTATGGATGACATAACTAGAAAACCGCTAACTATAAATAGTCTGTATAGTTATAAATCAATAGAAAATGCAGTTTTAATTGATGGCGCTAGTAATATAGAAATTCACAACGCATATATTGACGATACTAAGAATGGAATTGCTATAAGTGGTATTTGCAGCAACATACAATTGAGTGGGTATATAAAAAATCCAACCGACTATGGCATTGTGTCATTTGAAGGTTCTGAGTTACGAGGTCTCCTTTTCTCGGGAAGAATATTATCATCCTCAACAACAAAATCGTGCATTGACTTTAGTAGATCCTTATTATCAAGAGCAACATTTAGGGATTCATATATTTTCGGTTCGCATGCAATATTTGAGTTAAACGAAAGAAATGAAGTAAGTGTTTTTGGTGGCCATATCGAAGGCGGTACCATATTCGTTGGTAGTAGGCCAAAGATTTTTAAAGACATCAGTGGAATTTTAACAAAAGCTACTGGAATTGTAAGAACTAACAAAGAAACTGTTATTACGCATGGATTAATAATGAGACCACACGAAATATATGTAACCCCTATGGGCATAAATAATGGTTTTTACATTTCTGATATTAATAATAAAACATTCACAGTAATAATAAATAATTCAAGCGATGAGTATGTAGATGTCATATGGACTGCAAGCTGCGAAAATCAGTAAAAGAAGCCACGACACACTTAACACCACATCTTAACATGTTAAATCAGAGTATCTGATTTAACATACTTTACAAAGAACCACGCACGATATGAAAAATGTATGCTACCCCATAAATAAACAATATAAATGAATGGGTTAACAGAGAGACACTGTAAGAGATAAAGAACCACTCAGAACCACTCAGAACCACTAAACAGTGAATATTCTACTTAGAACTTACACATTCATCACCGGTTCAATAATAGCAATGTACTTTAATTCAAAGCCTAACTATTTAACGACATTGAACATTTATTAGTGTTTTCAAATAACGATGTATAATACCTCATGCTTAACTTTCTGAATCAAGGTTGAGAAAATCGCGTCATATAACACACGATTAAATATCTATTATAAAAGAAAATACTTACTAACGATTTAAGAGAGCGAACAGTGCAAGGAATTTAAATTTTTGATTAATGACAATGAATGAAAAGTTGAAGCATTTTAGCCCAAGTTGATATAATAAATTTATTATTATTGTATAAACAGTTCTGCACACAAAGATTAACAAAGGAGGGTTGATAGAAATTCAAAAAAATGGAGAAGATAAACATAGCATTACTTACAATTAATTTGTAAGCGTTCTTAATTATTTACACAAAAAAATCCACTTAAAAAAAATAACAAAAATATGGATAATGACAAGCTTTAAATTTTTTAACATCCAGTTGGGTGACCGCTTGTTCGATCACCTTTACTGGATTACATATAACCTATTAATTATATAAAACAAAAATATTATGAAACATTTTTTATATCAGATTTATAGTATGCTTTATACCATTCAACAAAACTCTGTACTCCTTGTTTGACTGATGTCTGCGGCTTAAAACCAACAATGTCATAGAGCTGTTTTGTATCAGCACTTGTTTCAAGTACATCGCCAGGTTGAATAGGCAGCATATTTTTCTCCGCCACCATCCCCAGAGCCTCTTCCAGAGCAGTAATGTAATCCATGAGTTCAACCGGTGAGCTATTCCCGATGTTATACACCCGGTATGGCGCCGAGCTATCCGCTGGTGAGCCCGTTTCAACGGTCCATTCCGGATTAGGCTGCGGGATAATGTCCTGTATCCTTACAATCGCCTCAACGATATCGTCAATGTAAGTGAAGTCGCGCTTCATCTTGCCGTAGTTGTAGACATCAATACTCTTGCCTTCCAGCATGGCTTTCGTAAACTTGAACAGCGCCATATCCGGACGGCCCCACGGGCCGTAGACGGTGAAGAATCTCAGTCCGGTGGTTGGAATGCCATAAAGATGCGAGTAGGTATGCGCCATCAGTTCATTCGCTTTCTTGGTGGCGGCATACAGTGAAACCGGGTGATCAACCGAATCCTCCGTAGAGAATGGCATTTTTCGGTTCAGACCATAGACCGAACTGGATGAGGCATAGAGCAAATGCTCAACGTTATTGTGTCTGCAGCCCTCAAGTATATTCAAAAAACCTACAAGATTAGAATCAGCGTATACATTGGGGTTATCGATCGAATAACGAACGCCAGCTTGCGCGGCTAAATGGATAACACGATCAAATTTATCTTCTACAAAGATATTTGAAATATTCTCACGATCTGCTAAATCCATTTTATGGAAGCTAAAATATGGTGATTTAAGAAAGCTCAACCGAGTTTCCTTCAAACTAGTCTCATAATAGTCATTTACATTGTCTACCCCAACAACTCTATGCCCCATTTGTATAAGACGCTTACTTACATGAAAACCAATAAAACCCGCCGCACCTGTAACTAAAACTTTCATTTTTACCTCGAATAAAAACAATAAATTTAAAAACATAAATATTAAGCAAATAGATTTAGACGTTATGCTTGAAATACTTTCTATTATTTTTCATAGCAAAAAAAAAAAATCAAGATAAATATCACTTGACTTGAAAAAATTCGAATTAAAAAATCGAGATGACATTAAAAATGTTAACACCCCTTGCTCATAGGAAGAATCAACATAAATCATCTATAAAGTACAGCATTCGCCTTTCAATTACTCAATAATTTAAAAAATCTAATCACCTCACCCCCCTTTGGAACAGATAAATATACTGGAAGTACCAGTATATTATTATCCCTACTCTGAGAAATTTACTAGGTAATTAATGATTTTAATCACTACCGAATAAATCGCGAGTATATACCTTATCAGCGACATCAGATAGTTCTTCAGCCATTCGGTTTGAGACAATCACGTCAGCTTCTTGTTTGAACGCGTCGAAATCGCGAACTACGCGGGAATTAAAGAACTCATCTTCCTGCATAACCGGTTCGTAGATAATGACCGGGATACCTTTGGCCTTGATACGCTTCATGATGCCCTGAATTGAGGAAGCGCGAAAGTTATCGGAGCCACTCTTCATGATCAGGCGATAGATACCAACGACTTTAGGCTTGCGCGCCAGGATAGAGTCAGCGACAAAATCTTTACGCGTGCGGTTAGCATCGACGATGGCACCGATGATGTTATTCGGCACAGATTCATAGTTTGCCAGCAGTTGCTTGGTATCTTTCGGCAGGCAGTAGCCTCCGTAGCCAAAGGATGGGTTGTTATAGTGATTACCGATTCGCGGATCGAGACACACGCCTTCGATGATCTGTTTACTGTTCAGACCCTGGCTTTCAGCGTAGCTGTCCAGTTCATTAAAGTAAGCAACACGCAGCGCCAGGTAGGTATTGGCGAATAACTTAATCGCCTCAGCTTCGGTAGAGTCAGTGAACAGCGTCGGGATATCCTGCTTAATCGCGCCTTCTTTCAGCAGATTAGCAAAACGCTCCGCGCGTTCTGAACGTTCGCCAATGACGATACGAGACGGGTGCAGGTTGTCGTAAAGCGCGCGGCCTTCACGCAGAAACTCAGGGGAGAAAATGACGTTATCAATGCCCAAGCGCTCTTTAATATCACGCGTAAAACCAACGGGAATGGTGGATTTAATAATCATTACCGCGTCTGGGTTAATCTCGGTGACATCTCGAATAACGGCTTCAACACTTGTAGTATTGAAGTAGTTCGTTTTCGGATCGTAGTCAGTGGGCGTAGCGATAATGACATAATCTGCATCACGATAGGCATCATGCTTGTCAGTTGTCGCGCGAAAATTCAACGGTTTTTCCGCCAGATATTCCTGGATCTCTTTATCGACAATCGGAGAAACCTTTTGGTTAATCATATCAACTTTGGATTGAATGATATCCAGCGCCACCACTTCGTGGTTTTGCGCAATCAGGATGCCATTCGATAAACCAACATAACCGGTACCGGAAATAGTAATTTTCATTCGATCACACTTTAATCTGTTAACTGGAAGGTAGCACATTAGCCACTCTGATAAGCAACACTTGTGGCGGTTTTACTCCGCGACTGAAGGTATGTCAAGAAGGGACTTTACCTTCGTCAGTGTACATAAACAAAATGATAAATGGGGAGCACACTAGTTACGCGATTGTTAATCTCTGATTAATACGCATTAAAAATCCCAGCTAATAAGTAACCGGGATTTAGTTCTACATTAGTTAATTAAAATCAATCAATCCACTCGGTGTGGAACACACCTTCTTTATCGGTACGCTTATAGGTATGCGCACCAAAATAGTCACGCTGCGCCTGAATCAGGTTAGCAGGCAAGACTGCAGAACGATAGCTGTCGTAGTATGCGATGGCTGCAGAGAACGTCGGAACCGGAATACCATTCTGAACAGCATATGCAACAACATCACGCAGGGCTTGCTGATAATCATCGGCGATCTGCTTAAAGTATGGAGCCAGCAGCAGGTTAGCGATGTCGGCATTCTGCTCATAGGCATCAGTAATCTTTTGCAGGAACTGAGCACGAATGATACAGCCGGCACGGAAGATTTTCGCTATCTCGCCGTAGTTCAGATCCCAGTGGTATTCATCAGAAGCCGCGCGCAGCTGGGAGAAGCCTTGAGCGTAAGAGACGATTTTGCCCAGATACAGAGCACGGCGAACTTTCTCAACGAACTCCGCTTTATCGCCTGCACTCTTAGCCTGCGGTCCGGTAAGAACCTTCGAAGCAGCCACACGTTGATCTTTCAGAGAAGAGATATAGCGAGCGAATACAGATTCAGTGATGAGTGACAGCGGTTCACCGAGGTCAAGAGAGCTCTGGCTGGTCCATTTACCGGTACCTTTGTTTGCTGCCTCATCGAGGATCACGTCAACCAGGTATTTACCCTCTTCATCTTTTTTGGTGAAGATGTCTTTAGTGATGTCAATGAGATAGCTGCTAAGCTCACCTTCATTCCATTCGGTAAAGGTTTGCGCCAGCTCTTCATTAGAAAGCGCCAGACCGCCTTTAAGTAAAGCGTAGGCTTCTGCAATGAGCTGCATATCGCCATATTCAATACCGTTATGAACCATTTTGACATAATGACCAGCGCCATCGGCACCGATATAGGTTACGCACGGCTCACCGTCTTCAGCGACAGCAGCAATCTGCTTGAGAATTGGAGCAACCAGTTCATAAGCTTCCTTCTGACCACCAGGCATGATCGAAGGACCTTTAAGAGCCCCTTCTTCACCGCCGGATACGCCGGTGCCAATGAAGTTAAAACCTTCAGCTGAAAGCTCACGATTACGACGAATCGTATCCTGGAAGAAGGTATTACCACCATCGATGATGATGTCACCTTTGTCCAGGTAAGGCTTCAGAGAGTCGATGGCACTATCAGTGCCTGCGCCCGCCTTCACCATTAACAGGATACGGCGTGGAGTTTCGAGCGACTCAACAAACTCTTGCACTGTATAATGTGGGACCAGCTTCTTGCCGGGATTCTCGGCAATCACTTCTTCGGTCTTTTCACGGGAGCGGTTGAAAACGGAGACGGTATAACCACGGCTTTCGATGTTGAGCGCAAGGTTACGCCCCATCACTGCCATACCGACAACCCCGATCTGTTGCTTGGACATTACATACTCCTGTTTTTATTTAATTTTGCTAAACAACACACTATATCTTAAACATTATATTAACTTAAATAGTGTAAAGCGCATAGAACAAGTTCGAATAAATCATGAGTATCTATTAGAATTTTACGATCATGATACAATAACATCATATATTTTGCTTGAACAGACGCAATCCAATCGAAATTATTAAGATAATTACCGAGAAACACATTACATTACATCGTAAAAATCAGTTAATGATAATTATAAATACAAAAACCTCGATGTAGCAATAAAGATTTACATCACGGGAATCGTTTTCGATCTATAGAAAACACATTAATACCACATGAGTGACGGCTATTATTTTGGCAATCAAAAAAACAATAACGCAAATACATCAGCAAATGAGATAAGTGTAAACTGCATTCAAAGCATTGTGCATAAGCTGGATCATAAACAATATAATTAATCGTATCAATGATGCGCAACTATTCAGTACAAGTCGAATTAAGGCCAATCACTATTTAGAAATCTCAAAAAAGGCAAGTTGAAAATAGACCAAGGAGTTGTGTCATAACCCATCCACACTAAACTCTATAATTAGCCCCCTGCATCACTAATCAAGTTACTAATTGAATACATTACTGTAAGACAATTTTATGAATTTCGACATTAAGAACATCATTATAAATTTCAAATAAAAATAACATCTTAAAAGCTGTTAATAAATTTGACAACTTTCGCAGGGCAACCGACTGCTACTGCATTACTGGGGATATTAGAATTAACAAAACTGCCTGAACCAATGATGACATTGTCTCCGATAGAAACGTCTCCTAATATACAGGAATTCGCATATATGGTAACATTATTACCTATAGTTGGGTAAACCTCAATATCTCTGGATTTTACCCCAATAGTAACGTTCTGGTATATATTACATCTTTCGCCGAGTATGACATTTTTACCTATAACAATCCCAACCGGATGTGGTAAATGAGCTTTTTTCTGGTATAAGTACTTTAAACCAACCGTAATGTGACAACTATGAATCAACGACGAACTCCTAAAATAAACATATGCGTAGAACCTATCATTTGCCCATCTTGAAATCGTGTTCCATCGAATCTTTAGTAGTCTATAAAAAAATACCGCAATTGGATACAAATAATCGTTTTTTTGTAATAAAAATTTAATCTTTATCATTGTGTTTCCTTAAAATCCTTTGGCAAATAGTCAATACACCAGGGATTCCGAGAGTAATAATTGACATTAACTGCAAATAAAAACACTCCCAGGTTTTTTTATTAAGAAGATTCCCCAGAAAGGCCGAAAAAACCTGGCTAAAAAGAGATGCATAAGCAGCGCCTATCAATCCATATTTAGGAATCCACCATATATTTAATAAGAAATTTATGAACAATCCAACAGTAGCTCGTACCAACCTCATAAAGGTTAAATTAACTGTAACTAAATAATTAGTACATGCCCCCCCCATAACCGCAAACACTGTAGAAAAGACAGTAATCGATAATATAGAGAAACTTTCTGAATAAGATGCTCCAAATATTTTCTCCAGGAAAAGCCATGAAAAAATAATAACACCAATAGCTGCAGTAAATGAACTAAAAAAAACCAAATCAAAATACAACTTCAAATTTTTCGCACTATTATCATGTGTTAGCAACGGGAAAAAAGAAGTAGCTACCGCAGCAGGAATAAAAGCATAAGCATCAGAAATCCTTATAGCCACGCTAAATATACCTAGACTCTCAGTACCCATCATCTTTAAAATCATTATCTGATCTAGCCTTGTATAAAGAACTACTAAAAGCGAAGATAAGATAATTGGATATGATTTTTTTAACAATGAAAGAATAATGGTTTTTTCAAATAATTTTAGACGAATATATAATCGCTGCACTCTCATCTGATATTCAATAATAATGAAAGAAACAAGAACATCAAATGTATATGATACTGCATACCAAACTATTGAAACATTCTGAAAAATCAAAAATATTTTAACTATAGAGGATATTACCAAGGCAATCAAACTATATTTAGTAACAATATAAGACTTTGATTTTGCTTGAAAAAAAGAAAAAAAAGTATTTTGCGTTTGAAATACAAGGCTAAGCAACGAAATCACAAAAACAGACTTGCTAACATTCGAAATATTGGAAAAAAACAGTCCAGCAATACAAATAATTAGCACAACAATAGAGATAAGAAATTTTGATAGCATTACTGTTGAATACAGTTTCTGATCATCACTTGCATCTTTATTTTTAGAAAATTCGTTTATTAAAATACTATCTAAACCCAAACCTGTAACGCAAAGAAACATAATTGCAATGCTTTGACTAAAGTTCAAGATCCCAGTATCACTGGGACCAAGTTGTCGTGATATTAATGCAAATAAAACAAATGTAATTACTGTCCTTAATATTTTTTCTAAAAAAATCCAACCAGCATTTTTTATATAGGATTGCATGTAATAGTACTCTTTAATGAGGACAATTAATTTTTAAATCTTATGATACCGGACCAAGTTTATTTAAAATTGAATGTATTAGCCCCTTGAATATATATTTCATCTTCCTTTTTTTATCTTCTTCATATAAAAGAACACATAATGTCTCATGTATTACCCTCAAAACATTCAAATAAAAATAAGAAGGATATTCGAATAAATATTTAAAGCTTAAGTGTGTACCGTTTCTTGCTATATAATACTTCCGCTTAAAATTATGATGATTTGGTTTTAAAGTTACACCTAGAAATTTATGGACACTCCTATTTCCTATTTGATGCTCCAAACAAATATTATAATTAATATAAATTTTTATGCCATGAGTCGCAGCCTTCAGACACAGCTCGGTATCAACATGATCTATAATATATTTTTCAGTGAAAGGCCCGATGACATTCCATATATTAACATCGAACCCCATACCTGATGAAATAGCAAATGCAGTAACTTCCTCTTCCCTCGTTACAGTATATTTCCAACGGGTAAGTTTAACAAAAGCTGCATGAGTTTTTGAATTAATATCTATAAAATCCGGAACAACCATTTTAGCTTTCTTTTCGGAGATAAAAAGCTCCATAGAAGAAAAGAAATCATTAGGCAAAATGGAATCTTGATCAAAAGTAAATATATAGTCACAGCCTTTTGAAATAAGAGAGTTTATACCTTTATTGAATGCTCCCGCAATACCGCCATTATTCGCATTATGTATATATTCGCAACTATAAGGGATATTACTAATTTCCCTGCTATTATCAACCGTGCAAAGAACGATATCATCCCTAACATATTGCATCAAATTTTTTAATATTTCACCATCAGGCTCAAAAAGAACAACGACTACACCAAAACGCATATACTGAACTCCAATAAAATTAAAAAACGCTAATTTATTTTAAAAAACACAACTTTTCTTTAAATAAATATATAATTTTGTAAAGAAGATGTCTATCTCTATTTGCTCTCATATACAAATAGGTTCTTCGCAATAATGGAAGCTTTGATTCATTCAAATGTAACTCATAACGAAAATATTTATTTTTATTGCGTGATGTTTCATACATAAGTTTAACCGGGATTTTAAACTTCCATGAAAGATATAAAAGACTTAATTGGTCCCTCTTAGGTCCGTTTATAAAAAAATCCCACCATTTTTCCATAAGAAAAATTACATCTGGATCAGTATGTTTTCTCATTATTATATTATTTTCCCCCAAGCCGTAGGTTCGAGGGTATCCATCAGATTTCAATAAGTCATATAAATAGTCATATCCTTTCCTAGTAATTTTATTTAGTGCAATACATTCATTTAGTTCGTCATAAATACATGCTCTCTCGAAGTGTTTTGGTATGCAAATTTTTTCCTCACTGAGATACTTAATTAGAAGCTCAATTGGATTATTTATAACTCGAATATTTGAATCAATATATATACTATATTTATAATCTTCAAAAAACTTGTGAGGTAAAAACTTAATTTCTCTGTTAGCCTGAACTGGATCAGTAATATTTTCAACTAACCTGATATCCCAGATATCGGATTTTAGCGTTTTATCATCTGTATAACAAATAAAATCGCAGTTAGAAAACTTATACGCTGGTTCCACTAACTTATCATACGCACCAAACAATGCCGTATAAATGACTACATTATCATTCTCGAACAATTTCCACCTCAGTTGGCAAGTTACATTCACCTAAAGATATGAAGTAACAATATCTAACTTAGATACATCTTGTAAACTAAGTGGTGTCTATAAAATATTCTGTATAAAAATCACTACACTACTAACTAAAATCATCGTAATGAACACTACAACAGAATATTGTAGCAATGAACTGTCGCTATAAAATATTATAGAGTTTTTAAATACACTTTATCACCAGATTGAATATTTCACTTTGGACATTTAAAGCTTACAGCCTTTAAAAGGCTGTAAGCTTGTATTATACAAACATGACTCAAATACAAAAAATTATATTAACTTAGGTAGTATTAATTCTAGTGCTTTCTTCCAGTCAGATGGAGTAATACCTAACAATTCAATTTTACTGGTATTCAAGACGGAAAACGCAGGTCTTTTGACTGGCGTTGGATACTGATCACTATTTATAGCCGTTACATTAGGTATGTTATCCATCATTTTTGATTTATCAGCTATATCAAAAATAGTTTTTGCAAATCCAAACCATGAAGTCCTAACATCACCGCAATAGTGGTAAAGCCCCTTAGGAGTATTTTTAATCAACATATGTATAATTGCATTTGCAATATCTCCTGCATAAGTTGGACAACCAATCTGGTCATCTACGACGTTTAGGTTATCTTTATCTTTTCCATGCCTTAGCATTGTTTTTACAAAATTATTTCCATACTCGCTAAAAACCCAAGCCGTTCTCACAATAATAGCGCTGGGTGCAAAGTTAATTACTGCATTTTCACCCTCAAGTTTAGTCAGACCATAAACACCTAGAGGATTGGTTTTATCATTTTCTAAATAAGGAACAGCTGAGTTTCCATCGAAGACATAATCTGTTGAGACATGAACTAAAATTGAATTATATTTACTGGCAGCAATAGCTAAGTTTTCAGGGCCAGTCTTATTAACTAAAGCAGCAATATTATGTTCACTTTCAGCTTTATCTACTGCAGTGTAAGCAGCCGCGTTGACAATTGCATCGGGCTCATATTGTCTAACTGCACTCAATACGGCTTCTTTATTGGTTATATCTAATTCAGCAGTGTCTGTTGCCCACACTTCCCAACTGTCAGGGAGTCTATCCTGAAAACACCGTCCAAGCTGACCATTTGCCCCGGTTAACAGAATTTTCATGCAAAGAGCTCCTTCAAACGTTTACCTGCTTTATCTTTTTCTGAGAGCAATGGTTCTGATATTGGCCATTCAATCCCTAAATCAGGATCATTCCAAATTAAGCAACCTTCCCCTACAGGGGTATAGTAATCAGTACACTTATATTCAAAATCTGCGATTTCTGATAACACAACAAATCCATGTGCTAAACCTGGAGGTATCCAAAATTGCGTTTTATTTTCTTCCGATAGATAAACCCCCTCCCATTCACCAAATGTCGGAGAATTCTTACGGATATCAACTGCAACATCAAATACTTCCCCACGCACAACCCGAACAAGCTTGCCTTGGGGATTAACTGTTTGAAAATGTAAACCTCTTAAAACACCTTTAGAAGAACGAGAATGATTATCTTGGACAAAATCAAACTCTATACCAAGCATTTCTTGATAACGCTGCTTCTCAAAAGTTTCAAGAAAAAAACCGCGAGCATCACCAAAAATCTTAGGTTGAATTATTTTCACATCTTTAATTTTTGTATCAATAACCTGCATCGTTATTTCTCCTCAATTAACATCTTGAGATATTGTCCATATTGCGTCTTAGAAAGTACATTGGCCTGAGCGAGCACTTCCTTTGCGTTTAGCCAACCTTTTCTATATGCAATCTCTTCGAGGCAAGCTACCTTGAAGCCCTGCCGTTGCTCAATAGTATGTATAAATTGCGATGCTTCCAGAAGACTCTCATGAGTTCCAGTATCAAGCCATGCAAAACCACGACCGAGTTTCTCAACATGGAGATTACCACTGTCAAGGTACATTTCATTAAGTGTTGTAATCTCAAGTTCACCGCGTGAAGATGGTTTTACTTGTTTTGCCATGTCAACGACATTGCTATCATAAAAATAAAGCCCAGTAACTGCCCAGTTCGATTTTGGTAGCGCTGGTTTTTCTTCCAGCGATATGGCCCGATTATTTTCATCGAATTCAACAACACCAAAGCGCTCGGGATCCATCACTTGATAGCCAAAAACCGTTGCGCCTTCAGTTCTTTTCACAACGGATTCTAATTTACGGCCAAAGCTTTCACCAAAATAAATATTGTCTCCAAGTACTAACGCACAACTATCACCATTTATAAATTCCTCCCCAATAAGAAATGCCTGTGCTAGACCGTCAGGACTGGGCTGAATTGCATAACTAAAATTAACACCAAATTGGCTACCATCACCCAGCAAACGCCTAAAGCCAGGCATATCATCAGGAGTTGAAATGATCAGAATATCACGAATGCCTGCTAGCATTAAAACAGATATGGGGTAGTAAACCATTGGTTTATCATAAATAGGCAATAATTGTTTTGATGTGCCTTTAGTAATAGGATAAAGACGAGTACCGGAACCACCGGCTAAAACAATACCTTTCATTGCATAATTCCTGTCAAAATTAATGAGAGAGACCTAAGCGTTCACCAGCATATGAGCCATCTTTAACACGACTCCACCATTGTTCGTTAGCTAAATACCATTCAACAGTTTTACGAATTCCACTCTCAAAAGTTTCTAATGGTTTCCATCCCAACTCTTTAAATATTTTCTGTGCATCTATAGCGTAACGTACATCATGGCCAGGACGATCGGTGACATAAGTAATTAGATCAGTATAATTTGCTATACCGTTAGGTTTATTTGGCACCAATTCCTCTAAAAGTTGGCAGATTGTTTTCACAACATCAATATTTTTTCGTTCGTTATGACCACCGATATTATAGGTTTCACCGACCTCACCTTCGGTAACGACTTTATATAGTGCACGGGCATGATCTTCAACATATAACCAGTCACGTATCTGGCCACCATCACCATATACAGGAAGTGGTTTTCCTTCCAATGCATTTAAGATTACCAGTGGGATTAGTTTTTCAGGGAAATGGAACGGACCATAATTATTTGAACAGTTTGTTACGATCGTAGGTAGTCCAAAGGTCCGCAACCAAGCACGTACTAGATGATCACTTGATGCCTTTGATGCAGAATAAGGACTACTTGGTTCATAAGGGGTCGTCTCAGTAAACAAATCAGTTGTGCCATGTAGATCACCATATACTTCATCAGTGGAAATATGGTGAAAGCGAAATGCTTGCTTAGAATCGCTACTTAATTCACTCCAATACTGGCGTGCGGCCTCTAGTAAAATATAAGTCCCGATTATATTTGTTTCAATAAATGCCAAGGGGCCATCAATTGAACGATCAACATGACTCTCGGCTGCAAGATGCATTACAGCATCAGGCTGATGTTTTCTGAATACATGATCTACTGCATTTCTATCACAAATATTAACTTGCTCAAATACATAGCGAGAATTATCAGAAACAGATAATAATGAATCAAGGTTACCCGCATAAGTTAAGCAGTCCATAACAACCACTTCATCTTTAGTATTATTAATTATATGACGTACCACAGCCGATCCAATAAACCCAGCACCACCAGTAACAATAATTTTCATACTACCCTCTTCTATCTAATGAGTTTGCTTTATTAAATTTAAGCTATTCACAATATGCATAAATTATATTATTCACTTTAAATCCCAATAACGTTTATGCATACTAAAGGCTTTAATTAATTTAAAAGGTATTTTTTTATACTGTTGACCTAGCATGTAACCAATTATTTTCATGAAGTTATTTACACATGCAAGCGGTATCCACAACGGGTATTTTCTTACTAGGTATTTTAACTCCGATATGATAAATTTTTTACCTTCACCTTTAGCTCCTCCAAAGTCACGTCTTATCCATGGCTCATCCGTATGAAATACACCAATATCAAAATATCTTTTGAATTCTTCGACAGGTGTATAATTATGAGAATGACGAACAACTGCACCCGAGACATAGGCAACCTTGTACCCCGAGTTAACAGCCTTGGCTGTGTAATACATATCTTCACACAATATTGTATTTGATGGAAAGCCGTTTAACTTATTGAATACAGATAGTCTATAGGCTGAAAATGAGTTAGACATAAATACTGTTTTCAAACCCATCTCGGATACGTTGCTTTTATTGCATGAATATGATTGTTCTGGATAATTAAAATAACGCGCATGCGTTGCTATTGGGTTAGCATTTTCATGCGGGAGTTGTCGCCCATATGCACATGCGACCAATTCGTCATCGAAAACATCAATTATCTTTTCAATAAATCCTGGTTGAGGTATTGCATCTTGAGTCAAAAAAATAACAATATCATACTGATTAATATAATTTTTAATTGCCTGATTTCTTGTTCCGCCGTGATTAAAATCACTACTATCGATTATCATTACATCAAATGAAGCATTCTTTGCTACTTGCACAGTGTCATCTTTGCTACTTGAATCTATTACATGAACAAACAAATCATCTGGTGCATAATTTTTAATATTGGCTACAACTGAATGCCATATTTCTCCGCCATTATAAGTCGGTATTGCGACATAGTATTTCATATAATAACTCATTGTTTAATATAGGTACTTAATAAGCACCATCTTTTTTTAGTACTACGCCAATTGTTTTAAATAGAATGGCGATGTCATTCCACATAGACCAATTTTTCACGTACCATGCATCGAGATACACTCTAGTTTCATAGTCGACATCACTACGCCCGCTTACCTGCCATAATCCCGTCATTCCTGGTTTACTTAGAAGATAGTAATCAACCTCTTCATTATATCTTTCTAACTCTGCGGTGATGATTGGTCGAGGGCCCACTAGACTCATCTCACCTTTTAAGACGTTAAATAATTGTGGAAGCTCGTCCAAACTGGTTCGACGAAGAAAAGCTCCAATTTTAGTAATTCGCGGATCATTTTTTAATTTAAATGTTGCTTCCCATTCGTCTCTAGCACTTTTATCATTAGCCAGCAATTGCTCAAGCACCTCCTTTGAATTAATAACCATCGAACGAAATTTTAAACATTTAAATGCCTGACCACCTTTACCAATACGTTCATGGCCATAGATTGCTGGTCCACCATCCTCACGTACCTTCCGACTGATATATAATAATACAGGCGACAAAATAATAATAATTGCTACAGAACCTGCAATATCAAATAGGCGTTTCAGAAAACGTGATGACCACTTAGCCAGATTCTGCTGTACACGGAAAATCATTACCTCATGACTAAAAATAAATGACATATCAGTACTATCCAGGGGCATCCCTCGTAACGTTGGTATAACTGATATATAACGAAAACCTTTAATCATAAAATTACGCAGCCAAGTATTGCGCATTTCGCTTTCGTATGATTCCACTGCGACAATAAACTGCGTTTTTTTATGTTTAGTCTCTAACCACTGGATATCATTGACCAAAACGCTAATACCTTCGATATTCTCGCCTGCAGTTTTCCCTCCTTCACTAGCAATAAAACCTACAATATTCAATCCGAGATTACGCTCACTACTTATAGCCTTATAAGCCTCACGCGCATTCTCTCCACTGCCAATAATCCAAGTATCGCGTTGCCAATAGCCAAGTATATCTAAAATACGCTTGGTGGCCATACGTGCGGCAGGAACCAAAAGTAATGTAAATAACCATGTCAGCCCCCATTGATAGCGTGAAAATGACCAAGTGGTGAATGCAATAACAGCTATTTCGATAATCGCGAAAATAACAAGAGTTCGAAGTATTTCCTTCAACTCAAACCAAAAAGTTTTTCTATAAAAATAATGTCGCAAGCGCACTGAATACCAACCCACACAGCAAAAGGCTAACAGCCAATGCAATGCAATCCAACCCTCAGTTTGATTTAGTGGGATAAATTGATCATTATGATGTTGGGTAAAGGCTAGTAACCCGATAGCGAGATAGATAGATATAATAAAGCTGATAAAATCTGATAGTGCAAGTGCTGTACTGACTAAAAAACTCCTGCCGAGAAGCGTCATGTTACCCTCTCAATATAACGTATTATATAACTATTATAATTAACGGCAAAATCTTAAATATTAACTTAAGAAAAATCGGACCATTAGCGATCCGATTTTCTAGCTCAATCACTTATCATTACTATATGAATAACCATAGTGGCTATAGCCGTAGCCATAATAGCTACTAGCTTTTTTAACTATCCCATTTAGTATACAGCCTTTCACCTGCACACCACTCTGTTCAAAACGTTTGAAACTAACTTCAAGTTCTTTAACAGTGTTTTGCTCGAAACGGGCTACAAGTAATGTAGTCCCCACATAATGGCCTATAATCGCAGCATCAGTGACTGCTAATATGGGTGGCGTATCAAGGATAACCATATCATAATGTTGGCTAGCCCATGTCAGCAGCTCGTTGAAACGGCGATGCATTAATAACTCTGCCGGATTAGGAGGTGCAATGCCTCGAGAAATATAATCAAACCCCGCAGAAATAACAGTTTGCACCGCCTTTATGATTTCAACTTTTCCAGAAAGAATATCGGATAAGCCATTTTCATTGCTACGATTGAATAATTTGTGAGTGTAACCTTTGCGCATATCTGTATCAATAAATAATACTCTTTTCCCCGTTTGGGAAATTACTGCTGCAAGGTTAGTACTAACAAATGTTTTACCCGCATTCGGACTGGCACCAGAAATCATTAGTACATTATTCCTAGCTTCCATCATAGCGAAATGCAAACTGGTACGTAGGCCTCTGATCGCCTCGATAGCTAAATCTGCTGGGTTTTCTAACGCCAGAAAACTTTGATATTCAGGCACATCTTTTTTGCGCAATCCCGGTGTTTGAGTAGCAGTTTTTGCAAAACTCTCGGAGACAGGGATGCTAGCATAAACGCTAATGCCAACTTCTTCCAACTGTTCAGGATTTTCGATTCCCCGACGCAAAAATACACGTAGTAATACCAATCCTACTGATACTACCCCCCCCAAAACTACTCCAACTAATAAAATTATTACCTTTTTCGGTTTTACAGGCTTAGGCTGAAATACAGCATTATCAATGATTCGGACGTTACCAATCGCACTTGACTTAGCAATGTTTAACTCCTGCTGTCGATTTAAAAGTTGCATATAAACAGCCTGTCCTGAATCAACATCCCTGCTTAATTGCAATATGTCTTGTTGCGTTTTAGGCATTGCTGATACACGTTGGTTTAGCTTTGCCTTTTCATCCTGGAGAGTTTTACGCTTCTCCATAAGCGCTTTATAAGTTGGATGCTCTTTAGTATACAGTTGTGAAATTTCTGATTCACGAAATGTCAGCTCATTTAACTGATTATCAACGTTAACGATCTGTTCAAGTACTGATTTTGCCTCCAGAGATAGATCTACGGAGTCTTTTTGACGCCGGTACTGATTCAGTTTATCTTCAGCAATATCTAAGTCATTGCGCACCTTTGGCAGCTGTTCATTGAGGAACTCCAAGCTTTTTGCATCCTGTGCCGCCTGTCGTGCCACATTTTGTGCCAGATAATTATTACTTATACTATTTAGTATTTTCTCCAGTAACAATGGATCCGGACCAGTCAACGACAAACTTAACATGCCAGTATCCTTGCCTTGATCTGCTACCGATAGTACCTCTTGCAAGTCTGTGATGGCTTTTAGTTTACTCACATATGAAATGATAAATTCAGATCCAGGTTCTGCCTCGATTTTATCGACCTTAAGAGAAATACCATTGCTCTCTAGTAAAACACCAACCACTCCAACTATCTGATTATCGTTAAAAGCTATACTGTAATGATTTTTATCTTTAACCGTCAGTTTCAGCTTAGGGATATCCAAATCGCCATCCATGGGCAAATATAATCTGCTTACTGCCAAACTACCTGTATGTTTATTAGTTAGTCGTGCCCAGCCTTTGCCTAACAAAGGAAAAAAATCCGGCTCAATCCTAGCTTGTAGATTCAGATCATCAACTGTTTTACCCAAGATCATACGTGATTGAAGCAATGCAATTTCCGGGGCTGACTGAGGCTGACTATCAGGTAACATTTGACTCAAACTATTAAGAATTGCATTGCCCTGTTTCTGCTCTACTTGTAACAATGCGTCAGCTTGGTAAACAGGGGTGGCAAATAACGCGTATAGTAGAGCAACTAACGTAAATAATGCAGTAACTGAAACAATTAGCTTCCTATGGTCGATAAGCTCGCCAACTAATCTGCCTAAATCGATTCCTTCCGCCTCTTTCTCGACGGCTCTATTATTAACTGATGACATGCAGTGATTCCTGATAATTATGCGCCCAATTTCTCGACCCAACGTAATCCAGCCTGTTCAATCAACTGGTATACCGAAGCAAATGCTTCATCGCTTTTTCGATAAGGATCAGGGATTTCTTTTTGATTTATCCATTGACCGAATAACATCGTTTTCCCCCTGACTTCGGGTGCGATCCGACCAATTTGTTCAATATGAGATTTTTCCATTACCAAAATCAGATCATATTGCCGCCCCAAGGTAGAGGTAAATTGTCGCCCTTTATGGCCATCTAATGAAATACCATGTTTTTCCGCAATTCTGATAGCACTATCATCAGCACAATGTTCAACCAAAGCACCTGTACCTGCTGAATCAATTTTCTTATTGGGCAATGCTCGCCGCAAAAAACGTTCGCCAAGTGGTGAACGACAGATGTTTCCCGTACAAACAACAAGAATAGAATCAAACATTATTGCATATCCTTGATAAATTTTACGGTTTCAGTCATATCGTGAACTCCGCTAATAGTCGGAACTAACTGCGAAATGACACGGTTCCAACGGACCAGAGGTGCCGTAGTTACATAGACAATATCATAGGGTTGTAGCTGAAATTCAGTACCTAACACCATTGCGGATGCATCTTGCGCATTCAATTGATAGATGTTAGCAATCTTACCATGTTTATCTCCCTGCAATTGGCGAATAACAAACACACCCGTAGCATCGCTGAAGGCTTGTGACATTCCTTCCGCATTGCCTAGTGCTTCAGCCAACGTCATACCGCTGCGATCCATCTTCATGGTACTCTGTTTACCCACTTCACCCATGACAAATACTTTCAGATCGTCATTACGTGGCACAAATAAAATATCGCCAGGATAAAGCATATAGTTCTGAGTTAGGTCACCTTTCTGCATCAACGCATATAAAGAGATTTTAGTATCTTTACCATTATGCGTAAGTACAACGTTACGCCAATCTGCATCGGCTTCTAACCCCCCAGCTGCGTTTATGGCGTCCATAACGGTTAGCGGTATATTCGTAATTGGCTGCTGGCCTGACTTAGCAACTTCACCAGTGACATAAGCTTTCTGCGATCGAAACGCAGCAATACTGACGTCAACCTGCGGACTTTCAATATACGTAGTGAGACGATTGGCAATCTCTTGTCTCACTTGAGTTAAGGTCTTACCTGCGACCTGAACCTTGCCGATATACGGATAGAAAATAGTCCCGTCAGAATTTACCCAGTTGCCCGTGTCACTTGCGCTACGATACTGGCCTGCCGGGGTAGTGAGCTCAGGGTGATCCCAAACAGTAACCATCAGTACATCACCAACGCCAATGCGATACTCATAGCTTTTTAACAGACTATCCAATTGAGGATTCGAACGAGCAATTACAGGTTCGGGGCGGAGTTTATCTATAAGACCGGGCGTCATAGGATAAACATTCACTAGTTTATCCAGATCGTAATCGCTATCCGGTAGCTCAACCACATTCTTACGAAGGCTATTCAATCCCTGACCTGGCATGATTGTACAAGCAGATAAAACCCCTATTGCTAGTGCCAATGCCGAAAATCTAACAATTTTTTTCTTCATAATGTCACATCATCAGTAAACTAAAAGTGTCTCATTCCCAAACTACCGCGCATTTTTTAGCTCTTCACAGACAGCTGAAACCAGCGTTCATATACTAGCCTGCTGACATCCTAAATTTGCTGTAGCTGAGCTATAAATTAAATGGTATTTCAATCCCGGCACTGGCACCAACGTCATCGCTATCACTGTTATCAGCATCGGTGTACCAGAGGGAAGTATTTAAACGCACTGATTTATACACATCCCCGCTCCAGCCCAACTGCACTCCTTTCAGAGTATCCGATTGCGGGAAGGCTTTATTAATCGACTGACTTCTTGGATTGACCTTGGCATAAGCCAGGCGTGCGCTCCAACGTTGATTATCTTCTGTCACCAATTCAACCTTACCGGCATACAATTGACCATCTCCCCCCATTGCGTCACCCAGCGGATAACCCTGCTGGTAATACCCGTCGGTATAAATATGGTGGTTATAGCTGTAGTTCAGGCGGTCCATGTTGGATCGGGTGTCATGTGCTTCCACATACCAGTTGACGGCATCTTTACCCCAACCGTGGTGCCCCTCAACTCCTCCCAGGAACATATTTGCAGAGGGAAGATATCCGGCCTCGTCTTCACCAATAAGTTGACCATAGAAACTAATCGGCCAACCAAGCGTAGGCTCTAGCTTAAATTTAAAATCAAAACCGGCTAGCTGGTTACCCGGTTCATTCGCTGTACCGGTGTTATCTTTACCCGTAAAACCATCCCAGAAGCTGCTAAACGACTCCGGCCTCCCCTCCCCGCCCCACTGCATAATGCGCGATGCGCCCAGTTCAAGGGACTGGAAAGGAGAAAACGTCAGACGACCGCCGATAATTTTGGTATGCGGTACGGCGGTATATTGATTCATCTGGCTGGCGGAAATCTGATACTGCCACGGGCCAATCCAGCGCAGCCACCAGGTTTCCGGTGCGGCCTGTTCAGCACGCTGCATTAAAACGCCGGTCATTGGCCGCATCGCATCACCGCGGATCAGGCTGCCTTCATAACCCGGCCCCCACCACTGCGGCATCTGACCAAATGAGAGCCACTGGTTCCAGAACTTAACCGCGCCATAGGCGCCGTTAGCATTAAAACGTGAACCGTTGCTGATGCGTTCGTCACCTTCAACGTTGCCCTGCAGGTGCACATCCCACCATTCGCCGCTGTTATTAAAGGCTAATGATAAAGAGCTATCCGCAGGCTGATTCTGACCAAAGCCCTGCGGCGTTCCGGGCTTATCCGTTGAGGTATAGCCGCTCACCCGAAAATCCGCTTTTAAAGAGTCGAGGCGCTGGTTGATTCGCGCCAGAACAACCTGTTCGGAAGAGTAAGAGGGTTTTGCCTTCTTAAGGGCCCGGTTAATCTCTTCCTGGCTCAGCGGCCAGGTCGACAGGCTGAGATGAATAACGCCTCGATCGGAGAGCCACGCCAGATCGTTGCGCAGTTCGTTGTCATTCATCACTAACCCGGAGGCATAGGCAAGTGAGCTGGCAGAAGTAAGCAGCCCTAATGCGAGTGCGATTCGCGCAATTTTTATCATTGTACAAGATCCATTTAAAGCCCCGTTTTCGCAAGCTGGCGCGACAAGGGGAACACTGATAGATGCAGCGCCCTCTGACGCCAACCTTTGCTATGTTTGGTCTACAGGTATTGGCCCGAGAAAACGAAAGCATGCCGATCGGAACGCCGTGCTAAAGCTCGTTTTCTACTCGCAGGCTACCTGCAGTACACAATGTATGCGAAATTGTTATTGAAGGCTATTCCATCGCACCTCATACCCGCAGTTTATCTGCCCGCCTCAAGACGAATACGTCCTGATTTGATGACAACTCGCTAGTATATACAGGTTGCGAAGAGAATCACCTGCATGGAGTCCACTTTAGGAATTTCTGTCGCATAAAATGAGATGTGATATAGAGAAAAGGCCTGGTCGCAGGTACGCTACCGCCCTTGGCTTAACAGCTACCAATGCACTGTACTTCTTTCCCTGTAAATTCGATCGTAGATTCCGATAAATCGGCGATTAATCCATCAAAGCAAACAATTTCGCGGCCATAAGTTTACGAGATTCTACCCTCAATTGGGAGCGTAATCTCACATTATCAGTTACGTTGCCAGCGCCACGAACCAATTGCCGATAACGCTATTGTTTTCTGCTCTTCACGTAAAAATGGAACCAGTACAAAGCAACTGAATAATCTCAACTTTATGATTTTATTGCCTTTTTCACCACAAAAAGTGTGTTGACTTAGCTTCAAGTTAATTATAGTTAGTCAACTACAAAAATTGATAGTAAAAAGAAGTATGCCACGCTGTTGTTATCATTAATAAATTCGATATTTAGCCAGAAAACTTATTTAGGAAACATCCTGGCTGATTATCATTGCGCTAATTATTGCGCAGAATGACCCATCACAAATTTATTTCATGGATATGAAATATCGCCGCTACTGACACTTTCATCATAAATTTCATATTGCATACAATGTGAACACGACATGATTCTTTCTGAATCCTTCATCTTTTCCACGTTTGTCTGAATCAGTAAAATCGCTTATGCAGATCGGCTCGGGTAAAAGGTTTTTCCAGTGGGCCAATCTTCACCGCAATCTCGTTCAGCAAAGATTGGGTTGGCGCCTTCGCCCCCGTATTCAGCAGAAGCGCCGGGATAATCACCATGCTCGCCAGACTGCCAAAGGATAACCGCGCTGTATGAGTGGCGCGAACGCGTGACTGTAGCAGCAGAAAAATTGCGCTGCCTGCGGCTCCCAGCAGTAAGCCGGCAATGACTTCAGAAGTTGAATGTGCGTGGACCATCAGTCGGGAGTAGCCAACCAGTCCGGCCAGAGCATAACCCACTATGACAGCAGTAAAACGAAGAGCTGGTGTAGCACGCGCGCACAGCAGCCATAAGAGGATTGGCCAGAAAGCTGAAGATAATGCGGTGTGCCCGCTAAAGCCAGTGAAGTCCAGCTCGCGAATCCCAATACCCCAACCCATAAATGCCAGTTTTGATGCGCAGACAATTGCGCCGGTTATGCCAAACAGCAGCGCCCAGTGCCAGGCCAGCTGCTTTGAATCTTTTCGCAGAAAAAGCACGATAAACAATACTGCCGCACTGGGTAACAGTACGGTGCTATCGCCAAAAAAAGTGACAACCTGCCAGTTCATTTATCTTTCATCCTTTGACGATCTCTCCAGTTCGCAACGCCTTTCCCGCGACATTTGTGTGGGCGTATGCAATCCTTAAGTTCACATTAATATGCACACGCTACCGTTGTTTAATGCGCAAACATGATCTCAGTCAAGTTTTATTTTCATGTTACACCTTGACTAAGGGCTACTTACTTAAGAAAAATCTTAGTAAGTAATTATCAGCAAAGAGTAAATTTTGCTTGTCTGACCATTTCATCATGCTACGTCTTATTCGACTACCAGAAGTCTCCGAACATTTGCTGCGTTCAAAAGCGATACACTATAACAATAAAATCAGCTAACTCATTGTATTTATAGGGCTATTAACCAGTTCTACGCGCAGTATCTGATATTGTGAATCTGCCGTTGTGAACGGTCACGAATCCTCTTTTCGTCATCAGATAATTCGAACCGTTCACTCTCACGCGCTAATAAGCACTGACGCGAAAACTACGCCAGCAGCTTCTTAATACTCTCGCGGAATTTTGCCCCTTCTTTATGGTTACGCAGCCCGTAGCTGACAAAAGCCTGCATATAGCCCATTTTTTTACCGCAGTCATAGCTGTCGCCAGTCATTAACATCGCATCAACCGACTGTTTTTTCGCCAGCTCGGCGATTGCATCGGTTAACTGAATACGTCCCCAGGCGCCCGGCTCGGTACGCTCCAGTTCAGCCCAGACATCGGCAGAAAGAACATAGCGCCCTACCGCCATCAGGTCGGAATCCAGAGTTTGCGGTTCATCAGGTTTTTCGATGAACTCAACGATACGGGCAACCTGCCCCGCCGATTCAAGAGCGTCCTTGGTCTGGATAACGGAATACTCGGAGAGATCGCCTTCCATCCGTTTGGCCAGCACCTGGCTACGACCCGTTTCATTGAAACGCGCCACCATCGCGGCAAGGTTATAGCGCAGAGGGTCGGCGCTGGCGTCGTCCAGAATGATATCCGGGAGTACCACCACAAACGGGTTATCGCCAATCAGCGGGCGCGCGCACAGAATGGAGTGGCCTAAACCCAGCTGCTGGCCCTGACGCACATTCATGATCGTTACGCCAGGAGGACAGATAGCCTGCACTTCCGCCAGAAGCTGACGTTTTACGCGCTGTTCAAGCAATGCTTCCAGTTCGTAGGAGGTGTCGAAATGGTTTTCTACGGCATTCTTGGATGAATGCGTCACCAGCACGATTTCCTTGATACCCGCAGCTACAATTTCATCAACAATGTACTGCACCATTGGCTTGTCGACGATCGGCAACATCTCTTTCGGAATGGCCTTGGTGGCGGGCAACATATGCATCCCTAATCCTGCTACCGGTATAACTGCTTTCAAACTCACCATTTTCATATCCACCCGTATGGTTATAAACCTTTTGATCCTGTCAGTTTGTATGTATCACTGGCATTTATCAGTGATGATACACGCTTGATACCTGCCATTCTGTCCGTCAAATTCTGAAATTACACGCTGAATTTAAGAATACACGCAAAGTCTACATACCAATAGACAGTTTTAAGAAAATTCTTATACGCATACTTTCTAAAGAATTTCCATTTAATTACAATGAGTTACTCACCAGCAGCACCTTATTTTATTCATAAGGTAGCGTAATGACGCTCATCGCTTCTCCATCATTTCTCTTTTAATACCTTGTAATCTTTCATCATGAATTGACACAGAACAAGTGACTGCAAAAAAATAAAAATCCAGCCCAAATAATCAATTATATTGATAATAAAATTATTTAACGTACAAAAGCGCCTGAATTGCAGCCAATTACCCGTCACGCTTGACTTCACGGTCAGCAATGATATTGCTGAAAAAAACGACGGGCAGCCCGCTGACTTAAACCCTCTTCGCTGCTGTTTTTACCGCTCGCCATCACATATAACGCTCATTACATCGTCCTGCAAAAATTGATCTACGGCAAGCCACGACATTAAGTAGTATAAAAATCCAAATTCAAGAAAATCGTTGATATATACATCAAATCTATTGATTGACTCTCGCGTTATCTAAGTAACGTATCCGCCTTCTGCTGCAGAGCAGCATGGTCCATCACCGCTAGGGTGACATCTGGCTTAACAATCGAGCGTACCGTCTCCGCCCGTATCGCTGAAATTTCGCGCGTTAATTAATAAGTACCATCCCATAAGCGCATTGTGGAAAGGTTATATCCTGCACAACTGACTCTTTTATTTGCTGGTTTATTGGGAAGCGGGTTCGGGGCTGAGCTAATTAACAGCAGAAAATATTGCATTTTATCTATAGCTTATCCATGATCGATTCATGGCACTCTTAGGTTGTAAAGGTTTTAACTGAATATGGAATGGATTGCCGACCCCTCTATCTGGGCCGGGCTCATTACGCTTGTCGTTATTGAGCTGGTACTCGGTATTGATAATCTGGTTTTTATTGCCATTCTCGCGGAAAAACTTCCTCCCGCACAGCGAGACCGGGCCCGCGTCACCGGTCTGCTACTCGCAATGGTGATGCGCCTCCTGCTGCTGGCTTCGATCTCCTGGCTGGTCACGCTAACCAAACCGCTCATGACCTGGCACGATCTGAGCTTTAGCGCCCGCGATCTGATTATGCTGTTTGGCGGATTATTCCTCCTCTTCAAAGCCACCGTTGAACTTAACGAACGGCTGGAAGGGAAAGATAGCGATAACCCGACCCAGCGCAAAGGCGCCAGGTTCTGGGGGGTGGTAGCGCAAATCGTGGTGCTTGATGCCATCTTCTCTCTCGACTCGGTGATAACCGCGGTCGGCATGGTTGACCACCTGGCGGTCATGATGGCCGCGGTGATTATTGCCATTAGCCTGATGCTGATGGCCAGTAAAGCCCTCACCCGCTTTGTTAACAGCCATCCGACCATCGTTATTCTCTGTCTGAGCTTCCTGCTGATGATCGGCTTTAGCCTGATTGCCGAAGGCTTTGGTTTCCCTATTCCTAAAGGCTACCTGTACGCGGCTATCGGCTTCTCGGTCATGATTGAATCCTTCAACCAGCTGGCGATTTTTAACCGCCATCGCTTTCTCTCGGCCAACCTGACGCTACGCCAGCGAACCACCGAAGCGGTGATGAATCTGTTGAGCGGGCGCAAAGACAGTAGCGAGCTGGATAGCGAGACCGCCTCGCTGGTTGCCGATCGCGACGATAACCCACTCTTCAATCCGCAAGAGCGGCGGATGATTGAGCGGGTACTGAATCTCAATCAGCGTACCGTCAGCAGCATCATGACCTCGCGTCATGACATTGAACATATTGATCTCAGCGCGCCGGAAGAGGAGATTCGCGCCTTACTCGACAAAAATCAGCATACCCGCCTCGTGGTGACCGGCGGCGATGATGACGAGGATATGCTTGGCGTCGTGCACGTGATCGATCTTCTGCAGCAATCATTACGTCATGAACCGCTCAATCTGCAGGTTCTGATTCGTCAGCCGCTGGTGTTCCCGGAAACGCTGCCGCTGCTTCCTGCGCTGGAGCAGTTCCGCAGAGCCAGAACCCACTTCGCCTTTGTGGTCGATGAATTTGGCTCCGTAGAGGGGATTGTGACGCTCAGCGACGTCATGGAGACCATCGCCGGAAATCTGCCTAATGAAGCAGAAGAGATCGATGCCCGTCACGATATTCACAAAAACGGCGACGGGAGCTGGACGGTCAACGGGCATATGCCGCTGGAAGACCTGGTCCAGTCCGTTCCTCTGCCGCTGGATGAGAAACGTGAATACCATACGGTTGCCGGTCTGCTGATGGAGTACCTGCAGCATGTGCCGCAGGAAGGTGAAGAAGTGAAACTTGACGGCTACGTGCTGCGCACGCTGCAGGTGGACAGCCATCGGGTACAAAAAGTACTGATAGTGCCGCCGGCGCAGGATGAAGATGAACTGGATTATGAAGTGTGATGCTCTCTTTGATGAAGCATCAAAAGCCGGACGCAGGCGGGTTAATCGATTTTTAAGGGTCTGCTAATCTTTCTGCCGGGTAGTGGCTATCGCCTTACCCGGCCGTCAAAACCTAAATTCTCAACACATCCCTCGTTAGCCGTAGGCCCGCGCAGGCGAAGCGCCGCCGACAATTCCAGAGGAATGCGCATTGCCGGCAATCTTAGCACGATGCGCTTCTTCTGCTTTTCCTGGCTAACTTACAGTTTGTCGAGCAGCTTCTTCACATCCTTGCCGTCCTGGGTGTTTTTATTGCGTTCAGCCCATTCGCTAAGCCGTTTCCTGGCTTCATCCTGCAGCTGCTTGCGGAGTATCTGGTCAACCTGCAGGCTGTAGCTCAGCGTCTGCCAGTTACCATAAATTCGCAAAGGGATCGCCGTCTGCTTAAGCCTGTCGATGAGTTTGCTTTCGCCCTTCCAGCCGCCCAGTACCCGGACGTTGAAGAGCATATCACAATCTTCTTTCAGCAGGTTGAGCTCACCCTGACCGGTCAGCGCCATCATGTCAGATTGGCCCTGCATATGCGTCAAGGTGACCAGCCCATTATTCAGCGCAAACTCGGTGCTGACAGAGTCCAGACGGGTCGCATTGTCGTAATTTTCCTGCGCCTGAACGTTGGTGCTGCGCTCGACGGCCTGCTGTACCAGCTGCTGGAAGTTGAGCCCTTCAGTGCGCGTATCAGTGAGCTGCGTTACCGCCTGCCCCTGCCAGCTGCGGCGGAACTCGTCGGCATCGATCTTACCGCCGGAGAACTCGCCGGTCAGCGAGAGCTTACCGGTGAGGTTTATCGAATAATTAAACGCTTTCAGAATCGAGCCGATCTCGACGTTGTCGAGTTGCGGCTGGAAAGAGGCATGCGGCGTTGCGCCCCGCGCGTCGAGCGAGCCGGGGAGCGAGAGTCGTCCACCGTCCAGGCTCCCCTGCATCTGATGAATCGTCAGCAGCCCCTGCTGGTTGCTGATTTCACTTTTCACCTGGGTAAAGTGCATCCCCCGCCACTGCAGCTGGTCAGCCGTCAGGTTCAACCGGGCGTTAAAACTGCGCAGGGCGTTGTAATCCTGCTGAATATCGTTATCCGCAATAACCGGGCGCAGCTGCCTGTTCTGGCTTTGCCCCTGCTGGTTAACGCTATTATCGCCAGAGGCGGAGGCATGAGAAAGCAGGCTATCGAGGTTGAGCGTGCCCGCCTGAAGGTTCAGCGTCCAGTCAGGCTGGTCGCCCAGCACGACGCTGCCGTTGCCGGCAATGGTGCTGCCGTTAGCCGTTAAGTTCAGCCCATCGAAGCTGAGCTTTTTCGCATCCTCGACCCAACTGGCCTGCATGCTGGCCTGGCCGCTAATCCCTTCGGGGGGAAGCTCCGCGCCGCGAAGCTGCCAGTTGAGTTGTGAAATATCCGCCTTCAGAGAATGAGGATAATCACCGCCCTGCACCTGGGCGGAGAAGGAAAGCGCCAGATCGCGCTGATCGCGGTTCACCCGGCCAGAGAAATCGACCGTGGCGCGATGGCTGCTGTCCTGCTCCATCTGCAAACGGATATCGCGCACCGTAACCTGCTCGCCATCTTCATGCTGAAAAAAGAGCACGCTATCGGCAATCTGTAGCTTCTGGACATCATACGACCAGCCGCGATCCTCCGGCACCTGAGGCAGCGTATTGTCGTGCGGGACGACCGGAGCCCCCTTGCTACGCACGGCTTCGGTTTTGGAGGTCAGCTGGATCACCGCGCCCTTTAACATCACCTGCTTGACCTGCAGCTGATGGGAGATCAGCGGCAGCAGCCCGACGTCAAGGCGCATATTATCCGCGCGAATAACGGGTTCTTCAGCACCCGGCGCGGTCAGAGTCATGCGGCCTGAGAGAATGCTGAGCTGCGGCCAGACGTGCCAGCGCAGCGGCCCATTGAGCTCGAGCTGATAGCCGCTACGATCCGCCACCTCTTTGACCATATAGGCGCGAAAATCGTTGGGGTTGACCAGCAATACCAGCGCGGTAAGACCGGCGACAACTACCGCCAGTAAGATCATCAGCGTGGTCAGAATTCGTCTCATGGCATCCTCAGCAAACCGCTAAAATTATCAATCCTTGTCGATTCGACTCGCTACCGCGCCCTGCTGGTCGCGATATTTCGCATCTTCGCGGCGATTATAAGGCCGCATCGCAGGCCCGGATAACGGCTCAAAGCTTAACGCGCCGATCAGCATCCCCGGACGCAGCGCCAGCGGCAGCTTACCCGAATTATAGAATTCCAGTACGATGCAGCCGGACCAGCCCGGATCGATGCGGTGCGCGGTGACGTGCACCATCAGGCCCAGACGCGCCAGCGAAGAGCGGCCATCCAGCCAGCCGACGAGATCCGGCGGCAGGGTGACCGATTCAAAGGTCACCGCCAGCGCCAGCTCGCCCGGATGCAGGAAGAACGCTTCACCATCCGGCAGAACAATCTCTTCGCTCATCACGCGATCCAGCGCCGCGCTGACTTCCGCTTTAGGCCCGCTCAGGTCAATAAAGCCCGCCGTGTGCCCGCGGAAAGTCCGAAACTTATTTCCCAGCCGAACATCGACCGTCGCGCCGTTAATGCGCTCAACGGGCGGGCGCGGATTAATGGCCAGACGCCCCTCATCCAACCAGGCTTCTATATCTCGGTCGCACAGACGCATGAACGTTCTCCTTTAAGGCATTGCGCCCCTACGCCTTCCGGGGATAAGGGCAAATTGGCTTCTCTTTGCACGTTACACAATTCGTTCGTGTTATTCAAAGAACTGACTGATTTTGGCCTTCAATATATCGATGGCGATACGGTTCTTACCGCCGCGAGGCACGATAATATCGGCATACTGTTTGGAAGGGTCGATAAACTGCAGGAACATCGGGCGCACCGTTTTCTGGTACTGCGCCATTACCGAATCCATCGAACGCCCACGCTCGTTAACGTCTCGCTTGATGCGCCGCATCAGGCAGATATCCAGCGGGGTGTCGACAAAAATGGAGAAGCTGAGTTCGTTGCGCAGGCGGGCGTCGGTCAGCAGCAGAATCCCTTCGAGAATGATGACTTTCTTCGGTTCAATATGAATGGTTTCCGGCATACGGGTATGCTCAACGTAGCTATACACCGGCAACTCTATCGGCTGGCCGCTTCTCAGCATCTGCAAATGCTGAAACAGCAGACTATGATCCATGGAGCTTGGGTGGTCATAGTTGGTTTTTACACGCTCTTCCATCGACAGATGACCTTGATCCTTGTAATAGCTGTCTTCCGGAATAACGCCGATATGTTCATCGCCGACCTGTTCACGTAATTCACGATATAGCGTACTGGCGATAAGGCTTTTGCCCGAAGCCGATGCGCCGGCGATGCCTATAATGACGCACTGATGAGACGTATCAGTCATAAATTTTTGCGACCTGATTAACCTGGGAATGTAGGAAGGGTGGCGGTTGACCGCCAAACGCCGCAATTATAGGGATTTCAGCGCGTCGATACCAGTGCTAAGCGCCTCCCGGGTCTATTCCTCCTCCGGCGACCAGCCTTGCGTATACCAGATATGCAGTAAAGCGTACGAGCGCCAGGGGTGCCAGCGGCTGGCATAGCGCGCAATCCGCGCCGGCGTCATGCCGGGAAAACGCTGTTTAATCAGATAATCATCCGCCAGGAAGATATCCGGCGCCTGCCAGCCGCGCAGCGCGAAATAGTTCGCCGTCCAGCGGCCTATGCCGGGCAGCGTCTGCAGCTGCTTTATTCCGGCGTCAATATTCTCCGGTGCGGAGAGGGGGAGATCGCCGCGGATAGCCGCCTGCGCCAGGTGGATCAGCGCCTCCGCGCGCCGCAGGGGCATGCCCAGCGCCTTTAGCGCCAGCGGATCGGCCTGCGCCAGCCGCTGCGCGCTCGGGAAGAGATAAAAGCCCGGCGCGTCGGACAACGGTTCCCCGAAGGCGGCCACCACTTTCCCGGTGAGCTTTGCCGCCATGGCCACGCTCACCAGCTGGCCGAGCACCGCCCGTACC
Organism: Klebsiella sp. GN_Kp190; assembly: GCF_040061795.1. Classification (NCBI taxonomy): domain Bacteria; kingdom Pseudomonadati; phylum Pseudomonadota; class Gammaproteobacteria; order Enterobacterales; family Enterobacteriaceae; genus Klebsiella; species Klebsiella sp. GN_Kp190. The sequence goes on from NZ_JBEAFN010000030.1 coordinate 91,332, forward strand.
GCTTGTTCAAACGCATCCAGGGAGCCCGGCAGACGAAGCCCCGGCCTTGGCAGCGCAAGGCTTCCCAGCGTCAGGGCGATCTGCTGCGGGTCGCAGGACAAATCAAATAAGCGCGCAACCCGCGCCAGGCACGACTCTGCGACCGGCTGCAGCCCGGCGGAAAGCGTCACCCGCATGCCCTGCGCGGCGTCATCCGGCGTCACCGTGATAAGTCCGGCGTGGCCATTCAGGGCGAAGCTGCGGCAATAGCTGTCGCCGACAAAAGTTTCAATTCCCTGCACCGTACGCGCGCCAAGAAAATGAAACATCCATTGCCAGTCGTAGGGGGAATGCCAGGGTAGCAGCGTCATCATTTCTCCTTTTTTAGCGCTTCAATCATAGCGGCTCCGCGCCGCCTGCGCCTTGCTTTTAAATTCCAGTTGTCGCAGTGCCGTCAATCCGCTAAAGTCGCCCCCCTTCTTCACCGGCATGGGGATTTTGCAGGCTATGTTTATTGGTTTTGACTACGGTACCGCTAACTGTTCAGTGGCGGTGATGCGCGACAATACGCCGCAGCTGCTGACGCTGGAAAACGGCAGTTCACTACTGCCATCAATGCTTTGCGCGCCGACCCGCGAAGCGGTCAGCGAGTGGCTCTACCGCCATCACGACGTCCCGCCCAACGGTGATGAAAACCAGGCGCTGCTGCGTCGCGCGATAAGCTTCAACCGCGAGGAAGATATCGACGTACTCGGTAACAGCGTGCAGTTTGGTCTCGCTTCGCTGCATCAGTACGTTGAAGATCCGCAAGAAGTCTACTTCGTAAAGTCGCCGAAATCGTTTCTCGGCGCCAGCGGGCTTAAGCCGCAGCAGGTAGCGCTGTTTGAAGACTTAGTGTGCGCCATGATGCTGCATATCAAACTCCAGGCGCAAACGCAGCTGCCGGAAACCATCGATCAGGCGGTTATCGGCCGCCCGATTAACTTCCAGGGACTGGGCGGCGATGATGCCAACGCCCAGGCGCAGGGCATTCTCGAACGTGCGGCAAAGCGCGCGGGCTTTCGCGACGTCGTGTTTCAGTTTGAGCCGGTCGCCGCCGGTCTGGATTTCGAAGCGACGCTGAGCGAAGAAAAACGCGTGCTGGTCGTTGATATCGGCGGCGGTACCACCGACTGTTCGCTGCTGTTGATGGGGCCGCAGTGGCGGGAAAAAGCCGATCGCCAGCAAAGCCTGCTCGGCCACAGCGGCTGCCGCGTCGGCGGTAACGACCTGGATATCGCCCTGGCCTTTAAATGCCTGATGCCGCTGCTGGGGATGGGCGGCGATACCGAAAAAGGCATCGCGCTGCCGATTCTGCCGTGGTGGAATGCGGTGGCCATTAACGACGTGCCGGCGCAGACCGACTTTTACAGCGCCGCCAACGGTCGCATGCTTAACGATTTGCTGCGCAGCGCCCGCGATAGCGAAAAAGTCGCGCTGCTGCTGAAGGTCTGGCGTCAGCGCCTGAGCTATCGCCTGGTGCGCAGCGCAGAAGAGAGCAAAATCGCCCTTTCCGCGCAGCCGAGCGTCACCGCGGGGCTGCCGTTTATTAGCGACGAGCTGGCGACAGCCATCAGCCAGCAGGGACTGGAAGCTGCGCTGGATCAGCCGCTGGCCCGGATCATGGAGCAGGTTCAGCTGGCGCTGGATAACAGTAATGAAAAACCGGACGTGATTTACCTGACCGGCGGCAGCGCTCGCTCGCCGTTGATTAAAAAAGCGCTGGCGGCACACCTGCCGGGTATTCCGGTTGCCGGAGGCGATGATTTTGGCTCGGTTACCGCCGGGCTGGCCCGCTGGGCGCAGGTGATGTTTCGCTAAACATCCGCTGCGTTCCCGCACCACAGAACGCAGTGAATTTGTAGCCCGGCTCAGCGCAGCGCGAGCCGGGCTAAATCTTCCCGATTGCCCCCTGCTGTCACCCTTCACGCCGCGAAACGTAATCCCGCCGCTTTTCGCCGGTATAAATCTGCCGGGGACGATAAATATTCAGCGGCGCTTCGTGCATTTCGTTCCAGTGCGCCACCCAGCCAAGCGTTCTGCCTACGGCGGTAATCGCCACAAACATCGATGAAGGCAGCCCCATCGCTTTAAGGATCACCGCGGTGTAGAAATCCACGCTCGGCGACAGGCCATTTTCAACAAAGTAGGGGTCGGTCAGCGCCACCTCTTCAAGGGCCATCGCCACCTGTAGCGGCATATCGGACATCCCCAACTCCTTCAGCACCCGGTGACAGGTTTCGCGCAAAATAGCGGCGCGCGGATCAAGATGACGGTAGCGAGAGTTACCGAATCCCAGACGACGAAACGCCTGCGGATCGCGTTTCGCTTTGCTCAGGAACGCCGGAATTTGGTCGACGGTGTTGATCTCCTCCAGCATCCGCATACTGGCTTCATTCGCCCCGCCGTGGGCCGGTCCCCATAAAGAAGCGAGTCCGGCGGCAATGCAGGCAAAAAGATTCGCCCCGGAGGAGCCCGCCGCCCGGACGGTGGTCGTCGATGCGCACTGGCCGTGGTCGGCGTGCAGCACCAGGATCTGGTTCATCGCCTGCTCAATCACCGGATTCAGCTGATACGGCTCCGCCGGGATAGCAAACAGCATATGCAGGAAATTCCCTGCGTAGGAAAGATCGTTGCGCGGATACTGCGCCGGTTGCTCAATAGAAAACTTATAGCTCATCGCCGCCAGCGTCGGCATTTTCGACAGCAGGCGGGTGGCGGCCAGCGCGCGGTGCTCGGGATTTTCAACGTCCAGCACATCGTGATAGAACGCCGCCAGCGTGCCCACCAGAGCGCACATTAAGGCCATCGGATGCGAGTCGCGCCGAAAGCTGCTGCACATGCGGCCAATCTGCTCGTGTACCAGGCTATGGCGGGTAATCGTGTTTTTGAACGCCTGATAGCTGGCTTCGTCAGGCGCATCGCCCCGCAGCAGAATCCAGGCTACCTCAAGGAAGTCGCACTGGCGAGCCAGCTGATCGACCGGATAGCCGCGGTGCAGCAAAACGCTGTTTTCGGTATCAATCCAGGAAATGGCCGACGTACAGCCAGCGGTGTTAGCAAAACCGGGGTCGAAACTGCATATACCTGCGGACGCCAGCGGACGAATATCCATGCCGGGATAGCCCTGCGTCCCTGAGACCGTACTCAACGGAATGGACTGTTGTTCATCCAAAGACAGCGTTAGCGATTTCGTCGTCATCCTGTCAGGTCTCCTTGCACAACGAGTGAATGATTTACCTGGTCATTTCTCCAGGCGGAATAACCAACATAACCACAGTCGTCCGCGGATTCTTTGATGTAAATAACCAAAACATTGATAAAAGACCGCTATTACGGGTGGGGAAGAAACAGAAAATCGCCCTTTCAACCGCATAAAATACGCTTACCCCGAAATTACCCTCGTCTAAATTCTACTATCACGCCTTAGAATACTGATTTTATTTCATTGCAGGTCAATATATAACCATTTTATTTTTTGCCCGCATAAATCCGCTACTCGCACGCGGTGCCACGGTCTGCCGGTGTTAGTTTTTTATCACACGCTCGTCGGCGGTCTTTTATGAGGGTCTGTGCAACCGGTCATCCTATCAGCCGCGGTGGATTCATCGCCAAATGCGCCTCGCTCGCCGCAGATATTGTCCGTTGTCGTTATTTCATCGTAAATTAAACTTGAATATAACCCGCTGCTTTTATATGCGCTGATTAAATAATCTAATGCCAATTTTATATAGCTATCGCGTCAATTTATGGCATAACATCATAAACTCGTATGCTGTGCCTGAACTTTCAGGTTGCTTATTATGCACCTCCCTCCTACGTTAACGTTGATTGAGAATCTTCTTACATCAGGTCTGGCCAGTTACCCGGCGTGCAGATAACGCTGGAATAATATCTTCGGCACCAGCAGAATGCTGCGTTGCCCGGCCCTGGATGTTTATTTCGCGAATGCGGAGGGGTACCTGTGCCTGCGGCAGCGTTCCTCTGCGTTTATACCGTCTGATTGATTAATCCATGCCACAAGGGGGCGTGATTGAATCGTTTGTGCGCTTTTTATGATCTTATTCGCAGGAGCCGCAGCGCGCATTTCTGGGCATGGTGCGGCGTCATTATCGCTCTGCAGATAGGGGCGCCAGCCCGCGCGGAGGTCCGCCAGCTGGGTATTGATATTCCGGTCTACTGGTACGCCGACGCCAGCGACACGCTGACCCTCAACGCCTTTCTTTCGCTCCCTGAAGAGGCGCTAAAAACGGCGCCGCTTATCCCGTCGTTCGGCTACTCGACAAAGGCCTACTGGCTACGTACTTCGCTCCCGGCGGCCTTATTTGCTGGCGAACAGCGCTGGCTGCAGCTCGGTCCGTCGTTTGTCGATCGTTTGACCGTGTTTTATCGCCCCTACGGCAGCGACAGTCCATGGCGACAAAAAGAGTTTGGCGACCATGCGTCTGCCCGGGATAACGATCTCGACTACCGCGAAAGCGTTCTGATTTTACCGCCCCCGCCGACGGCGGCTGGCTACGAGATGGTATTCCGTCTCCAGAGCAGCAGCACCCTGATTCTGCTGGCGACGCTCTCCTCGCCGCAGGAGTTCGTGCGTTCGGCCACGCTCGATACCGCCTTCTGGAGCTTCTATTTTGGCCTGGCGGTAATTGCCAGCGGCATCGCCCTGTGGCTTGCCATCGCGCTGCGTCGGCGCCTGCTGTGGGGGATCTGCCTGTTCTCGCTAAACTATCCGCTCGTCGCGGCCCTGCATGGCTACCCGGAGTGGTTATTTGGCAGCGCCCTGCTGCCGGTTCAGGATTATATGATCAGCTGCCTGTCGCTGGTGAGCTACGCCACCGCGCTGTGGCTGCATAGCGAAGTTTTCGATCTCAAGAAAAATATGCCGCGGCTGCATCAACTGCTGCTGGCGGCGATCGGTTTAAACATCGTTCTGCAAATCAGTATTCCGCTGGGCTTTTACGGCCTGGCGATGCAGATAGAGGCCGGGATATTTTTTATCGCCGCCCCTATTCTGTTGATCACGTCATGGATGCTGTGGCGGCGCAAAGCGATTGATATCAATACGCTGCTGCTGGGGCTGCTGCCGCCGATATACGTCGTCTCCGCCGGGCTGGCGCTGCTCTCTATCCACGGCGTCATTCCGTTTCATAATGGGGTCTATTCCACCTGGCAGTACGCGCTGATTATTCATATCGTCACCGTCCTGATCATCGCCGTACTGCGGGTGCGGGCGGAAAACCGGACTCTGGTGCGCAAGCAGCAGCTGGCGCGAGAGCTACAGATTGAACGCGAGGCCAGCTTCCACCAGCGCCAGTTTATGGGAATGGTGGCGCATGAGTTCAGAACGCCGCTGGCGATCCTCCAGGCCGCGCTGGAAAACCTGCGCCTGTGCCCCGCAACGGTGACGCAGGGCTCGCGCCTCGACCGCATGCAGCGGGCGACAACCCGTCTGGTACAGCTTACCGATAATTGCCTGGCCGACGCCCGGCTCTCCTCGAGGGACCTGCACGCCGACAGGCAGGACGCAGCGCTGCTGCCGGTGATCTATATGGCCGCGACGGTCGTGGATCTTTCGCTTAACCATTATCTGGATGTCACCCTTGAGGGGCAAACTGTGGGTCCGGACTCCCCTTCACCGGTGCTGTTTATTGATAGCGGGCTACTGTGTATCGCCATCGCCAACCTGCTCGACAACTCGGTGAAATATGCCGCCTCCGGGGAGATAAGCATCGAGATTTATCCGCAGGAAAAACACGTGGAATTACGCATTGGCGATCGCGGTCCCGGCATCCCGCCTGAACAGGTCGAGCATATTTTCGAGCGCTATCGGCGCGGCGAAACGGATACCGCAACGCCGGCCGGGACCGGGCTTGGCCTGTATGTCGCCCGACAAATCATCCAGGCTCACGGCGGGGACCTGTGGCTGGCAGAGAACACGTCGGCCGGATGCAAATTTGCGCTCACGCTCCCGGTTAACGGACAGCAGAAGGACAAATCATGACATTACGCGTCGCAATCATCGAAGATAGCGCTGATTTACTCGACGAGCTGCTGGCTTTTCTGCGCCATCGCGGCTTCGATGCCTGGGGCGTGCGCAGCGCCGAAGCTTTCTGGCGGCAGCTGCATCGCGATCCGGTTGATATTGTGCTTATCGATATTGGCTTGCCGGGTGAGGACGGCTTTAGCGTGCTGGACTATTTGCACGAAATTGGCCAGTTCGGCCTGGTGGTGGTGACCGCCAGAGGGCATGAGCAGGATCGGCTCCAGGCCTTAAACGCCGGCGCCGATCTCTACCTCATCAAGCCGGTCAACTTTTCCGACCTCGCGGAGAGTATTCAGGCGCTTGGCTCCCGGCTTCGCCAGCAAAAACCGACGGAACGCGTCAACCCGGCGCTATCAGCAGAGCGGCCAGCGCCGTCTCACTGGGTACTCCAGAACGAGCGCCTTGTGGCGCCGTCTGGGCTGGCCCTGCCGCTCACGCAGCAAGAGTATCGGCTGCTGGAAGTGTTAATGCGTAACCGCAATGAGGTCTGCAGCAAGGTTGACCTGCACACCTCTCTGTTTACCGATGAAGGCGAACCGGAACTGCACCGAATCGACGTCGTGATCAGCCGCCTGCGCCACAAGGCCCGCCTTCATGGTATCACCCTGCCGATTCGCGCGATTTTTGGCAAAGGGCTGGCGTTTCTCTCCTGACCTTTCCCCGGCCGGCAGCAGCAGCGCTGCCGGTCAGTACCCCTCCATCCGCGCGGCGTCATAGCGAAGTTGTTTTCAGTTTCGCTCCTCTTGTTAATTTTTTTCAGTTTTTGAGAGGAATGAGAGAAATGAGACTGACAGCACATTAAGAATTTTCTTACATTGACATGGCGTCGTGAGCACACCGGCCCAAAGCGTCCCTGAGCAAACCGACTATTGCTGATCCAGCGATAGCTGAATTCAGGACGCTTGCCGTGCGCTTTTCGGCCGCGTATCGCGAGCACGGTTTAAAGAAGAGTATAAAAATATTCCCGTGCCGGCGAGGTACATTTTTAACACCTAAAATTAAGTTAAAGGATATCTATCATGGCCATGCAAACATGGTTAGCCTTATTGCTGTGCATATTTTGCCTTTGCGTGTCTGTTTACAGCCTTGTTTCCTATATCAGAGACAGGAGAAAACAAAAAATTCCGTTTTCAGCTAAGAATTCTTCGCGCAGAAAATAACTAAAGCCCCGCGAATAATAACCAAATCTGTCCAGCAGCAGCCACCGCATACGCCCGGAGGATTGATCACAACATGGCGTTATGTTGATTTATCAGGGAAATAACGCCATGAAAAAAATAAACATCGCTATCAACACCAGGAATACCTTTCTCCGAGAGTCGTTGGTTGCCATAGTCAATGAGCTCATCAGCCGCAGCGGTAACCTTAAAGCCGCTTTTTCTTATAAGCATAATGATTTTTTAGATAAGGACATCATCATCGCTGAAGTTCTTCCCGGCGAGATCTATCTGTGCAATACCAGTATAAAGAACCGTAAAAAAAACAGTTCGGTGATTATATTGCACAGCTATGACAAACTTCCGGAAAAGGAGCTGATCGTCAACTGCCTTAAGGGCGTTATCTTTGTCTCAATCAAAGCCGTTAATATCGATAAGATGTTTGAAATTATTGCCCACGAGCTGAAAAGAAGTGAACTGCTTCCTCTGGCGCAGAGGATCGACTCGCCGCTAATTTGCACAAACTGCCCGCATAAGATGTTGTCCAAATCGCAGGTAGCCGTCGCCACCGGCATTATTCATGGCTTTGATATCGGTAAAATTTCTGCTCTCAACAAAGTCACCCCCAAAACCATCACCTGGCACAAAAGCAAAATTATGGAAAAATACAGCCTTAATAACAATTATGACTTTTTCCAGTTTATTAACTTATTAAAAGAACGCTGGTAAACGCGCGCACGCGCCATCGACGATCGCATTATGTACCGTAAAATTAAGAATTTGCTGGCTTGCGAGGAACGGGATTCCGAAAAAGATCGGTAAAATGAAAAACATCTACTCAGGCGTTACGGGCAGCGGGTAACATGACCCGGTTCCCTGGTATGAAAATACCGGAGCGTATTTTTATACAATAAAAAATGCCTCTACCAGGGAATCTGTTACTTCGTCACATTGCCCCTGGCGTGCCTGTCAGGGGCCTCTTTTTCTGCGCAAAAAGCGACCCCGTCAGAGAGGCCGCCCGACGATCAGGCTTGCGCCTGCTGAGGCGCGACTTCAGCCTCGGGTACCTCATTCTGCGACAGACCTTCATTTTTTGACAGCATCGCCGTCGCAATCCCGTTACCCAGCACGTTAATCGCTGAACGCCCCATATCGAGGAAATGGTCAATCCCCATCAGCAGTAAAATACCCGCCACCGGAATATTGAAGCTCGGGATGGTCGCCGCCAGCACCACCAGCGCCGAACGCGGCACCCCGGCAATCCCTTTCGAAGCCAGCATCAGCGTCAGCATCATCACGGTAATCTCGCTAAAGCTCAGCTGAATATTGTAAGCCTGGGCGATAAACATGGCGGCAAAAGAGCAGTACACCATTGAACCGACCAGATTAAAGGAGTAGCCAATTGGCAGCACAAACGACGCGATATTACGCGAGCAGCCAAATTCCACCAGACGCTCCAGGGTCTTCGGATAGGCCGCCTCGGAGCTGCTGGTCGTGAACGCCACCAGCACCGGATCTTTGAGCATGTTCAGCAGGCGAAAAACCTCTTTTTTGAGCACCATATACCCCACCGCCAGCAGCACCGCGCTGGTCAGCAGAATCGCGACATAGTATCCGCCGATAAACGAGGCGTAATTAAGCAGGATCCCCAGCCCCTGCGAGGCGATAACCGAAGAGATCGCGGCGAAAATCGCCAGCGGCGCGACGTACATCACGTACCCGGTCACCTTCAGCATAATATGGGAAACCACGTTCAGCGCCGCCACCAGCGGGGCGTTGAATTTCTCCCCCAGCGATGCCCCGGCAATACCGAAGAACATCGAGAACACCACGATTTGCAGAATCTCGTTGTTGGACATCGCCTCGGTAATGCTGGTGGGGATGGTATGGGTCAGAAAGCCTTTCAGGCTCATCCCGCTCACCGCCAGCCCGGTATCCACGGACTCTTTCGGGATCGCCAGGTTCAAACCGGCGCCGGGATGCTCGAGGGTAACAATCACCAGCCCGACCAGAATGGAGAGAATGGACGAGGTAATAAACCATACCATGGCTTTACCGCCGACCCGCCCAATGGTCGCCGTTTCGCCCAGCCGCATAATGCCCACCGTCAGGGTACTGAACACCAACGGCGCAATGACCATCTTAATCAGGCGCAGAAACACGTCGGTAAGTAGCGTAATGTTTTCCGACCATGCGGTAATGGTCGTTTGCCCGGCGTAAGCGTGGATGGCCGCGCCGGAGAGGATCCCCAACAGCATGAAGATGACGATGAACAGCGTGAGTTTGTTTGCACTTGCCACAAAAATTAACCCCTGATTTATTTAACGTGTTGTTTTTTAATGTATATATGCTTTATTTATTGGAATACATTAAATATTCACCACATAAATTGAATAAAAGCAGGCGGGGTTACAACTCTTTTTTAGTTTTTATAGTAAAAGTTAATGTGCTCGTTGATGTGCATCAAACCGTGTCGCGCCGCCGGTAAGATGAAAAAGGCGCCGGCGTCAGAGGACAACCGGCGCAAAGAGGCATTAGTGTTTTACGGTATCCTCCAGGAAGAAACGTCCCAGCGGATTCTGATAAAAACCGTCGATATTTTTGCGGCTGACGTTGCGGTACGGGCTGTAATACAGATCGACCCAGTTCACGTCGGCCTTGGCCATTTTTTGCAGGTCGATATACATCTGCTCGCGCTTTTTACTGTCCATTTCAACGCGCGCGGCGGCCACCAGCGCTTTAACCTGGTCGTTATGATAGCGGGTCATATAGTTCATATTGGCATCGTGACCCAGCACGAAGGTGGTTTTCTGATCGGGGTCGAGAATATCGTTGGTCCAGTACATCACCGATATATCGTACTCCCCGGCCACCAGCATATCCCAGCTCTGGCTCGGGTCGACTTTTTGCAAATTCACCGTCACCCCGGCTTTTGCCAGCTGCTGTTGTAGCAAAATGGCAATTTGCTCATCGACTTCATCCCCGGCATTGACCACGTAGTTCAGCTTCAGGTCGGCAGCGCCCGCCGCTTTCAGCATCGCTTTGGCCTTTTGCGGATCGTATGGCCGGCGAAGATTATCCTGATAGTGGTAAAGCGCTCCGGCGGGAATATAGGAGTTGGCCACCTGACCGTAGCCAAAGGTCACGGTTTTCACAATCGCGTCTTTATCAATCGCGAAGTCCAGCGCCTGACGGACTTCCACCTTGCCCAGCGCGCCGTGAGAATGATTGATCAGCAGATGGTCCTCGCGAGTAGAAGGATCCAGCTCCACCTTCAGATTGGCATCCTTTTGTAACGATGCAATGCGCGAGAAAGGCACGGTCAGCGCGGCGTCAAGTTCGCCGGCCTGCACTTTCAGCATGCGGGTATTGTCGTCCGGAATGGTTAACCACTCCACGCCATCCAGGCTGACGTTTTTCGCCTGCCAGAAGTTCGGGTTCTTCACCAGCACGATCTTTTCTCCGCGCAGCCACTCTTTCACGCTAAACGCGCCGGAGCCCACGGGCTTTTCGGCAAACGCCTCTTCGCCTTCCGCCTTCATCGCCTGCTGGGAAATCACCGAAGCGTTCGGCAGCGCCAGCTGCGATAAAAACGGCGCTGAAGGCGATTTCAGCGTCACCACCAGCGTGCGCGGGTCCGTGGCTTCCGCTTTGGCAATAATGCTATAGGAATCCCGCCACAGCGAGCCTTCATCATCGCGGATACGGATCAGGCTAAACGCCGCATCGCTGGCGGTCAGCGGCGTACCGTCCGAGAACCGGGTTTCGCGAATTTTGAAGGTATAGACTTTGCCATCCGGGGAAATCGTCCAGCTCTCGGCCACGCCCGGCTCCAGCTTCGTCCCGCTTTTATCCACCCGCACCAGCGGGTCAAAGACGTTGGAAAAGACCCAGTTATCCGCATTTTGCGCCGATTTTATCGGGTCAAACGTGGTGCTGTCCTCCCGGCGGCCAATGGTCAATACGCCGGCCGCCTGAGCTATTTCACTCACCACGCTGAGCGCCAGAAAAACGCTCGCCGCCAGTAACTTAATCTGCCTGTGCTTCATCAAAAGATCCCCCAGTTAACGGAAAAACGGTCTCATCGCCCGCGAGGTTGAGCACGCAGGCATAAGCGCGATCGGCAATCTGCCGGGTTGGTGGTGGTGCGCCGGTGCGGCACTGCACCTGCGCATAAGGGCAGCGCGGATGAAATGCACAGCCTTGTGGAACGGCTACGGGACTGGGCGGCTCGCCCCCCAGCAAATTTTTCGGCAGCGGTTTATCCGGGTCGATTTCCGGGATCGCCGAGACCAGCGCGGCGGTATAGGGATGCAGCGGTCGAGTGAAGACCGCTTCTGCCGGCCCCTCTTCCACAATTCTCCCGAGATACATCACCGCAACGCGATCGCAGAGTCGCCGCACAATCGCCAGATCGTGGGCGATAAACAGAATCGCCAGCCCCATCTTTTCCCGCAGATCCATCAGCAGGTTGACGATCTGTCCCTGAATAGAGACGTCCAGCGCCGCGACGCACTCATCGGCCACGATCAGCCGCGGCTCCATGGCCAGCGCTCTGGCAATACCGACGCGCTGGCACTGGCCGCCGCTTAGCTGAGACGGTTTCGCGCTGGCCTGCTGCGGACGCAGGCCGACCAGGGTGAGCAGTTCCGCAACCCGCAGCGCTTCCTGCCCGCGCGGGACTTTCTGATGCACGCGCAGCACCTCGGAGATGCTTTCTCCTACGGTCTGCCTGGGATTCAACGAGGCATAGGGATCCTGGAAAATCATCGCGCTTTGCTGGCGCAGACGGGCAATATCGCTGGTTAAGCCATGGGTAATGCGCTGTCCGGCGAACCGCACCTCGCCATCGGCAACCCGTTCAAGCTGTAACAGCGCTCGGCCAAGCGTGCTCTTACCGCTGCCGGATTCGCCGACAAGGCCCAGCGTCTCGCCAGGAAAGATCTGCATCGTGACCCGGTTTACCGCGTGTACGACCCGCTTCGGCCGCCAAAGGCCGCCGGAAACAGGGAAGGTGACGCAAAGATTATCGGCCTCAAGCAGCGGCCAGCGAGCGTTAACCATTATCCCTCCTGCCGTGCTGGCAAAATGTGATGGCAGGCCACCGCGTGGCTATGGCAATCCTGCCCGTAACGCAGCAATGGCTGGCTCTGACACGCCTCATCGGCGCGGCGGCAGCGCGGGTGAAAGCGACACCCTGATGGGAAGTGGTCGGCGCTGGGCGGCTGGCCGTCGATGATCGTCAACCTCCCCTGCCCGCCTTCGCTGGCCGGCTGACAATCAATGAGCCCGCGGGTATAGGGATGCAGGGGCCCGCCAAGCACTTCGCGTTTGCCGCCCACTTCACACAGCCTGCCGCCGTACATCACCGCAATCCGGTCGCAGGTTTGCGCCACCACCCCGAGATCGTGGGTGATCATAATGACCGCCAGCCCCAGCTCGGCGCGCAGATCGCTGAGCAGGCGCAGAATCTGCATCTGCACGGTGACATCCAGCGCGGTGGTCGGTTCGTCGGCAATCAGCAGCCGGGGTTCCGGCGCGAGGGCAACGGCGATCATCGCCCGCTGGCGCATGCCGCCGGAAAATTCGTGCGGATAGCTATTGAGCCGATTCTGCGGGTCCGGGATACCGACCTGGCGCAGCAAGGCCAGCGCATCCTCCCGCGCCTGACGGCGGTTTGCCGCAAAGTGAAGGCGGCGACTTTCTGCAATCTGTTCTCCAATGGTCATCACCGGATTGAGATGGCTGGTCGGGTTCTGGAAAATCATACCGATTTCCCGGCCGCGCACCGCCGACATTTGCCCTTCGCTGAGGGACAAGATATCCCGGCCGTCCAGCAGAACCTCACCGCCGGTAATCCGCAGTCCGGCCCCCGGCAGCAGGCGCATCAGCGCCCGGCAGGTCACGGTTTTTCCCGACCCGCTTTCGCCAACCAGCCCAAGCATCTCCCCGGCTTCAAGCGTTAACGAGACGTTATCCACCAGCGCGACATCCTCGCCGCGCATGACCGTCAGCTGATTTACCTTCAGCAAGCTCATACGCGTTCCCCTAACTTATCGCCCAGCCCATCGGCCAGCAGGCTGAAGCCCATCGCCAGCAGCACGATGGCAAGCCCCGGAAAGGTGGTTATCCACCATGCGGTAGTGATAAAGCTCTGCCCTTCGGCCACCATAATCCCCCATTCGGCGGTAGGAGGCTGCACGCCGAGCCCGAGATAGCTCACCGAGGCCCCGTTCAGCAGCACCAGAACGCAGTCGGACATCGAAAAAATGATGGCTCCGGTTAGCGCATTGGGCAGCAGATGGCGGAACAAAATCCGCAGATGGCCGTAGCCCAGACTGCGGGCCGCCAGAATAAAATCGCGCTGTTTCAGCGTCAGTACCTGAGCGCGTACCAGCCGGGCGTAGGAGACCCAGCCCACCATCGCCATCGCCATATAAAAGCTGCTCAGCCCCGGCCCGAGGATGGCGATAATCGCCAGCATCAGCACCAGAAACGGAAAGGCCAGCACGATATCAATAACCCGCATCACCAGCGCATCGGCCACGCCGCCGATATAGCCCGCCAGCGCCCCCAGGGTGGTGCCGAGCATAAAGGGGAACAGGACCCCCAGCAGGCAGATTTGCAGATCGACCCGCGCCCCCCACAGCACGCGGGAAAAAACGTCGCGGCCAAAGTTGTCGGTACCGAAGAGATGCGCGCCGCCCGGCGGCAGCAGACTGGAAGAGGCGTCCTGGGCAATCGGATCGAACGGCGCTATCCACGGCGCCAGACAGGCGACCAGTAGCCATAGTCCGACTATCGCCAGCCCGGCGAAGAGCGCCTGCTGACGCGGGATCGCCCGCTGACGCAGGCGGGAAAAGGTCGCTATCGCCTTCATAGTTTTATCCTTGGGTCGAGGGCCACGGTCAGAATATCCGCCAGCAGGCTGACCGCCACGGTGGCAAGGGCAAAGACCATTACCACGCCCTGCACCACCATGTAGTCGCGGCTAAAAATCGCCTTAACCAGCAGCTGTCCGAGGCCGGGGATAGCAAACACGCTTTCAATCACCACCGTACTGCCTATAAGCCAGCCAATATTCACCGCCAGCAGATTGATGGTCGGCACCAGCGAGTTCGGCAGCACGTGCCGCCAGAAGATACGTCTTTCCTGCTGCCCGCGCGCCCGGGCCGCCACCACATAGTCGCTATTCATCTCCATCAGCAGGCTGGCGCGCAGGTTGCGAATCAATACCGCCGACAGCGCCAGCGCCACGGTCAGGCACGGCAGAACCATATGGTGCAGCTGGTCTAAAAAATCGCTGCCGTAGCCGGAGACCGGAAACCAGCCAAGCACGATACTGAACAGCAGAATCAGCATGATGCCGAGCCAGAATGCCGGGAATCCGAGCCCGGCGGTCGTAAACAGACGAATCAACCGATCGGCGAGACGCCCGCGCTGGCGTGCGGCTATCGCCGCCAGCGGCACCGTCAACGCTACCGCCAGCAGAACGCTGCCGAGCACCAGCCACAGCGTCGGTTCCAGCCGCGAGGCAATCAGCTTCAGGGTATCCACCCGGTATACAATCGACTTCCCCAGCTCGCCCTGCAGCAGGTTGCGCAGAAAATAGCCGTACTGAACCCACAGCGGTTCATCAAGGGCAAACTGCGCGCGAATGCGGGCCAGCGCCGCCGGCGTGCTGCGCACCCCCAGCAGAATACGCGCCGGATCGCCGGGGATCGCGCGCACCATCATGAAGGTGATCAGGCTGATACCCAGCAGAACCGGCAGCAGCTGTAGCGGGCGAAAAAGCAGAAAGCGGTAACGATGCATTAACAGCCTCCCGCGTCGCGCTGGCGCGCCAGAAAATCGAGCAGCACCGGGTAGTAAGCCTGCGGCTCTTCGTAAAACGGCATATGGCTGCTGTTGGCAAAAATGGCTATTTCAGCGTTCGCCAGCCCCTGCTTCATTTTCAGGGCGCAGGCGGGCGTCAGTTCATCGTGCTGGCCGCTGGTGATCAAACAGGGCACGCGGATTGACGCCAGCTCAGCGCTGCGGTTCCAGTTTTTTAAATTACCGGTATAGAGGAATTCGTTCGGCCCCTGCATGGTGATATACGGGCCCATATTCCAGTCCCCAAGCGAGCGGGTAACCGGCTCTGGCCAGACGTCAAGACGGCACACGTGACGGTAATTCAGCAGCGTAATCGCCGCCTGATAGGCCGGATGGTCTAGCCAGCCGAGCGCTTCGTAGCGCTGCATCATCGCGACGGTTTCTGGCCCCAGCGCCCCGCGCAGACGGTTCAGCTCCTGCACCAGATGCGGCATATCGGCGACGGTGTTTTCCAGAATCAGCGAGCGAATTGCGCCAGGATGGTGCAATGCCACTTCAATCGCCAGCCATCCGCCCCACGAGTGACCAAGCAGATGCACCTGACCAAGGCCCAAAGTCCGGCGGACGGTCTCCACTTCACGCACATAGCGCGCCATCGTCCACAGGCTGGCGTCATCCGGCCGGTCGGACTTTCCGGTCCCCAACTGGTCAAAGGCGATCACCCGATAGCCGTGCTGTTTCAGACAAGCGTGGGCTTCACGCAGATAGTCGCAGGGCAGCCCCGGTCCGCCGTTGAGGCAGAGAACGGTCTCATCGCCGTCGCCAAACTGATAGGCCACGACGTTATAGCCTTCCACCGCAATGTTATGGCACCGGTCGGGCGCTATTTCGCTCCACATGGTCTATTCCTCATCGTCGATGGTAAGAGGGTTGGGGTCTGTCTTAACGCTAACGGCAACCCCGGACGCTGAACAGTTAGCAAAAATACTAGTTTTGCGCCGCGCCGGAACGGCACCGGAATTGCATATCTTTGGGCCAGCTACTGACGGATTTGCACAAATCGTGCCCGTCGCAGGTCTCGTTTTAGGTGAAGGGGGTTATATGCGACTGGAGTTTGACCACCCCGGCAGCGCGCGGGCGGCCAGCCTGGATGACGCATTCAGCGGGCTTTTTCAGCACACCCGGAGGTTGGGATTTGAGGCGGTGATTTACGATTACACGCCGGTTCCGCGTTCTCTGGAAGGAGAACTGATTACGCCCTCGCTGCTGAAAACGTTCAACGTGCCGGAAGATATGCGCCAGCTATGGTGCGAGCGCGGATATTACCAGGTGGATCCGGTACAGCACTGCGCGCTCGAGAGCTGCGCGCCTTTTGTCTGGTCCTATCAACGGCCGGACAGCAGCATGCTGCGCGGGAGGCTGGACAATCATCCCACCGCGGTCACCGACTATATGCGCGAACACAATATGCCCTGCGGCGCGACGGTTCCCCTGCATCTCCCCAACGGGGGGTTCGTGACCCTCACCGGCATCCATACCGGCCAGCGTCAGGAGCGGGAAATCAGCGCCACCCTGGCGCAGCTGATGCTGCTCGCCTGGCAGTTTCAGGAGTCCGCCTTCCCGCTGTTCGACAGCGCTATGCTCACCTGCCGTCACGTCAAGCTGAGCAACCGCGAGCGCGAATGCCTGGCGTGGTCCGCCGAGGGGCTTACCGCCAAAGAGATCGCCCGCAAGCTGCATCGCTCGGTGGCGACGGTGACGCTGCATCTCAATACCGCGGCCAAAAAGCTGGGCGCCAGCAACCGCGTGCAGGCGGTGGTCCGCGCCCTGCACTACCGTCTGCTCGACAGCTAAGAACTAGCATTTTTGCTAGTGTTCAGCCGCGGTTGCCAGCCTTTACCCTGAAAGCCGGTCCACTTAGCAGGGTAAAGATGATTCATGTATACCATCCGCGAAGGTTACGCCCCGTTTCGGCACTATCAAACCTGGTTTCGCGTTTGCGGCGATATCGATAGCGGACTCACGCCGCTGGTCGTCGCCCACGGCGGGCCGGGGTGCACGCATGATTACGTCGATGCGTTCCGCGATATCGCCCTCAGCGGGCGAGCGGTGATCCACTACGATCAGTTAGGCAACGGGCGTTCAACCCATTTACCGCAGCAGCCCGCCGACTTCTGGCAACCGGCGCTGTTTCTTGACGAACTGGCTAACCTGCTGCTGCATCTCAATATTGCCGATAATTACGCCCTGCTCGGCCAATCTTGGGGAGGTATGCTCGGCGCGGAGCACGCCGTGACGCAGCCAAAGGGGTTAAAGGCGCTGATTATCGCCAACTCCCCGGCATCGATGGCGCTGTGGCTGCAGGGGGCGGCAAAGCTGCGGGCGCAGCTGCCCGCCGACGTCCAGCAGACGTTGCTGGACCATGAGGCGGCAGGAACGCTGGACAGCGCGGAATATAAGGCGGCAAGCGCAGTATTTTATCAACGCCACGTCTGTCGGCTCGATCCCTGGCCGGCGGAAGTGCGGCGCACCTTCGATGCCATGGATGCCGACCCGACGGTTTATCACGCCATGAATGGCCCCACCGAATTCCACGTTATCGGCAGCATGAAAGCATGGACGATTATCGACCGCCTCGCGCGCATTACGGTTCCGGTTCTGCTGATTTCCGGGCGCTACGATGAAGCCACGCCGGAAGTGGTACAACCCTTTATGGACCATATCTCCGGCGCCGAGTGGGTCATTTTCGAAGCTTCGAGCCATATGCCGCACGTCGAAGAGCGCGAGCTGTGCATGAAGACGGTAAACGACTTTTTAGGCCGAGCGATATCATAAAAGCCGCTTACAGCGCCAGTCCGCCTCCGCCGCTGAAGGGCCGCTCGCCGGCGATTTTCATCACTTCAGCCCCTAAAGTGACAAACGGCGCCCGACGGCTGGCATAAATCAGGCCGCCCGATGTCGGCCGCACCGCTTTGACCATATCGGTCAGCGGATCGATGATTTCCGCGACGACATCGTCGGCGCTGACCCACTCGCCGGGATGTTTTAGCAGCACCAGGATGCCGGTCGCCGGCGCGGTGACAATCTCCCCGGCGGCAAACGGCAGCATCACCGTTTCCTGCTGCGGAACCTCGGGCCTGGCGCCCGCCAGCACGCCGCGGTACTGCAGGTAACGGTAAATACGTTCGGCGTCGTCGCAGGCGGTGGCGTGATTCACCTCCTGCTGGCCGCGCAGCTCGACGGTCACCGCCATGCAGCCGGGCTGCTGCTGGCGCCACGACGGATTCCTCGCGCAAAGACGCTGCCACGGCAGGCCGCAGGCTTCATCAAACGAGTTGCCCCCGCTCTCCTGCGACAGCAGCATGGCGCCAATACCGAGGAAAGCCGCCAGAACTTTCGCCTCGCGTTGCCAGGCCGGGTCGGCGTAAAGGTGCAAAATCGCCTGGTCATCGCAGTGCAGATCGAGCACCAGATCGGCATCGCAGGCGAGACTCAGCAGATGGTGGCGCAGGGCCTGCGCCTCGCTCACGGCGGGAAGCGCCGCCAGCGCCTCCCGCATCGCCGCGCGCACCCGCTGCAGATACTCGGGGCGCGTACCGGGCAAATCCGCCGGTAAACCGGCCTGCGCCAGCGCCGCCAGATCGGGAAAATCGCGGTTAAAATTGCGCCCGCTCGCCAGATCGAAACGGCCAATACCGCTGCTGAGCAGCACCTGGGCCAGCCCCGGCGGGTTGGCTACCGGCACAAGAATGATTTCGCCGCGCAGTTCGCCGCGCCGTTCCGCCTGGCTGAGTAATCTTTTAAGATAATGCAGAACCAGCATGCCCGGGATTTCATCGGCGTGCAGCCCCGCCTGCAGATAGACCTTCTCTCCCGTGCCGGGCGCGCCGAAATGAAAATGGCTTAATTGCCGCTGCCCACCGAGTGCATGTTCAGGTAATGTATAGTGTTTAATTTTCATTGGACGTCCTGGTTGTGGAAAAGAAAGCCCGGCTTGACCGTATCGATCATAAGATCCTTGAAATTCTGCGCCGGGATGGCCGCATTTCTTATCAGAAGCTCTCGGAGCAGGTAAACCTCACCGCCCGTCCATGCCTGGAGCGGGTGCGCGGCCTCGAGCGCGACGGCATTATTCGCGGCTACAGCGCCATTGTAGAACTGCCCGAGCCGGAGCACGCGTTTGTGGTACAGGCGCAAATCGCGCTGGCCGACCACGGGCGCTCGCAGCCGGTGTTTGAACAGGAGATGCGCCAGACGCCCGAAGTGCTGGACTGCTGGCTGGTCAGCGGCAGCTTCGACTTTCTGGTACGCATCGGCTGCCGCAGCATGGCGCACTACTGCCAGCTGGCGGATAGCTGGCTGACCAGTAAAAAGTTTCACGTCGATAAAATCGTCACCCTGACCGAACTGCAGGCCATTAAGCGCTCCTGACTAGCCGCGCCGGATAAACGCCAGCCAGCGCCGCTCGGCGCGGGAAAAGGCGAAAATCAGCATAAAGGTGCAGAGCAGATACAGCGCCGCGGCCATCAGAAACGGAATAAACGGCGAATAGGTCATGGCGTAGAACGCGCGGGCCACGCCGGTAATATCCAGCAGGGTGACGGTGCTGGCCAGCGACGTGGCGTGCAGTAAAAAGACCATTTCATTATTCAGCGCCGGGATCCCGCGTCTGAGCGTCGCAGGCAGCACCAGACGACGAATAATCTGCCATTTCCCCATCCCGTAGGCTTCCCCGGCGACCCACTCCTGGCGCGGAAAGGTCACCATCATCCCCGCCAGCAGCTCCGCGACGTACGCGGCAGTGTTGAGGACCAGCGCCAGCGTGGCACAGAAGGTCGCATCGCGGAACAGCAGCCAGAACGGCTGGTCGTTCATCCAGCCCGTCTGCACGATATCGAACTGCGACAGGCCGTAGTAAATCAGCATCAGCTGGAGATAGAGCGGCGTGCTGCGGAAAAAATACGTAAAACCACGGATGGGCAGCGCCAGCGCGCGCGGGCCGTACACCTGCCCCACCGCCATCGCTATCGCCAGCGCCATCCCGGGAAAGATGGAGAGCAAAAACAGCTCCGCCGTTACCGCCAGCCCGCTGGCGGCGCCGTTGCCGTCGCTCCACAAAAAGCTCGGGATCGCATCGAGAAAGGTTTGCAGATTCATAAGGCCGTCCCCGCCGTGGAAGAGCGCAGCGCGTAACGCTTCGCCAGGCGGCTGAACAGCCAGCTGGAGAGTGCGGTAATCACCATGTAAATCAGCGAGACCAGAAAATAGAAGAGGAACGGCTTTTGCGTGGCGCGCCCGGCCTGTTCGGCCAGCCATACCATATCCTCAAGGCCCAGGATCGACACCAGCGCCGATGCTTTCATCAGCCCCAGCCAGTTGTTGTTGATGCCCGGGATCGCGAAGCTCAGCATCTGCGGCAGCATCACCCGGCGGAACACCGTCCACGGCCGCATCCCGTAGGCCTGCGCGGCTTCGGTTTGCCCGCGATCGACGGTCAGAAAGGCGCCGCGAAAGGTCTCGGTGTAATAGGCGCCGAAAACAAAGCCGATCGCCAGCACGCCGGAGATAAAGGTATTGAAGCGCACCGGCCCGAGCCCCACCAGACCCAGCAGCAGGTTCACCAGCATCTCGCCGCCGAAAAACAGCAGCAGCATAATCACCAGCTCCGGGATACCGCGTACCAGCGTGGTGTAGGCGGTGGAAAACAGGCGCAGCCACGGCGGGCCGAAGAGCTTAATTAGCGAGTTAATCAGCCCCAGCAGCAGAGCGACCAGTAATGAAGAGAGCATCACGCACAGCGAAAGCGCCGCGCCGCGTAACAACAGGGGTAAATAGTCTGCGACCATATTCAGCCTTCCGCGGAGGTCGTAAAGGGGCGCAGGCCATCACCCGCGCCCGCATCTTCACGACTTATTTGCCATAAATATCAAAGCTAAAGTATTTTTTCTGGATCGCGTCGTAGGTGCCGTCGGCGCGGATTGCCTTAATGGCGCCGTTCAGCGCATCGCGCAGCGCCGGGTTGTCTTTATTCACCGCAATCCCCACGTCGGAGGAGATGCCGCCGTCCTGGATAACCGGACCGGCAAAGGCGAATTTCTGCCCGCGCGGGGTATCAATAAAGCCGGTCGCCGCCTGGATATTATCCTGCAACGCGGCGTCGATGCGCCCGGAGAGCAGGTCGAGGTAGACGTTATCCTGGTTAGCGTAACCGACAATTTTCACGCCATGATTGGCCCAGTTGGCCTTCGCAAACGCTTCATGGGTGGAGCCGGTCTGGACGCCGACGGTTTTGCCTTTCAGGCTGGCGACGTCAGGCAGCAGCGGGCTGCCTTTGCGCGCCACCAGCTGCGCCGCGCTGCGGTAGTAGCGGTCGGTGAAATCCACTTCCTTTTTACGCTCATCGGTAATATTGAGCGAAGCGATAATGGCATCGAACTTATGCGCGTTGAGGGCGGCGATCATGCTTTCGAACGGCTGCTTCACGAAAACGCATTTGGCTTTTAGCTGGGTGCACAGCGCATTGGCGATATCAATATCAAAGCCGGTAATTTCACCGCTGGGCGCCAGCACGTCAAACGGCGGATAGCCGCCATCGACGCCAAAGCTGATGGTGTCAAACTGCTGGGCGGCCAGCGGCGCGCTGAGCGCCATGCAGGCCAGTAGTGCGGCAAGGCGTATTTTCATTTCGATCTCCCCGGTGTTGGCGCGGTGATTAAAAACGCAGTGAGAGGCAGGTCAGGCCGCCATCCATTTTCTTAAATTCGCTGGTGTCGAGCTGCACGATAGGCATTCCCAGCTTGCTGATTTCGCCCAGGGTATAGGGGTAGCCCTGCGGCGTAATTAAGGTATCGTTGATCCACAGCGTATTTCCGGCGTAGGCCTCCTCTTCCGGGATCACGATGCTGTTGAAGCCGCTAAACGCCGGATGGTTAACGTAGCCTTCCGTCAGCAGCAGCGTATTGCGGCCCACATAGTTGACTATCGATTTCAGATGCAGACCGGCGCTCACTTCAATCGCCGCGACCTGATAGCCGTGCGGCTCAACGGCGGCGGCAAACTCGCGGATCCCCTGCTCATCGGTGCGCGCCGTCAGGCCGATAAAAAACTGCTTATCCACTAACAGCACGTCGCCGCCGTCCATATGCCCGCGCTCGCTCATCCGCGCCAGCGGACGGAACCCCGCCAGAACCGGCGCAATGGTATCGACCTCGCCCTGACGGCTCGGCGCGCCCGGATGGGTGATCACCGCCAGTTCCGGCATCACCACCGCGGTATCTTCAACAAAGTGCGCATCAGGATAATCCGCCGCCGCGGGCAGTACGGTGACCTTCAGGCCAAGCTGCAGCAGGGTTTCTACATAGGCGAGAAACTGGCGGGTGGTGGCGGCGATATCCGGCGCGCCCAGCCGGGCGGTAGTTTGTCCTGCGCCGCAGGTGGCGGCCGGGAGACGGGCGATAGCTTGGGTAAAATGCATAAAGAACCCTCTGGTAGTGGTCGCATTGCTTAAGGCAAAATCGTGAGTGAATTTGATTATCAAACAGATGCCGCCGCCAATCAGGCTGAATCACTTTCCGGGGCCGCTTATTCACGCTGTATATCAGTTCAGATTCGACGTATTCCGCTGTGACCCTTAAGAAACAGCGGATGACGGGCAATAACTAACCTGATTCATCGCCCGGCTAAGCAAAATCATTAAGCGAATTTTACGCCTAACTATTCACCGTAACCGGCTCTGCGAAAAGCGTTTTTTACAGACATATCTGGACAGTCTTTTCATAATTCCTCCATTTTTAAGCAGCGTTCGCTGGCTAAACTAGTATCATTCCGTGAAACGTTTCAGGATGAGATAGCAAATTAATGAAAGGTAGCAATAAAAGCCGTTGGGCTGCGGTGCTGGTGGTCGCGATCGTCGCGGGCGCCGCGTACTGGTTCTGGCAGGGTCGCGAAGCGGCAAACAGCGGCGCGCCGACGGCATCAGGCGCGCGTCAGCAGGGGCCCGGAGGCGGACGCCCCGGTCGTTTTGGCGCCGCCCTCGCGCCGGTACAGGCGGCCACCGCCACCAGCGAAGCGGTACCCCGCTACCTTTCCGGCCTCGGCACCGTGACGGCGGCGAATACCGTCACCGTCCGCAGCCGCGTCGACGGCCAGCTGCTGGCCATCCACTTTACCGAAGGCCAGCAGGTCAAAGCGGGCGATCTGCTCGCGGAAATCGACCCCAGCCAGTTTAAAGTCGCCCTCGCCCAGGCCGAAGGCCAGCTGGCGAAAGATCGGGCCACCCTGGCCAACGCCCGTCGCGATCTGGCGCGCTACCAGCAGCTGGTCAAAACCAATCTGGTTTCCCGGCAGGAGCTGGACACCCAGCAGTCGCTGGTCAGCGAAACCCAGGGTACGATCAAAGCGGACGAAGCCGCCGTCGCCAGCGCCCAGCTGCAGCTGGACTGGAGCCGCATCACCGCGCCAATCGACGGCCGGGTCGGCTTAAAACAGGTGGATATCGGCAACCAGATCGCCAGCGGCGACACCACCGGGATTGTGGTGCTGACGCAAACCCACCCGATCGACGTGGTCTTTACGCTGCCGGAAAACCAAATCGCCACGGTGGTACAGGCGCAAAAGGCGGGGAAAAAGCTGGCTGTCGAAGCCTGGGACCGCACCAATAAACAGAAAATCAGCGAAGGCTCACTGCTGAGCCTCGATAACCAGATTGACGCCACCACCGGCACCATCAAGCTGAAAGCGCGCTTTACTAACCTGGACGATGCCCTGTTCCCGAATCAGTTCGTCAACGCCCGTATGCTGGTCGATACCGAGCAGAACGCGGTGGTGATCCCAACCGCCGCGCTGCAAATGGGTAACGAAGGCCATTTCGTCTGGGTACTGAACGATGAGAACAAGGTCAGCAAGCACACCGTCACGCCGGGTATTCAGGACAGCCTGAAAGTGGTGATCAACGCCGGGCTTTCCGCCGGCGATCGCGTCGTAACCGACGGTATCGACCGTCTGACCGAAGGCGCAAAAGTTGAGGTCGTCGAAGCCCACGATGCGGCAACCGCCGCCGAGCCGGAAAAAGCCACCAGCCGCGAGTACGGTAAAAAAGGAGCGCGCTCCTGATGCAAGTGTTACCGCCGAGCAGCACGGGTGGCCCTTCCCGTCTGTTTATCATGCGCCCGGTCGCCACGACGCTGTTAATGGTGGCCATTATGCTGGCCGGGATTATCGGCTATCGTTTCCTGCCGGTTTCGGCGCTGCCGGAAGTGGACTACCCGACGATTCAGGTGGTAACCCTCTATCCCGGCGCCAGCCCGGACGTGATGACCTCGTCGGTGACCGCCCCGCTGGAGCGCCAGTTTGGCCAGATGTCCGGCCTCAAGCAGATGTCTTCCCAGAGCTCCGGCGGCGCGTCGGTGGTCACGCTCCAGTTCCAGCTCACGCTGCCGCTGGACGTCGCGGAACAGGAAGTACAGGCAGCCATCAACGCCGCCACCAACCTGCTGCCTTCTGACCTGCCTAACCCGCCGGTCTACAGCAAAGTTAACCCCGCCGATCCGCCGATTATGACCCTCGCGGTCACCTCTTCCGCCGTGCCGATGACCCAGGTCGAGGATATGGTGGAGACCCGCGTGGCGCAGAAAATCTCCCAGGTTTCCGGCGTCGGGCTGGTCACCCTCGCGGGCGGCCAGCGCCCGGCGGTACGCGTCAAGCTCAACGCCCAGGCCATCGCCGCCCTCGGGCTGACCAGCGAAACGGTGCGCACCGCGATAACCAGCGCCAACGTCAACTCGGCGAAGGGGAGTCTTGACGGCCCGTCGCGGGCGGTGACCCTCTCCGCCAACGATCAGATGCAGTCGGCGGAAGATTACCGCCGGCTGATTATCGCTTATCAGAACGGCGCGCCGATTCGCCTCGGCGACGTCGCCACCGTGGAACAGGGCGCGGAAAACAGCTGGCTCGGGGCATGGGCGAACAATCAGCGGGCGATCGTCATGAACGTTCAGCGCCAGCCGGGGGCCAACATTATCTCGACCGCCGACAGCATCCGCCAGATGCTGCCGCAGCTCACCGAAAGCCTGCCGAAATCGGTTAAAGTACAGGTGCTTTCCGACCGCACCACCAATATCCGCGCCTCGGTCAGCGATACCCAGTTCGAGCTGATGCTGGCCATCGCCCTGGTGGTGATGATTATCTACGTCTTTCTGCGCAACGTCCCGGCGACGATTATTCCCGGCATCGCCGTACCGCTATCGCTGGTCGGCACCTTTGCGGTGATGGTATTTCTCGATTTTTCGATTAACAACCTGACGCTGATGGCCCTGACCATCGCCACCGGCTTTGTGGTCGATGACGCCATCGTGGTGATTGAAAACATCTCGCGCTATATCGAGAAAGGCGAAAAGCCGCTGGCCGCCGCCCTGAAAGGGGCCGGAGAGATTGGCTTTACCATTATCTCGCTGACCTTCTCGCTGATTGCGGTGCTGATCCCGCTGCTGTTTATGGGCGATATCGTGGGCCGTCTGTTCCGCGAGTTCGCCATTACCCTGGCGGTGGCGATCCTGATTTCCGCGGTGGTGTCGCTGACCCTGACGCCGATGATGTGCGCCCGCATGCTGAGCCACGAGTCGCTGCGCAAGCAGAACCGCTTCTCGCGCGCCAGCGAGCGTTTCTTTGAGCGGGTGATCGCCGTCTATGGCCGCTGGCTGAGCCGGGTGCTGAATCATCCGTGGCTGACCCTGAGCGTGGCCCTCGGTACCCTGGTGCTGTCGATTATGCTGTGGGTGTTTATTCCGAAGGGCTTTTTCCCGATTCAGGACAACGGCATTATCCAGGGGACGCTGCAGGCGCCGCAGTCGGCGTCGTTCGCCAACATGGCCGAGCGCCAGCAGCAGGTGTCGGCGGCGATACTCAACGATCCGGCGGTGGAAAGCCTGACCTCCTACGTCGGTGTCGACGGTACCAACCCGGCGCTCAACAGCGCCCGCCTGCAAATCAACCTTAAGCCGCTGGACGAGCGCGACGATCGCGTACAGACGGTGATCGCCCGCCTGCAGAACGCGGTGAGCGGCATTCCCGGGATTGAGCTTTACCTCCAGCCGACGCAGGATCTGACCATTGACACCACCGTCAGCCGCACCCAGTACCAGTTCACCCTGCAGGCCAACTCGCTGGACGCGCTCAGCAACTGGGTCCCGCAGCTGCTGGCCCGGCTGCAGGCGCTGCCGCAGCTCTCCGACGTCAGCAGCGACTGGCAGGATAAGGGCCTGGCGGCGTATATCAACGTTGACCGCGATAGCGCCAGCCGTCTCGGCATCAGCATGGCGGACGTCGATAACGCGCTGTATAACGCCTTCGGTCAGCGTTTAATCTCCACCATTTATACCCAGGCGAATCAGTACCGCGTGGTGCTGGAGCATGATACCCAGGCCACGCCGGGGCTGGCGGCGCTGGATAATATTCGCCTGACCAGCAGCGACGGCGGGATTGTGCCGCTGAAATCCATCGCCAGCGTCGAAGAGCGCTTTGCCCCGCTATCCATAAACCATCTCGATCAGTTCCCGGTTACCACCATCTCGTTTAACGTGCCGGACAACTATTCGTTGGGCGATGCGGTCGAAGCGATTCTTGGCGCTGAACAGGCGCTGGCGTTCCCGAGCGATATCCGTACCCAGTTCCAGGGCAGCTCGCTGGCCTTCCAGTCGGCGCTCGGCAGCACCGTCTGGCTGGTGGTTGCCGCGGTGGTGGCGATGTATATCGTCCTCGGGGTACTGTATGAAAGCTTTATTCATCCGATAACGATTCTCTCCACCCTGCCGACGGCGGGCGTCGGCGCGCTGCTGGCGCTATGGCTGGCGGGGAGCGAACTGGACGTTATCGCGATTATCGGCATCATTCTGTTGATCGGCATCGTCAAGAAAAACGCCATCATGATGATCGACTTCGCGCTGGCCGCCGAACGCGAGCAGGGCATGCCGCCGCGCGAGGCGATCTACCAGGCCTGCCTGCTGCGCTTCCGTCCGATCCTGATGACCACCCTCGCCGCCCTGCTGGGCGCGCTGCCGCTGATGCTCAGTACCGGCGTCGGCGCGGAGCTGCGGCGTCCGCTGGGGATTGGCATGGTCGGCGGTCTGATGCTCAGCCAGGTGCTGACGCTGTTCACGACTCCGGTTATCTATCTGCTGTTCGACCGGCTGTCGCTGTATATGAAGAGCCGGTTCCCGCGGCGTGAGGAGGAGGCGTAGGTGAAGTTTTTCGCCCTCTTCATTTACCGTCCGGTGGCGACGATTCTGATTTCGCTCGCCATTACCCTGTGCGGCATCCTCGGTTTCCGCCTGCTGCCGGTGGCGCCGCTGCCGCAGGTGGATTTCCCGGTCATCATGATCAGCGCCTCGCTGCCCGGCGCGTCGCCGGAGACCATGGCCTCTTCGGTGGCGACGCCGCTGGAGCGCTCTTTGGGGCGGATTGCCGGGGTCAATGAGATGACCTCCTCCAGCTCGCTCGGCAGTACGCGCATCATTCTTGAGTTCAACTTTGACCGCGATATCAACGGCGCGGCCCGCGACGTGCAGGCGGCGATTAACGCCGCGCAAAGCCTGCTGCCGAGCGGCATGCCGAGCCGTCCGACCTACCGCAAAGCCAACCCGTCAGACGCGCCGATCATGATCCTCACCCTCACCTCGGATACCTGGTCCCAGGGTGAACTGTACGACTTCGCCTCTACCCAGCTGGCGCAGACCATTGCCCAGATTGACGGCGTCGGCGACGTGGACGTCGGCGGCAGTTCGCTGCCCGCGGTGCGCGTCGACCTCAACCCGCAGGCGCTGTTTAACCAGGGCGTATCGCTGGACGCGGTGCGCAGCGCCATCAGCAACGCCAACGTACGTAAACCGCAGGGGGCGCTGGAAGATGCCACCCACCGCTGGCAGGTGGCGACCAACGACGAGCTGAAGACCGCCGCCGAATACCAGCCGCTGATCGTGCACTATAACAACGGCGCGGCGGTGCGCCTCGGCGACGTCGCCAACGTCACCGATTCGGTGCAGGACGTGCGCAACGCCGGGATGACTAACGCCAAACCGGCGATTTTGCTGATGATCCGCAAGCTGCCGGAAGCCAATATCATCGAGACGGTGGACAGCATTCGCGCCCGCCTGCCGGAGCTGCAGCGCACCATCCCGGCCTCTGTCGATCTGCAAATCGCCCAGGACCGCTCGCCGACCATCCGCGCCTCGCTGGAGGAAGTGGAGCAAACGCTGGTCATCTCGGTGGCGCTGGTGATCCTCGTGGTCTTCCTCTTCCTCCGCTCGGGGCGCGCGACGCTGATCCCGGCGGTGGCGGTTCCGGTTTCGCTGATCGGCACCTTTGCCGCCATGTACCTGTGCGGCTTCAGCCTTAACAACCTGTCGCTGATGGCGCTGACCATCGCTACCGGCTTCGTGGTCGATGACGCCATCGTGGTGCTGGAAAATATTTCCCGCCATCTGGAAGCCGGCATGAAGCCGCTGCAGGCGGCGCTGCAGGGGAGCCGGGAAGTCGGTTTTACCGTGCTGTCGATGAGCCTGTCGCTGGTGGCAGTGTTCCTGCCGCTGCTGCTGATGGGCGGCCTGCCGGGAAGGCTGCTGCGCGAATTCGCCGTTACCCTGTCGGTGGCGATTGGCATTTCGCTGGCGGTCTCTCTGACCCTGACGCCGATGATGTGCGGCTGGCTGCTGAAAAGCGGCAAGCCCCACGAGCCGACGCGCAAGCGCGGGGTTGGCCGCCTGCTGGTGGCGATTCAGGGCGGATACGGCAAATCGCTGAAGTGGGTGCTGAAGCACAGCCGCTTAACCGGCCTGGTGCTGCTTGGCACCATCGCGCTGAGCGTCTGGCTCTATATCTCAATTCCCAAAACCTTCTTCCCGGAGCAGGACACCGGGGTGCTGATGGGCGGTATCCAGGCGGACCAGAGCATCTCGTTCCAGGCGATGCGCGGCAAGCTGGAGGACTTTATGAAGATCATTCGTGAAGATCCGGCGGTGGACAACGTCACCGGTTTTACCGGCGGCTCGCGGGTCAACAGCGGAATGATGTTTATCACCCTCAAGTCGCGCGATGAGCGCCATGAAACGGCGCAGCAGATTATCGATCGGCTGCGGAAGAAGCTGGCCAAAGAGCCGGGGGCCAACCTGTTCCTGATGGCGGTACAGGATATCCGCGTCGGCGGCCGTCAGGCCAACGCCAGCTACCAGTATACGCTGCTGTCGGACGACCTTGCGGCGCTGCGGGAATGGGAGCCGAAAATCCGCAAAACGCTGGCGGCGCTGCCGGAGCTGGCGGACGTCAACTCCGACAGCCAGAATAACGGCGCGGAGATGGATCTGATCTACGATCGCGATACCATGTCGCGGCTCGGCATCAGCGTGCAGGACGCCAACAATCTGCTGAACAACGCCTTCGGTCAGCGGCAGATCTCAACCATCTACCAGCCGCTGAACCAGTATAAAGTGGTGATGCAGGTCGACCCGGTCTACACCCAGGACGTCAGCGCCCTCGATAAGATGTTTGTGATCAACAGCGAAGACAAGCCGATTCCGCTCTCCTATTTCGCCAAATGGCAGCCGGCTAACGCGCCGCTGTCGGTGAACCACCAGGGGCTGTCGGCGGCGTCGACCATCTCCTTTAACCTGCCTACCGGCAAGTCGTTGTCGGAAGCCAGCGACGCCATCAACCGGGCGATGACCCAGATTGGCGTGCCGTCCAGCGTCCGCGGGTCGTTCGCCGGGACCGCGCAGGTGTTCCAGGAGACCATGAACTCGCAGGTGATCCTGATTCTGGCGGCCATCGCCACGGTCTACATAGTGCTGGGGATCCTCTATGAGAGCTACGTTCATCCGCTGACCATTCTGTCGACCATTCCGTCCGCCGGCGTCGGCGCGCTGCTGGCGCTGGAGCTTTTCGATGCCCCGTTCAGCCTAATCGCGCTTATCGGGATTATGCTATTAATTGGCATCGTGAAGAAAAACGCCATCATGATGGTCGATTTCGCCCTTGAGGCGCAGCGCAACGGCAACCTGCCGCCGGAAGAGGCGATCTTCCAGGCCTGTCTGCTGCGCTTCCGGCCGATAATGATGACCACCCTGGCGGCGCTGTTCGGCGCGCTGCCGCTGGTTATCTCCGGCGGCGATGGCTCCGAGCTGCGCCAGCCGCTGGGGATTACCATTGTCGGCGGCCTGGTGATGAGTCAGCTGTTGACCCTGTACACCACGCCGGTGGTCTATCTGTTCTTCGACCGTCTGCGGCTGCGTTTTTCGCGAAAAGTCCCTCAACCGGTAAGCGAATAACATGACAGATCTTCCCTCCAGCGTGCGCTGGCAGCTGTGGATAGTGGCCTTCGGCTTTTTTATGCAGGCGCTGGATACCACTATCGTTAACACCGCCCTCCCCTCCATGGCGCAGAGCCTCGGGGAGAGCCCGCTGCATATGCATATGGTTATTGTCTCCTATGTGCTGACGGTGGCGGTGATGCTGCCCGCCAGCGGCTGGCTGGCGGATCGGGTCGGGGTGCGGAATATCTTTTTTAGCGCCATCGTGCTGTTTACCGCCGGCTCCCTGTTCTGCGCGCAGGCCGCCACGCTCGATCAGCTGATACTCGCCCGCGTGCTGCAGGGCGTCGGCGGCGCGATGATGGTGCCGGTTGGCCGCCTGACGGTGATGAAAATCGTCCCGCGCAGTCAATACATGGCGGCGATGACCTTCGTCACCCTGCCCGGCCAGGTGGGTCCGCTGCTCGGCCCGGCGCTCGGCGGGATGCTGGTGGAGTACGCCTCCTGGCACTGGATCTTCCTGATCAACATTCCGGTCGGCATCGTCGGCGCCATCGCCACGCTGTGCCTGATGCCCAACTACACCCTGCAAACCCGGCGCTTTGATATCTTCGGCTTTATTCTGCTGGCCGCCGGCATGGCGACGCTGACCCTGGCGCTCGACGGTAAAAAAGGGCTCGGGCTCTCCCCCCTGTGGCTGACGGCGCTGGTGGCCATCGGCGCGGCGTCAATGCTGTGCTATCTGTGGCACGCGCGCGGCAACCGCAACGCGCTGTTTAGCCTGAAGCTGTTTACCAACCGCACCTTTTCTCTCGGCCTTGGCGGCAGCTTCGCCGGGCGTATCGGCAGCGGCATGCTGCCGTTTATGACGCCGGTGTTTTTACAGATCGGCCTCGGCTTTACGCCGTTCCACGCCGGGCTGATGATGATCCCGATGGTGCTCGGCAGCATGGGGATGAAGCGCATTGTGGTCCAGGTGGTCAACCGCTTCGGCTATCGCCGGGTACTGGTGACCTCGACGATTGGCCTCGCGCTGGTCAGCCTGCTGTTTATGGCCGTTGCGCTCGCCGGCTGGTACTGGCTGCTGCCGGTGGTGCTGTTCCTGCAGGGGATGATTAACTCCAGCCGCTTTTCTTCAATGAATACGCTGACCCTGAAAGACCTGCCCGACGATCTGGCCAGCAGCGGCAACAGCTTGCTGTCGATGGTCATGCAGCTGTCGATGAGTATCGGCGTCACTATCGCCGGGATGCTGCTCGGTCTCTACGGCCAGCAGCATATCAGCGCCGATGCGGCGATCGCTCATCAGGTCTTTCTCTATACCTACTTAAGCATGGCGGTGATTATCGCGCTGCCGGCGCTGCTTTTTTCCCGCGTACCGGATGACACCACGACCAATACCGTGATTCGTCGCCGTAAAAGGAGTGAGTCTTGAAGTTCTGGCGTCCCGGCATTACCGGCAAGCTGTTTATCGCGATCCTCGCCACCTGCATCGTGCTGCTGATCAGTATGCACTGGGCGGTGCGTATCAGCTTTGAACGCGGCTTTATTGACTATATCAAGCGCGGCAACGAACAGCGCCTGACCATGCTCGGCGATGCCCTGAGCGAGCAGTATGCCCAGCACGGCAGCTGGACGTTCCTGCGCAACAACGACCGCTTTATTTTCCAGCTGCTGAAAACCTTTGAGCGCGACAACGATGACCGCTCGCCGCCGGGCCGCGGTATGGGCCACGGTCCGATGGATGAGCCGCACGGTGGCCCCGGCCCGGAAGAGATGCCGCCGGACGCCGCGCCGGACCGGCCGCTCGACGGTCCACGCGGCGATCGTGGCGACCGCGGTCCCGGCCCCGATATGCCTCCGCACGGCTGGCGCACCATGTTCTGGGTGGTCGATCAAAAAGGACGCGTACTGGTGGGCCCGCGCGAACGCGTGCCGAAGGACGGTACCCGGCGCAGTATTATGGTCGACGGCGTTGAGGTTGGCGCGGTCATCGCCTCGCCGGTTGAACGCCTGACGCGCAACACCGATATCAACTTTGACCGCCAGCAGAAACGTACCAGCTGGCTGATTGTCGCCCTCGCCACGCTGCTGGCGGCGCTGGCCACCTTCCCGCTGGCGCGCGGCCTGCTCGCGCCGGTTAAACGCCTGGTTGAGGGGACGCACCGTCTGGCGGCCGGCGATTTCTCCACCCGCGTCGCCGCCACAAGCAGCGATGAGCTGGGGCGTCTGGCCAAAGATTTTAACCAGCTGGCCAGCACTCTGGAACGCAACCAGCAGATGCGCCGGGACCTGATGGCCGATATTTCCCACGAGCTGCGCACGCCGCTGGCGGTGCTGCGCGGCGAGCTGGAGGCGATTCAGGATGGGATCCGCAAATTTACCCCGGACTCCATCGCCTCCCTGCAGGCGGAAGTCGCCACCCTCACCAAACTGGTCGATGACTTACACCAGCTGTCGATGTCCGATGAAGGCGCCCTCTCCTACCAGAAAACCTCGGTGGATATCATCAATCTGCTGGAGGTCGCCGCCGGCGCGTTTCGCGAGCGCTTCGCCAGCCGCGGGCTGTCGATCGGCGTTTCGCTGCCGGAAAGCGCGACGATTTTCGGCGACCGGGATCGCCTGATGCAGCTGTTTAATAACCTGCTGGAAAACAGCCTGCGCTATACCGATAGCGGCGGCGGCCTGCAGATTAGCGCCAGCCAGAGCGGGGATATGCTGGTTCTCGATTTTGCCGATAGCGCCCCCGGCGTCACCGATGAACAGCTGGAGCGGTTGGTCGAGCGTTTTTATCGTACTGAGGGGTCGCGCAATCGTGCCAGCGGCGGCTCTGGTTTAGGGCTGGCGATTTGCCTTAACATTGTCGCGGCCCACGGCGGTACTTTGCGTGCCGGCCATTCGCCTTTGGGCGGGGTTAGCATTAAAGTAGAACTACCTCTGGAACGTAATTTATCGAGAGACGTATGACTGAATTACCTGTTGATGAAAACACGCCACGCATTCTTATCGTGGAAGATGAGCCCAAGCTGGGTCAGCTGCTGATCGATTATCTTCAGGCGGCGGGCTATGCGCCGACGCTGATTAATCACGGCGATCGGGTTCTCCCGTACGTTCGCCAGACGCCGCCGCATCTGATCCTGCTGGATCTGATGCTGCCCGGCACCGACGGTCTGACCCTGTGTCGGGAAATCCGCCGTTTCTCTGAGGTACCGGTGGTGATGGTCACCGCCAAAATCGAGGAGATCGACCGCCTGCTGGGGTTAGAAATCGGCGCCGATGACTATATCTGTAAGCCCTACAGCCCGCGCGAGGTGGTGGCCCGCGTGAAGACCATTCTTCGCCGCTGCAAACCGCAGCGCGATCTGCAGGCGCTGGATGCGGAAAGCCCGCTGATTGTCGACGAAGGTCGTTTTCAGGCTTCCTGGCGCGACAAGCTGCTGGACCTCACGCCCGCCGAGTTCCGCCTGCTGAAAACCCTCTCCCAGGAACCGGGTAAAGTCTTCTCGCGCGAACAACTGCTGAATCATCTATACGATGATTACCGCGTGGTGACCGACCGAACGATCGATAGCCATATCAAAAACCTGCGGCGTAAGCTGGAGTCGCTGGACGCCGAGCAGTCGTTTATCCGCGCCGTTTACGGCGTGGGGTACCGCTGGGAAGCCGACGCCTGCCGGCTGGCATAATTAGCCCCTGCCCGACTTTTCCCCGGCTCGCGCTGCGCTTAGCCGGGCTACTGGCTCACCGCCGTCTGCGGGCCGGGTCGCCCGGGCAGGCGCGTCAAGCGCCGCCTCCGGGGAATTCGCCTCCCTGCGCGCCATAATCTGAAAATATCCTCAATAATAAAAAAATGACCTAACGGCATGCTATATTGCGAAAGATATTATTGAATATTTTCAATGGATTAAATAAATAATGATAAAAATAACCACTTTCTCTTTTTGTGGGCTGCTTTTGCTCTGGACGACGGCCAGAGCAGAAATCACGGAACAGCAAATCGAAGCTGACTGCGCAAAAATCTCGACCTGGGCCAGCCAGGGCGAGCAATTCTATAAAGAGAAAAACTACGCCAAAGCGCGCGCTGCTTTTAAACAGCAGGCCGCATGGAGCGAAAGCTGCGCTCTTGACGACAGCGCCATCGCCACGGCCTACAACAACGTGGCGTTAACCTGGGTACGTGAAGGGGAGTGGCGCAAAGCCCGCGCCTGGCTGATGATAAGGCCAAACGACAGTAAGTCGGTTTACAATCTGGGACTTATCAAAGATAAGCTTGCTGCCATGCCGCTGCCTGTTTCAGCCGCTGGAGAATACTGGCGCTATGCCGGACGCGCCTCGTGGAACGTAATTATCGTAAAAGAGTTGCCAAAGCCATCGCAGTATCAGGTTGATTTCCAAGGCTATTATTTCGGCCTGATGGGGATCTACGCTGGCCCCAACATGGGGGAGTTCTCCGAAGCGGTCACGCTGGCAAACAATAATGCCGTCGTGGCGCTTCGGGAAGGGAATTATATTCACTGCGATATCTCGCTGGCGTTCTCCTCTGAAGCTATCGAGGCTGAGACCGATACGCCTATGAACTGCGGTTTTGGCATGAACGTCAACGCCGACGAGCGCTATCTGCGTGTTGATTAAGCCGGACGGTTTACTCCCCTCCCCGACGGCGCTACAATGCCCGCCCTTAATGTGGGGGCACTCCCCAACTCGCCGTACCGGGTGCGGCGAATCTGACCTGTCATCAGAACGAGAAAATCATGTTTAAACCGGAACTCCTTTCCCCGGCGGGAACGCTGAAAAATATGCGTTACGCTTTCGCTTATGGCGCAGATGCCGTTTACGCGGGCCAACCGCGCTACTCCCTGCGCGTGCGTAATAACGAATTCAATCACGAAAATCTGCAGCTCGGCATCAACGAAGCCCACGCGCTGGGTAAAAAATTCTATGTGGTGGTCAACATTGCCCCGCATAACGCCAAGCTAAAAACGTTTATTCGCGATCTGAAGCCGGTGGTGGAAATGGGGCCGGACGCGCTGATCATGTCCGACCCGGGGTTGATCATGCTGGTGCGCGAAAATTTCCCGCATATGGATATTCACCTGTCGGTACAGGCCAACGCCGTCAACTGGGCGACGGTCAAGTTCTGGCAGCAAATGGGACTCACCCGCGTTATTCTCTCCCGCGAGCTGTCGCTGGATGAAATCGCCGAAATTCGCAGCCAGGTGCCGGAAATGGAGATCGAAATTTTCGTCCACGGCGCGCTGTGCATGGCCTACTCCGGCCGCTGCCTGCTCTCTGGCTATATCAACAAACGCGACCCAAACCAGGGGACCTGCACCAACGCCTGCCGCTGGGAGTATAACGTGCAGGAAGGTAAAGAAGACGACGTCGGTAATATCGTGCATAAGCACGAACCGATCCCGGTGCAGAACGTCGAGCCGACGCTGGGCATCGGCGCGCCGACTGATCAGGTGTTTATGATTGAAGAGGCCAAACGTCCGGGCGAATACATGACCGCTTTCGAAGACGAACACGGCACCTACATCATGAACTCGAAAGATCTGCGCGCGATTGCCCACGTTGAGCGCCTGACCCAGATGGGCGTTCACTCGCTGAAAATCGAAGGCCGCACCAAATCACATTACTATTGCGCCCGTACCGCTCAGGTCTACCGCAAGGCTATTGACGATGCTGCCGCTGGCAAACCGTTCGACACCTCCCTGCTGGATACCCTGGAAAACCTCGCGCACCGTGGCTATACCGAAGGCTTCCTGCGTCGCCATACGCACGACGACTACCAGAACTACGAGCACGGCTACTCCGTTTCCGAACGCCAGCAGTTTGTCGGCGAATTTACCGGCGAGCGCAACGGCCAGCTGGCGGCGGTGGCAGTGAAAAACAAATTTTCCGTCGGCGACAGCCTTGAGCTGATGACCCCGCAGGGCAACGTTAACTTTACCCTCGAGCATATGGAAAACGGCAAAGGCGAACGCATGCCGGTCGCGCCGGGCGATGGCCACACAGTATGGTTGCCTGTTCCGGAAGATATGGCGCTGCAGTATGCGCTGCTGATGCGTAATTTTACTGGTCAGACGACCCGAAACCCGCACAGTAACTAGTTAATTTGGGTTATTTTTTCACGATGTAAAGATATTAGAAACGGATCACATACCGGTTCGTTCAAAGCAGATATCATCCATTTCGCTGAAAAACATAACCCATAAATGCTAGCTGTACCAGGAACCACCTCCTTAGCCTGCGTAATCTCCCTTACGCGGGCTTATTTTTTTATCTCTCTCCCGGTCTTCCCTTTCCGCATGCGGTACACTTTATGCATCATTGAGCAACAAAGGTCCCCTGATAATGTCCACGTTTCCAGCCAGCTTACTGATTCTGAATGGTAAAGGCGCCAATGAACCGTCCCTGCGAGAGGCGGTTAAACTGTTACGCGACGAAGGTATCGACATTCACGTCCGCGTCACCTGGGAAAAGGGCGATGCCGTTCGGTTTATCGATGAAGCCCTGACGCTGAACGTCGAAACGGTGATTGCCGGCGGCGGCGATGGCACCATCAATGAGGTGGCGACGGCGCTGGTGGAGCGCGAAGGCAATCTGGCGCTGGGGATTTTACCGCTGGGCACGGCGAACGACTTCGCCACCAGCGTCGGCATCCCTCAGGATCTGGCCAGCGCCCTGAAGCTGGCCATCGTTGGCCGCGATGTGGCGATAGATGTTGCACGGGTTAACGATAAGACCGGTTTTATTAATATGGCCACCGGCGGTTTCGGCACCCGAATCACGACCGAAACCCCGGAGAAGCTCAAGGCCGCGCTGGGCGGCGTCTCTTATTTAATCCACGGCCTGATGCGCATGGATACGCTTAAGCCGGACCGCTGCGAAATCCGCGGCGAGAACTTTCACTGGCATGGCGACGCGCTGGTCATCGGCATCGGCAACGGGCGCCAGGCCGGCGGCGGCCAGCAGCTGTGCCCGGAAGCGTTAATCAACGACGGCCTGCTGCATCTGCGCATTTTCACCGGCGAAGAGCTAATCCCCGCGCTGTTCAGCACCCTGGCCAATCCGGAAACCTCGCCGAATATTATCGACGGCGTCTCATCGTGGTTCGAGATCACCGCTCCCCACGAGATGACGTTTAATCTCGATGGTGAACCGCTAACCGGCAAAACCTTCCGTATGGAGCTGTTACCGGCCGCGCTACGCTGCCGACTGCCGCCGGACTGCCCGCTGCTACGTTAATCAGGTTTCGCAAAGCAAAGACGGCGCCCGGCTGGTATACAGCAGCCGGGTACGTTCGTTGAGCCGCTGGATGTTAAGGTAAAACGGCACCTGCGGCTGGAGGAAAAACGCTGGCAGGATACGCTTTACATGCTCCTCCTGCTCGGTCTCGCCGATGCTGGCTGAGACGGTTTCCGAACGCAGGAAGTAGTGCTGGCCGTCGCGGGTAAAGCTAAACCAGATGTTCTGATTAATGGTAAACGCAGCGCCCTGCGGCGGCGTAATTTCCCCCCGGACCATCGCCAGCCCGCGGCTGCTATCAAATACGTAGCGTAAGGAAATATCGCCCTGGTAGCCTGCGTTAATTAGCCGCATCTCGCCGCTGCACTGGAAATGATTGCGCTGCCAGTATTGCCAGGATTTTATCATTATTCCGCTAAGCACCCCGATAAATACGATAGCGATTAACCATTTAATTTCACGCGGGCGCATTGGCTACCTCCTTAATGTAATATTTGGTGAGGCATTGATTATCACGCCATTGACTAAATGGCTGACGGCAGCGAATCACCGACACCCGCGCTTGCCCGGGATAAAGCGTCAAATAAATCCACGAGTATTCTTCACATTCAAATTTGCTGCGCTTGATAAAATTGACATGACGAACGTGATCAACCACATCATTATTGGCAAAGAAATGACATTGTTGCGAAAGTTTAGCAATTATGGGCGAATAAGTTTGCAAATAAGAGTCGAATTCTGTTTGCCACGCAACAAAACCGCCGACCAGACAGCTCAGCAGCGCCGCAAGCCCCCATAACAGAGAGCATCGCGGCCTTAACCGCTTTTTTTCAGGCACACTCGCAGCCGCGACCTCCTCGTGCACGGGCCCATCTACGGGCACCTGTGGCTCCGGCGCCTTCTCCATCTCGCACGGCTGAGACTCCGTCACCGATATTGTCGCATCCAGCCTGACGCCAACCCTCGGCAGCGTAATAATAATATCGCCCTCCATGCCCAGCTCTTTAAATGCCCGGCGCAGCAGAGAAATATTCTGGTAGAAACCGTTGCTGGTTACCTGGGAGCCATGCTTTATCCACACTTCCTCGAAAAAGGTTTCGCGGGCAACGGTTTTGCCATCCTGCTGAATAAGCAGCAATAAACAACGGCTGGCCGGCATATTTAATGAAACCGTTTTCGTCTCGTCAGCAATGAGTATTAGAGCACCACGTTGAGGAATAAATGTAATTATTCCATTAATCGTATATGTTTTTTCCATCCTGTTCCCTGAGAATAGTAATCAAGTGGATAAGCGGCATGGGTACCCTACTCTAAATACGGTAATCCTTTATGACGCAGCTGATAACTTAAGATTATTCGCAGGCGAGTTTACTCTATTACTCAGCGGATCTGGAGGCGTAATGCGCAGTTTTTCCTTGCAATTAACAAGGTTTAAATGAATTTACAGCATGGAATATTTTGAGATTTGAAGAAAATCTGGTTATTTATTTCAAAATGAATAATAAACACAAGTTATGATTCCATATATTTTCATTCATACAACAGATACTTTCATTTTAGATCTAAACACCACTTTTACATTAATAGACGATATTTATAACTATTAATACATATCATTTCAAAGTTTTATCCAAAAACAGGGCGCATTGTCCGCGAGACAATGCGCCATATCGCTTAGTATGCCGCCACCTCGCGCGCCATTTCGCGCGTATAT
Source organism: Klebsiella sp. GN_Kp190 (assembly GCF_040061795.1). Classification (NCBI taxonomy): domain Bacteria; kingdom Pseudomonadati; phylum Pseudomonadota; class Gammaproteobacteria; order Enterobacterales; family Enterobacteriaceae; genus Klebsiella; species Klebsiella sp. GN_Kp190. Next base: position 130,626 of record NZ_JBEAFN010000030.1, read on the forward strand.
TGCCGGCTGGCGTTAACCAGCATCTGCGTATAGGCCGTTTGCGCCTCGCCGTTGACCAGCGCATCGACCGTCAGGGTTTCAAGGATTTTCCCGTACTGCATTACCGCCACCTTCTGGCATAAATGGGCAATGACGCCCAAATCGTGGGTCACCATCAGGTAAGTGAGTTTAGCCTCCTGCTGCAATTCTGCCAGCAGGTTGAGGATCTCGGCCTGCACCGACACATCCAGCGCCGACGTCGGCTCATCCAGCAGCAGCACCTGCGGCTCAAGGATCAGCGCTCTGGCAATCGCCACGCGCTGCCGCTGGCCACCGGAAAGCTGATGCGGATAGCGTTCGCGAAACGCACGATTGAGGCCCACTTTGTCCAGCAGCGCATGAATCCGCCGGTCGCGATCGTGAATGCGATGAATCTGCAGCGGCTCTTCAAGGATATCGCCAATGGTGTGACGGGGATGCAGCGATCCGTACGGGTCCTGAAATACCATCTGCACCTGACGGCAGCGCTCGCGGCTAATCTCATGCCCTAAGCGCTGCCCGTCTATGGTTAACTCCCCCTGCCAGTGGGTAAACAGCCCCGCCAGGCACTTCAGCACCGTGGTTTTGCCGGAGCCGGACTCCCCCACCAGACCGTAGATCTCGCCGGGCTTAACGTGGAAATTAACGTCGTACAGCACCTGGTTACGCTTCTCCCCTTCGCCAAACGCGAGGTTGAGACGTTGAACTTCAATCATCATCCACTCCTTATTCCGTTAACCAGCTGGCCTGGCGCTGCAGCACCGGCAGTATCGGGCGACGATGCTGCATATCCGGCAGCGAGTTAATCAGCCCCTGAGTATAGGGATGGCGGGCGTTATCGAGATCGCAGGCGGCAATAGACTCCACCACCCGTCCGGCGTACATCACCAGCACGCGGTCGCAAAAGCTGCGCACCAGGTTGATGTCGTGGCTAATAAAAATCAGCCCCAGCCCGCGCGACTGAACCAGATCATCCAGCAGGCCCAGCACCTGCAGGCGCACCGACACGTCCAGCGCGGAGGTCGGCTCATCGGCAATCACCAGCTCCGGGTCGGTAATCAGCATCATAGCAATCATGATGCGCTGCCCCTGTCCGCCGGATATCTCATGCGGATAAAGCTGATAAACGCGCTCCGGCTGGCGAATACGCACCACCTCCAGCATCTCCAGCGCCTTTGCCTTTGCCTCATCTTTGCGTCCCGGATGATGGGTCAGCCAGGCCTCGGCGATTTGCTTACCGACGCAGACCACCGGATTAAGCGAATATTTCGGGTCCTGCATAATCATGGAGATACGTTTGCCGCGCACGCCGCGCATCTGCGCTTCAGTAAGTTGCAGCAGATCGAGGTTGGCAAACTGCATCCGGCTGGCGCTGACGCGGGCCTTTTTCGGATGCAGCTGCAGCAGGGCGCGCCCAACGGTGGATTTACCTGAACCGGACTCGCCGACAATGGCCAGCTTTTCGCGCCCCAGCTGGAAGGAGACACCGCGCACGGCATGGGTCACCGCGCTGCCGTTAACAAAGTCGACGCACAGATCGCGCACGTCGAGCAGCGGAGCATTATTCGCTGCGAGGATCGAGGATGTCACGTAGGCCATCTCCTAAGAAGTTAAACGCTAAGCTGTTGATCAGAATCGCCAGCCCCGGAATCGTAACCACCCACCAGCACTCCATCATGTAAGTGCGCCCGCTGGAGATCATCGCCCCCCACTCCGGCTCCGGCGGCTGCGCGCCGAGCCCGAGAAAGCCGAGACCGGCCGCGGTCAGAATGATCCCGGCCATATTCATGGTGATGCGGATAATGACCGAGGGCAGACACAGCGGCACGATATGGCGCCAGAGGACGCGGGCCGATGAAGCGCCCTGCAGACGCACGGCGGAGATAAAATCGGCCTGGCGCAGAGAGAGCGTTTCGGCGCGCGCCAGGCGCGCTATCGGCGGCCAGGCGGTAAGCGTGATGGCGATAACCACGTGCTCCAGCCCCGGCCCTAAGGCGGCGACAAACGCCAGCGCCAGAACCAGACTCGGGAAGGAGATGAAAATATCGGTGACGCGCATCAGCACCATATCGACCTTACCGCCAAAATAGCCGGCGCTGACGCCGAGCAGCAGCCCGAGCGGACCGACGGTCACCGAGACCAGCAGCACGATATAGAGCGTGATGCGCGAGCCGTACACCAGGCGGCTAAAGATATCCCGGCCAAACTCATCGGTGCCGAACCAGTGCTGCGCGTTGGGCGCGACCAGCGCGCTGTTGAGGTCCTGTACCAGCGGGTTATACGGCGCAATCAGCGGCGCGAAAATCGCCACCACCAGCAGCAGAAAGATAATTCCGCCGCCGATGGCCGTTAGCGGGTTGCGCGCCATTTTGCCGATAAACCCGACGGCCCGCGCCGCCGCGCGTTGCAGCCGCTGACGGCCTTCACCCGTGCCGCCCGAAAGCGGCGAATCCAGAGAAACGGTCATGATTTTGTCCTCGGGTCAAAGAATTGATACAGCATGTCGGAGAGCAGGTTGAGCATCACGAAGATCGCCCCCACCAGCAGCACGCAGCCCATTACCGCATTCATATCGCCCAGCAGCAGGCTACCGGTGAGGTAGGAGCCGAAACCCGGCCAGGAGAAGACGGTTTCAATCAGCACCGCGCCTTCCAGCAGCGCGCCGTAGGCCAGCGCCACCACCGTCAGCAGCTGTACGAGGATATTGCGAAACGCATGGTTCCAGATGACCTGACGCTCGGTCAGCCCCTTCACCCGCGCGGTAATAATGAACTCCTGCGACAGCTGGGCCAGCATAAAGCTGCGGGTCATGCGGCTGATGTAGGCCAGCGAGTGAAAGCCGAGCAGCGAGGCGGGCAGAATCAGGTGATTAATTGCGTTCCAGAAGACCTGACCGTTGCCCGCCAGCAGCGCATCAACGGTCATCAGCCCCGTGCGGCGCGGCACCATACCGTCCAGACCAAGGTCCACCCGTCCGGCGCCGCCCACCCAGCCGAGCCAGGCGTAGAAGACTAAAAGCCCCATCATCCCGACCCAGAAAATCGGCGTCGAGTAGCCCGCCAGGCTGATAATGCGCACGACATAATCGGAGACGCTATTGCGCCGCGCCGCCGCCAGCACGCCCAGCGGAATACCGAGGCCCGCGCCGACGAGAATCGCCATCGTCGCCAGCTCCATGGTTGCCGGGAAGACGCGGATAATGTCGTCCACCACCGGTTTCCCGGTCAGCAGCGCGTTGCCCAGATCGCCGTGCAGCAGGTTGACGAAATAGATGCCAAACTGGGTGGTCAGCGATTTATCAAACCCCAGCTGATGGTAAACCTGCTGGTAGGTACTCTGGTCAGCGTCCGGGCCAACAATCGCCAGCACCGGGTCGATGGGCATGACGCGGCCAATAGTGAAGGTCAACAACAGCAGGCCGAACAGCGTAATCACCACCTGCAGCAGCCGTTTTGATAAGCGCCGGCCGCGTGAGCCGGGCGCAAGGATTGCGATACTCATCCTTTCTCTCCTTCGCGGACTTTATCGACGTCACGCAGAAAAGTGGTGGCAGAGGGGTGCGGCTGATACTGCCGCACCTCGTTACGCACCACCACGGAATCGACCATCTGCGAAAGCGGAATGAGGGCCGGGACCAGCTGGTCGTAGCGCGTCTGGATGGCCTGGTAGTCGGCCACCTGTTTTTGCGGATCGCGTTCCAGCAGGGCGCGGTCAATCATCGCGTTGAGCTGTGGGTCGTAAAAGCCGGTGCGCCAGCCCTGGAAGTTGGTCAGGCGCGCCTCATCGCTGTTATCCGGGTTATAGACCAGCGCGCGCAGGCTGGAGTGCGGGTGCGGCTCCATTCCGCTGCCGCCGCGTCCTACCAGCAGGTCAAATTTACGCTCGCGCATCGCGCCGTAGATCTGGTTACCGGTGCCGGTGATAATTTTGGCGTTAATCCCCGCCTGCATCAGCGTCGACTGCACGGCGATAGCAATGTTCAGGAACGGCTGATCCGAGAGGACCCGCAGCGTGGTATCAAAGCCGTTGGGATAGCCTGCTTCCGCCAGCAGCTTTTTCGCCCGCGCCACGTCCAGCTTATAGCCCGGGTCGGGCAGCGTTGACGGCATGCCCGCCTTAATCGGCCGCTGGTGCAGCACCCCGTAGCCCGGCATCAGCGCTTTATTGATGCCCTGGTAGTCAATCAGATAGCGCACCGCTTCACGCACTTTCGGATGGGCGAAGTGCGCCTCTTTCATGCTCATCGCCACGTAGTACATGGTGCCGCGCTGCACCGCATCGACGGTCAGCTGGGGGTCGCTGCGCAGGGCGTTGATGTCGGAAACCGCCATATTGTTGGCAATATCGAGGTCGCCTTTTTCGATCATCAGGCGCAGGGTTTGCGACTCCTGGAAATGGCGCAGCACCACGCGGCTCATTTTCGCCTCGCCGCGCCAGTAGTCAGGATTGCGCTTCATGCGCAGCACATCTTTCGCCTGCCAGGTTTCCAGCGTGAACGGCCCGGAGCCGGCTTCATGGGTGGTCAGCCAGCGGTTACCCCAGTCGTTATCCTGCTGGTGGCTTTGCACCGTTTTGCTGTCGAGCACTCCGAGGTTGCCCAGCGCCGCCAGCGAGTAAATCACCAGCTGCGGATCGTTATCTTTGGGTAACTCGATTTGCACCGTGAAGCGGTCCGGCGCGCTGACCTGGCTGTCGATGTTTTTCTGACTGAAACCGTAGGATTTCCATACCGAGGCCTGCGCCAGGTTGAGGTGCAGGATGCGCCGCATCGACCACACAACGTCGGCGGCGGTCAGCGGGTTGCCGGAGTGAAATTTCACGTCGTCGCGCAGATGAAAGGTCAGGGTTTTGCCGTCGGGGCTGATATCCCAGGATTTCGCCAGCGCGGGCTTAACGTTGGTGAGCTGCTCAGGGTCAAGCTCCACCAGCGAGTCGTAGAGGTTGACCACGATCCCCACCACTTCATTACCGGTCATCGCCGCCGGGTCCAGGGTGAGCAGGTTATTCATATTCATACCGATGATGAGCTGGTCGGGCGGCGTTTTCGCCATCGTCGCCCCGCTCCCCATCGACACGGCGAGCGCGAGTAAGCACGCTGCCAGTCGGGAGGTTTTTTTCATATCTCTGTTTGCCTGTACTGTAGGGTACATGTTGCCGGATGACGGCATTTTCGCCTTATCCGGTCTACCGGGCCGCAGGCCCGATAAGCGCAGCGCCATCGGGCATTTATTTTTTTGAATCAGTCGTGGCTAACGGTATTGGCTTCGATATACGCAAAATTAATGTCTTCGCCGAGGCCCGGACGTTGTGACAGATGCACAAAGCCCTGGTCATCCATCGGGTCAACAATGCTATTGAGATAAGCCGCCGGTTCATCGTAGTCGAGGAACGGATGCAGCAGGCCGCGCTCGTACCAGCGGCAGTTGCGGATCGCCCCGACCACCGCCAGGCTTGCCGCGCCGTTGCCGTGGACTTCGCAATCCATGCCGAAAGATTCCGCCAGCGCCGCGACCTTCATGGTCGGGGTAATACCGCCCACGCCGTTAGCGCCGGCGCGCAGAATGTCGCAGGCTCCGGCTTTCACCCATTCGGCGCGCATGCGGTGCTTGCCGCCGAAGCTCTCCGGCCCGACGATGGGGATCGACAGATTTTCCGCCAGCCACGCGTAGGAGGACATCGAATCCTCCTCCATCGGCTCCTCAAACCAGGCGAAGTTGAGTTTTTCCAGCTCTTTGCCGATCCACAGCGCCTCGGCGCGGCTGTACCAGTGATAGCCGTCAATCATCAGGTCAATATCCGGCCCCACCGCTTCGCGCACCGCCGCGCAGGCTTTAATGTCCATTTTGGGATTGGGCGCAAAAGAGATTGGCGGCATCCAGGTGTGCAGCTTGATGGCCTTGTAGCCGCGGGCGACCAGCTTTTCGGCAAAGGCGGCATACTCCTCCGGGGTCGACAGACCGCCCGGCAGATCGTCGCCGCACATCGTACTGCCGTAGGCCGGGACGGTGTCGCGATAGCCGCCGAGCAGCTTGTAAACCGGCATCTTGAGGCTGCGGCCTATCAGGTCCCACAGCGCCTGTTCAATAAACGACAGCGCGCGCTCGGTCAGCTGGTGAGCGCTGCCGCGCTGCCAGTGGTTAAGATCCTGCCAGATACGCTCGCGGTTAAACGGGTCCTGCCCCACCAGCACCTTGCGGAAAAAGGTATTCACCACGAACGGGCGCACCACTTCCGGAGGCGCAAACGAAAAGCCCTGCGCGCCATCATCGGCGGTGATGGTCAGCATCGCCATTTTGGCCATGCTTTCAGCCCCCGGATGGGAGTGCCCGGCGCTGTCGGAAACCCGACGCGTGGGATACTGGAAAACGGTGACATTTACAGATTCAATTTTCATGCTCGGTCCTTATCACGGCCAAATCCGATCGATAGAAGCAAATCGGCAAAGTGGTTTCACATTATTGAAAATATGTTTCAATATCTAATCTAAGCACAATTACGCAGCAGTGCCTCGGACAAACACCGCTAAGCAAGGCAATAAATTTGGGCATTGGCACAACAAGGCGTGACTGTTTTCACAAAAGATAAGCGAAATGTGAGGCGGATCGGCATGGTGAAAAAGGGGGGCGTGAGCGCAGAAAAGAGAGTAACCGACCGTGTACATCCCGGGATTTTCTGCGCTCACGAAAGGGTGAGTTATTCGACCGCCTCCGCCTCGGCGGTAAGGGCTTCCAGCAGTTCAGGCAGCGCCCGATAGCGGCCAGCGGCGCCCTGAAAACGCGCGTGCTGGCTATCTTCGGCAATCACTATCGTGGCAATCCCCGCCGCCCGGGCGGCGCTAAAGCCGTTGAAGCTGTCTTCGATCACCAGGCACCGGCTGGCGTCGAGATTCAGCTTATCCAACGTCGTCAGATACACCGCCGGATGCGGCTTGCCCTGCGCTTCATCGTCCGCGCTGCAAATCACATCAAAATAGTGCCAGAGCGAGAGCTTGTTCAGCACGGCGGCGATAACCTGCCGGGACGAGGAGGTGGCGAGGGCAATTTTATAACCGGTATGGCGAAAATAGCGTAACGCCTCATGCACGCCGCGCATCGGCTCGCCTTCGGCGGCGATCAGGCCGGTAATACGCTGCAATATCGCGGCCTCAAGCCGCTGCGGGGCAAGCTCAAGCTGGCAATAGCGGCACCAGGTGCGGGCAATATCGTCGAGGCGTTTGCCTTTGGTCAGGGTTTCGCACTCCTCGACGCTCGCCGCTGCCCCCCACTGCGCGAGGGCGTCGATTTGCGCCTGCCGCCACAGGGCTTCGGAATCAATAATTACGCCATCCATGTCAAAAATCACTGCCTGAATACTCATCATCCACCTCATTAAGGCCGGCATGCCTGGCATGCCGGCCGCATCACCTTAAGAGAACTCCACCTGCTCGCTGGCCGGCGCTTCCTTGTGGGTAAAACCCGGCTGCTCCACGCGAATAAACGCACAGAGGAAAAAAGCCGCCACGTACAGCGCGGTATAGGCGATCACCACCCCGATGGTGCTGAAGAACGGGAGCAAAATCACCGCAATGGCCGGCGCGAGAAAGTTCGACATCCCCGCCGACAGGTTATATACCGAAATGGCCGCGCCTTTGTGCTTCGGCTCCAGCGCCGGGAAAACGGCCGCCAGCGGTACGAACGCGGCGACAAAGATCCCCAGAGCGATAGCCGGAAGCAGCGCCATCGCGAAGTTATGTCCGAAGTGCTGCGGAATGTAATAAAACGCCAGGCTGGAGAGCGCCATGCCGATGCAGCCGAACCAGCGCACCACCTTCATCCAGCCCAGTTTTTCGCCCAGAATGCCCCACAGCACGTTCGAAAAAATGGTGGTGAAGAAGAAGACCGCCCACACCTGCAGCCATTCCGAGGTAGTAAAGCCCAGCTCATCGACGAACATCATCGGCATAATCACCGCAAAGCCGAACAGCGACAGGGTGTTGATAATTCGCACCATGCTCGACAGCAGAATATTGCGGTTGGTATAGAGCAGCGTCGCCGCGCGGCCCAGTTCGGCAAACTTCTCGCGGGTGGTCAGGTTCTGCATATGGTGCGGCGTTTTAATATGGCGCAGGGAAGCCAGCGCAATGATGCCGCCGGTGACGCAGAAAGCCAGCGCCAGCCACAATGTCCCCAGCTCGCCGATATGCGGGATGGTAAAGCTCGGAATATAGCTGCCGAACACGCCGATGCCGATCGAGTAAACCGCCCAGAACCAGCCGATCGCCGAGCTGGCGTTATCGCTTTTCACGTTGTGGATAATGGCGACGATAAACGAGTAAAGGAACAGCGGATACGCGAAGCCGCGGATGCCGTAGAAAACCAGGATCAGGGCATAGTTCGCGTGACCAAGGCCGAAAACGAGGAACAGCACGTGGAACACGCACCACAGCACGAAGCCAATCATCATGGTCTTCAGCGGCGTGATGATTTCCGCCACCACGCCGGAGATCCACGCCGACAGCGCGGCGGCCAGGCCGTAGAGGGTAAAGGCGAACGATGCCTGCGCCGGGGAGAACCCGAGCTCTTTGATGTAGTGCGACAGGAATGCCAGTTCAAAACCGTCGCCGGTCATAAATACGGCAATGGCGATGTATCCCCAGAGCAGGTTCAGGGGTAAACCGAGCCACTGTTTATTATTGATGGACATAATGACCTCGTTTTTAGGGTACAGGAGGCCGCTCCGGTCAGTTCACCGGAGCGGTTATGGTGATAAAAATTAATGCTGCCGATAGTTCAGATCGTTGAAATACAGGGCCTTAAACTGCGCATAGCGCCGCATCAGGGTTTGATGGCGTACCGGGTCCGCGCGCCAGGTCTGCCAGATCTCCGGTTTTTCACAGACTTCGGTAATCGGTTTGCCCGCCGCCAGGCAGGCCAGCCGCGCCGCGCCCAGCGCGCCGCCGGTCTCACCGCCTTTGTGGGTCACCACCGGCATATCGAGGATATCGGCCAACAGCTGCGCCCAGAACGGGCTGCGGGCGCCGCCGCCAACCAGCGAACATTGTTCGATCTGCGTACCGCTCTCTTTCAGTACCTGCAAACCGTCGCTGATGCCGAAGCTCACCCCTTCCAGCACCGCGTAGCCGAGCTGGGCGCGCAGGCTGGAGTGGGTCATGCCCCAGAACATGCCGCGCGCGTCAGGATCGTTGTGCGGCGTACGTTCGCCGGAGAGATAGGGTAAGAAGAACGGCGCGTGGGACTTCTCCTCTTCGCTAAGTTCGGCAATCTCCTCCAGCAGCGCCACTTCCGTGGTGCCGGTCAGGCGGCAGAACCACTGCAAACAGCTGGCGGCGCTGAGCATCACGCTCATCTGATGCCACAAATTCGGCAGCACGTGACAAAACGCATGGACCGCCGACTGCGGAGCCGGACGATAGGCGTCGGTCACCACAAACAGCACCCCGGAGGTGCCAAGCGAAATGAACGCATCCCCGGGCGAAACCGCGCCGACGCCTATGGCGCTGACCGCGTTATCGCCGCCGCCTCCGGCTACCGCTACCGAGGCGTTCAGCCCCCAGCGTTCGGCCACCTGCGGGTCAAGGGTAGAGGAGACCTCGCAGCCTTCAACCAGGGTCGGCATCTGGCTGCGCGCCAGGCCGCATTTATCCAGCAGAGCGTCGGACCAGTCGCGCTTCGCCACGTCCAGCCACAGCGTCCCGGCGGCGTCGGACATATCGGAGACTTTTTTACCGGTCATCCGGTAGCGCAGATAATCCTTCGGCAGCAGCACCGTGGCGGTGCGCTGAAAGTTTTCCGGCTCATGGCGACGCACCCACAGCAGCTTCGGCGCGGTAAAGCCGGGCATCGCCAGGTTTCCCGCCACCTGATGCAGCTCCGGCGCCATCTCTTCCAGCTCCGCGCACTCCGCGGCGCAGCGGGTGTCGTTCCACAGGATTGCCGGGCGAATCACCTCCCCGTCGGCATCCAGCAGAACCGCGCCGTGCATCTGCCCGGAAAGGCCAATGGCCTTAATGGCCGGCCAGTGCTGGGCGCATTTTTCCCGCAGCGTGGTCATCAGATACTCCGTCGCCTCCCACCATGACTGCGGCGACTGTTCTGACCAGTGCGGATGGGGCCGCTGAATGCTCAGCGGCGCGCTATGGCTGGCGATAACCTCATTGTTCTCATCAATGACCAGCGCTTTGACTTCCGATGTGCCGAGATCGATACCCAGATACATAGCCACCTCTTAGTTAATCAGCGTATAAACGGCCGCCACTTTTTCGCGCATCAGCGCGAGGAAATCGGCGTTTTCGGCCAGTTCGCCAAACAGCGCTTTATCGCGGGCGTAAAGGGCCAGCGGATCGTTGGCTTCAAACATCTGATGCACCCCCTCGGCGTCGAGGATGCCGTCCTGGTACTCATACGGCAGGGTGCCCTTGTGCCACTGCTCCATAAAGACGAAGAACAGCGCGGGCAGCATGGCGGTGGCTTGCGGGCGAACGCCGCGCTGGTAGCACTCCTGCAGGGTTGGGGCGATCATCGCCGGAATTTTCGAGAAGCCATCGGCGGCGACGCGCTGGTTGGTGTCCTGGATATATGGGTTGGTAAAGCGTTTGAGCACCACGTCGCGATAGGCCGGCAGGTCAATGCCATTATCGCCGAGGCATGGGATCACATCTTCCGTAACGTAGCGGTCGGCAATGGCGTAGATGAAATCCGTTAGCGTGCTTTCATGAATGTACTGCTGGCCAATTAACGTTCCCGCCCACGCAATGCAGCTGTGCGACGAGTTCAGAATGCGAATTTTCGCCTCTTCGTAAGGAATCACCGACGCCACCATCTCAACCCCGACCGCTTCCAGGTTCGGGCGTTCATCGCGGAAGTTGTTTTCCACCACCCACTGGATAAAGGTCTCGCCCATCACCGGCGCTTTATCGTCAATGCCGGTCTGCGCTTTGATGCGCGCGGGCAGGTCCGCCGCCGGGCGCGGGGTGATGCGGTCGACCATGGTGTTCGGACAGGTGGTGTTGGCGGCCATCCAGTCAATCACCGCCTGCTTGCCGGTTAGCTGCAGGAACTCAACCATACCGTCGTGGAAGCGTTCGCCGTTATGGCGCACGTTATCGCAGTTCAGCAGAGTCAGCGGCCCGGCGTTGTCCGCCATACGCTTTTCCAGAATCCGCGCGATAGTGCCGTAAATCGTTTTGCACTCCCCTGCCAGATCGGCCTGCAAATCGGGGTTGCTGGTTTCCAGCTTATGGCGGGTATTCAGGTAGTAGCCACCTTCCGTCACGGTGAAGGCGATGACTTTGGTCTGCGGGTTTGCCCCTTCGTTAATCAGCGGCTGCAGCCCGGCCTGCCACGGCAGCAGTTTCTGAATGGAGGTGATCTCTTCATATTCACGTTCCCCTTCCGGGCTGACGGTTTCCAGCACATAGCGCCCGCCCTGCGCCGCCAGCGCCTGAACCACCTGTTCGGCGTCGTTGCGGATATTCCCCGCCGCGATGTGCCAGCGTTTATCTCCGGAAGCGATCAGACGATGCAGATACCACGCCTGATGCGCGCGATGAAAAGAACCCAGACCAATGTGAAGCCATGTGAATTGATTGTTCATGTTCCGCTCTCCTTGAGTTGATGGCCTCACTGTAAATGATCAATTGACCAAAATAAGAGCCACAGATCACAAAAGAACAATTACCCAATAAAATTACAATTGACCAGAAAAGAGCAAAAGCTTGCCAGTTTTCCCGACCACGGCGAGAATGCGGGTATTCGCCGGGCGAAATTATCGCCGCGGCCCGACACTTAGGGCAGGAAAGCATGAGCAAAGAAGATGATATCCGGCTGGATCAAAAGGTCCGCGCCGCGTGGATGTACTACATCGCCGGGCAGAATCAGAGCGAGATCGCCAGCCAGCTTGGCACGTCGCGGCCAGTGGTACAGCGGCTGATCGCCGCCGCGAAAGAAGAAGGGATTGTGTCGATTAGCCTGCACCACCCGGTGGCGAACTGCCTCGACTATGCGCAGCTGCTGCAGGAGAAGTACCGGCTTATCGAGTGCAATATCGTCCCCGCCTTTAACGAAGAAAGCACCCTGGATAGCGTCTCCTTCGGCTGCTATCAGCTGATGGCCCGCTATCTGCAGGATGATAAAGAGAAAATCATCGGCCTGGGTTCCGGCCTGACCCTGAAAAAAGCGCTGCAGCGCATCGACTTCGACAGTCTGAACACCCGCTGCGTCGCCCTGATCAGCGCCATGGACGCCGACGGTCAATGTAACTATTACGATGACGTCCCGCTGCTGCTGACCAGCAAAATTAAGGCCAAGTACTATCAGTGGCCCGCGCCGCGCTACGCGCAGACCCAGGACGAGTACGACATGTGGTGTACCAGCCGGCTGTTTCGCAGCGTTTCCGCCGTCGCCCGCCGGGCGGACGTTATTTTTGTCGGCATTGGGCCATTAGGTACCCAAAGCCCCATCTTCAAAGATGGCTTTATCAATCAGGCGCAGATGGATGAGCTGACCGCACGCGGCGGCATCGGCGAGATCATGGGACGCTTTATCGATGCCGAAGGTGGCGTGGTGGAGAGCGAAATCAACAGAATGATCACCAGCTACGATATCCGCCAGAACCAGTGCCCGCGCATCGCGGTGGCGTGCGGCGAGTACAAACGCCCGGCGATTCTGGCGGCGCTTAAAGGCGGCTGGATCAACGGTCTGGTGACCGACGAGCATACCGCCCGCTGGCTGCTGACGCGCTAACGGCGGCAGCCGGATCAGCGGCTGCTCATCAACAGCGGCGGGATTTCAATCCGCTGCTGCCCGGCCTCGCCGGCGTCAATAATCGTGAACACCGCTTCCAGCATCGCCGGCACGTCCTGCTGCACCATGTCGATATCGTGCCCCAGCAGATAGACAAACGGGTCCCAGTCGAAGCAGCCCATCGGCGGCTGCTCGCTGCCGGTAAGTCCCGCCTGCGACAGCCAACGCACCACCCCTTCCAGCGATATTGTCGAGTTGACAAATAGCCCCGGCAATGGGGTCTTTGCGGTAGCAAACCGCTCCTGCAGGCAGGCCTCAACTTTGCCTTTTGAATAGCCGGGCGCCAGGATATTTTCCTGCGGCACGACCAGCCCCTGCTCCCGATGCGCATCGTGGAAGCCGCGTAAACGCTCGCGGGTGTTATGGTCGCTGCTGCGCCCGCCGATAAAGGTCAGCGGCGCCAGCGCTCCCCGGCGGCGAGCGCTGTTGGCGAGGATTTTGTGGGTCAGCGCCTTCGCGCCGCCGTAGTTATCCGATATCACCGACGGGGCGACAGAGCCCGGCAGGTCGAGATTGACCGTGGGCACGCCTGCCTGCTGGCACAGGGCGGTAATTTTGTCCGGATTGGTTGCCCCGGTGGCTACCACCCAGTCAACCTGCCAGGAGAGCATCGCTTTTACCGCTTCGATCTCCAGCTCCGGCCTCCGGCGCGTACAGGTGATAATCGGCAGCAGGCCGCGCTCGCGGGCCATCTCCTCAAAGCGCTCCGCCACCGAACCGAAATAGCGGTTATCGTATTTGGGGATAATCATACCGATGACGCGCGATTTTTTGCTGCGCAGCATGCTGGCCTGGCGGTTAATCGCATAGCCCTGCTCCTCGGCAATCCGCGTCACCTTTTCGGCAAGCTTCGCGCTGATGCGGCGCTTTTTCCAGTTGCCGTTGAGGATAGCGCTCACCGCGCTCGCCGAAACGCCGGACAGTTCCGCCAGGTCGTAAATCGTGATTTTCTTCATTTTCCCAACTTGCGTCACAAAATCATTTCGCTGTTAATTTCCCCACTTGCTCAATCGATGAAGCTAGCGCAACATTAGCTTCATCGATTGAGCTTCCATTTTACTTCCCGAAGTATTAACGCATTCAGCGTGAATACGCCAGCGAACATCAAAAAAATGACGCTCATATTCAATACCTTAACAAGTTTTCGTCTCCAGCGTCGAACGCGATGCCCTCGCGTTCGATAGTTCCAACCAGACTCTGTAAAGGATTATAAAATGAACCACTCTGTCTCCTCTATGAATACTTCCCTTAGCGGTAAAGTCGCCGCCATTACCGGCGCGGCGTCCGGTATCGGCCTCGAATGCGCCAGAACCCTGCTGGGCGCTGGCGCAAAAGTGGTGCTTATCGACCGTGAAGGCGAGAAGCTCAACAAACTTGTCGCCGAACTCGGCGAAAACGCCTTCGCCCTGCAGGTTGACCTGATGCAGGCGGATCAGGTCGATAATATTCTGCAGGGTATTTTGCAGCTTACCGGGCGTCTCGATATTTTCCACACCAACGCCGGAGCTTACATCGGCGGGCCGGTGGCCGAGGGCGATCCGGACGTGTGGGACCGCGTGCTGCACCTCAACACCAACGCCGCCTTCCGCTGCGTGCGCAGCGTGCTGCCGCATCTTATCGCGCAAAAGTCCGGGGACATTATCTTCACCAGCTCTATCGCGGGGGTGGTGCCGGTGATCTGGGAGCCTATCTATACCGCGTCGAAATTTGCCGTCCAGGCGTTTGTTCATACTACCCGCCGCCAGGTTTCGCAGTACGGCGTGCGCGTCGGCGCCGTGCTGCCGGGCCCGGTGGTCACCGCCCTGCTGGACGACTGGCCGAAAGCCAAAATGGACGAAGCGCTGGCCAACGGCAGCCTGATGCAGCCGATTGAGGTGGCCGAGTCGGTGCTGTTTATGGTGACGCGCTCGAAAAACGTCACCGTGCGCGACATTGTGATCCTGCCGAACAGCGTGGATCTCTGACCGTTCAACCAGACTCTGTGAGAGGATGTTATGCAAATCGATACGCAACATATTATTGGCGTCGATGTCGGTTCGGGCAGCGTTCGCGCCGGGGTGTTCAATCTGCGGGGCGAGCTTCTCGCCCACGCGACCCGGGAAATTACCCTGTTTCGCAGCGCCGGAAGCGTGGTCGAACAGTCGAGTCGCGAGATCTGGCAGGCGGTGTGCTACTGCATTAAAACGGCGGTGGCCAGCGCCGGGGTCGCGCCGTCATCGATTGCCGGAATCGGCTTCGATGCCACCTGCTCGCTGGTGGTGATTGGCGATAACGACGCCCCGCTGGCGGTCGGGCCTTCGGAAGATGCGGAGCGCAACATTATCGTCTGGATGGATCACCGCGCCACCGGGCAGGCGGAAAAGATCAACGCCACGGGCCACGCGGTGCTGCAGTACGTCGGCGGTAAAATCTCGCCGGAGATGGAAACGCCGAAAATTCTCTGGCTGAAGGAGAACCGCCCGCACATTTATCAGCAGGCGCGCCACTTCTTCGACCTCGCCGATTATCTCACCTGGCGCTCAACCGGCGATTTAGCCCGCTCGGTCTGTACCGTGACCTGTAAATGGACCTACCTGGCGCATGAACAACGCTGGGATGCCAGCTACTTCCGCCAGATTGGCCTCGAAGAGCTGGCGGATGAAGATTTTGTCCGCATCGGCCAGCGGATTGTCGATCCGGGAACCCCCTGCGGCGACGGCCTTTGCGCCACGGCGGCAGAGGAGATGGGCCTGCCGGTCGGTACTCCGGTGGCGGTCGGTATGATCGATGCCCACGCGGGCGGTATCGGCACCGTCGGCGTGCTTAACGGCGCGGTTAACAATATGGCCTACGTCTTCGGCACCTCCTCCTGCACCATGACCACCACTCAGGAAGCGGTGTTCGTGCCCGGCGTCTGGGGGCCATATTACTCGGCGATGGTGCCGGGGTTCTGGCTGAGCGAAGGCGGGCAGAGCGCGGCCGGAGCGGCCATCGACCAGCTGCTGAGCTTCCATCCCACCGCCGCCGAGGCTAAGGCGCTGGCCAGGGCGCGCGGCGTCCCGCTGCCGGTTTATCTTGCCGATAGCGTGCTGGCGAAAGTGGAACGTCCTTCTGCCGCGGTCAAACTCGCCGCCGGGCTGCACGTGGTGCCTGAATTTTTAGGTAATCGGGCGCCGCTGGCCGACCCGCACGCGAAAGCGATTATCGCCGGGCTGGGGATGGAGCGGGATCTGGACAACCTGATGGCGCTCTACGTCGCCGGATTGTGCGGTATCGGCTACGGCCTGCGGCAGATTATTGACGCCCAGAAGGCGTGCGGCATCCACAGCGAGCATATCGTCATCAGCGGCGGAGCCGGGCAGCATCCGCTGGTGCGCCAGCTGCTGGCGGACGCCTGCGGAGTGAGCGTGGTGAGTACCGAATCCAGCGAACCGGTGCTGTTAGGTTCGGCGATTCTCGGCGCGGTGGCCGGCCAGATCGCCCCGTCCCTGCCGGAAGCGATGAAGCAGTTTACCCGGGTGGATAAAACCTACCGCTGCGTTGCGCAGTATAGCGCCGATCATCAGCGGCGCTATGAAGCGTATAAAACGCTACAGCACACGGCGCGGCTGATTCGCGAGTAAGCAAGATCCCGGGCTGCGGCGTAAACGCCTTACCCGGGCTACCAGACCGCACGAAACCGTAGCCCGGCCAGGCGTAGCGCCGCCACGCGAATGCTTAGGCGATGGTGACTTTGCCGTCCAGATAGACATCCTGCACGGCATTGATCAGCTTCACGCCGTCGGCCATCGATTTTTTAAACGCCTTACGGCCCAGAATCAGCCCCATGCCGCCCGCGCGCTTATTGATAACCGCGGTGCGCACGGCGTCGGAGAGATCGGTTTCCCCGCCCGCGGCGCCGCCGGAGTTAATCAGCCCGGCGCGGCCCATATAGCAGTTCGCCAGCTGGTAACGCACCAGGTCGATCGGATTATCGCTGGTGAGCTTGCTGTAAACCCGGTCATCGGTATAGCCGAAGTTCACCGCTTTATAGCCGCCGTTATTTTCCGCCATTTTTTGCTTCACGATATCCGCGCCGATGGTCGCCGCCAGATGGTTAGCCTGGCCGGTTAAGTCAGCGGAAACGTGGTAGTCGACGCCATCTTTCTTAAACGCCGAATTACGCAGATAGGCCCACAGCACGGTCACCAGGCCCAGTTCGTGCGCGCGCTCAAACGCAGCGGAGATTTCTTCGATTTGACGACGAGACTGTTCGGAACCGAAATAGATCGTCGCCCCGACCGCCACGGCCCCCATATTGAACGCCTGCTCAACGCTGGCGTACAGCGTCTGATCGTATTCGGTCGGGTAGCTCAGCGTTTCGTTATGGTTCAGCTTGACCAGGAAGGGGATGCGGTGCGCATAGCGGCGCGACACCGAGGCCAGCACGCCATAGGTGGAGGCCACGCAGTTACAACCGGCCTCAATGGCCAGTTCGACGATATTTTTCGGATCAAAGTACAGCGGGTTGGCGGCAAAAGAGGCGCCAGCAGAATGCTCTACGCCCTGGTCGACCGGCAGGATCGACAGATAGCCGGTTCCCGCCAGGCGGCCAGTGTTATACAGGGTTTGCATATTACGCAGCACCGCCGGCGGACGGTTGTTATCAACCATCACCCGATCGACGTAATCCGCCCCCGGCAAATAGAGCTGGTCGGCTGGAATCGTCATACAGCGGTGCTGTAAAAGCGTGTCGGCATCTTTGCCAAGCAACTGCGTAATATCAGTCATAGCGATCTCCCGTAAGTGCCGGTCGAAACCGGCATGCGTTTTCCCAACCCAATTATTTTGGGCAGGTTAAGCCTGGTACCGACTCAGCAGATTTTCCAGCCGGGAGCCTATTTTTTCAGCATAGTCTGCTGACACGTTGTCTTGCCGTTTACCACCAGGCGTGGAAATGGTGTACCGGGCCGATCCCGTGCCCCACTTCCAGCGAATCCGCCTGCGCCAGCGCCGCCGAGAGCCAGCCCTTGGCTTCCGCCACGGTTCGCCCCCAATCCTCATAACGCGGACGCAGGGCCGCCAGCGCCGCTGACAGCGTACAGCCGGTACCGTGGGTGTTTTTGGTCTGGACTCTCGGCGCGGTAAAGCGCTGCTCCCCGTCGCGGGTAAAGAGCCAGTCCGGGCTTTCCGCATCATCGAGATGGCCGCCTTTCATTAATACCGCCCCGCAGCCCATTCCCAACAGCGCTCTGCCCTGCTCCAGCATCTCCTTTTCCGTTCTGGCATGCGGCGCAGCCAGCAGCGCCGCCGCTTCCGGCAGGTTCGGGGTGATCAGCGAGACCTGCGGCAGCAGGCGCTGGCGCAGCGTCTCTACCGCCGAGGCTGAGAGCAGCGGATCGCCGCTTTTCGCCAGCATGACGGTATCCAGCACCACATTTTTAATCTGATAACGCGCCAGCCGTTCCGCCACCGCCTCGACGATATCGGTTTCCGCCAGCATCCCGATTTTGGTGGTATCGATGCGCACATCGCTGAAAACGGAATCGAGCTGTGCGGCGACAAAATCAGGCTCTATCCGGTACGCCGACTGGACGCCGCGGGTGTTTTGCGCCACCAGCGCGGTGATGACCGAGCAGCCGTAAGCGCCCAGCGCCGAGAAGGTTTTGAGATCCGCCTGGATCCCCGCGCCGCCGCTCGGGTCGGTGCCGGCGATGGTTAGCGCATTAATTCGTTTCACAGATCGCCTCCCGCATAGAGCGCATCGAGGAAGGCGGGAGTAAAGCTGCCGGGGCCGCCCTGCAGCGCCGCTTTTCCCCCCGCAAGCTTCATCAGACCGCAGGCCGCGGCCACGTTCTCCAGCCGATCGCCGGGCATCGCCGCAGCGGCGGCAACCACCGCCGACAGCGCGCAGCCTGTGCCGACCACCCGGGTCATCAGCGGATCGCCGCCGGTGACCATGCGAATGCGCTGGCCGTCGGTGACGTAATCAACCTCCCCGGTCACCGCGACCACGGTATTCAGCTGGCGGGCTAACGCCTGGGCTGCGGGCAGCGCTGCGGCGGCGGTATCGGTCGTATCGACGCCGCGCCCGCCGCCGCTCATTCCGGCCAGGGCCATAATTTCCGACGCATTACCGCGAACGGCGGCAGGCTGCAGCGCCAGCAGCTCCCGGCAAAATTCTGTCCGTAAAGTCAGCGCGCCGACCGCCACCGGGTCCAGCGCCCACGGTTTACCCGCCTGCTGCGCGCTGTGCGCCGCCGCACGCATCGCCGCCGCGCGTTCAACCGTCAGCGTACCGACATTAATCAGCAGCGCATCGGCAATGGCGGCAAACTGGCTGGCTTCGTCCGGGTCGATAACCATCGCCGGGGATGCGCCAATCGCTAACAGGACGTTGGCGGTAAAGGTCTGCACCACGTCGTTGGTCATGCAGTGAACAAGAGGAGAATGGCGGTGAAAAAGGTGCCGCAGATGGGCAATATGCGCGGGGTTCAGCAGGTCAGACATCGTTTGCTCCCGCCAGGCGATGAAGAAGCGACGACCCTGCGGTCTCTGACTTCCCTACGCTGGCATTATCCAGATCAGGTGGTACGGGTTTTTCTCAGCCTTCACAAGGAAGGGCACCCCGAGTCATTTAGATTACATTTCTCTTACTTTTTGCCAGCTTAGGGGAAGTTGCTTGCTGGCGCAAGCCCATCCTCTCGGTTATCGCTTCTTCACCTTAAAAATACGCCAGTGTGCCACTACATCACGACCCGCAATAATCCTAAGCAGCTAAACGAAGTAGATTTTTTAACTACTCTTTTTTTGGGAAAACTTGCAGTGCATACATGACCAATTATTCTTCGGGAGAATTCCATAAGCCCGATTTCCGGCGGTAACAATGGAACGCAGATGATGTTTCTTGTTATCACCTTCGTAGCATCTCGGACAGAAAGGGATTTCATCACCTTCTTTCCAGTACAATGGCGGCTTAAATACGAACGTTGATTTATCTACCAACTGTTCTTCAAGCTGCTTGTTTTTTTGTTCAGCGTCGAAAAGCAAAGTCTGCGTAGTTATCGCTTCGATTTTGGCGTTAGCAAGTTCAACCATCAGATTAGCCAGCTCAAGTTTGAGCGTGGCCTTGTCCAGTTCATCGCTGTTATTCGCCAGTTTCTGGGTGATGCTCACCGCTTTATCAAGGATTCCAACCGCTGCCGCCGTGCTTGCCAATACCCCTGCCATAACATCTTCTGCGTGAGATTTATCTAAGCGTTATTGCGCTTACTCTACCGGATAACCTTCCGTTACGAAACGCAGTTTCGCTTAAGTCTAATACCTGTTGCGGATGTGGTGATTGTTTGTAAAATGACCACGATGATTATTTCCATAACAAGTAGAGGGACTTATGAAGCAATACACCAACGAACTTACCCCATCAGTGCTCACATCATTCAAGAACCCATTCAGCCCAGATCAATTGGCAAACGCAGACGAAGAACAACGTCAGATTTTCAAATCCCATGTTGAAGAAATGAAAGACCGATCTTTAGTGGCGATTTGGCGTTTTGCCACTGCGGGATCACTCACCCAAAACGGTGGGAAGATTGAGAAAGCCAGCGCCAACGACTCATTTACTCTTGAAGACGGGAGCGAGGTTAATCGGGCAATGGTTGGGGATTACGTTATTTATCCTGACGGAACACGCGCAAGAATCATTAACGGGTCGGGGTCAGTCAATACCAACGGCAACGGCGTTTCTTATGCACTCGTAGGGAGCCAGCTTGATAACGGTGATGTGATTGTTAGCACCCCACAAGATTATGCTCTCCTGTGCCAGTTAGACAATAGCCCAGCAATGCCAGCCGATTTCCTCACTCCAGCGGCACTCTAAAAAATAAGGAGTTCAGCAAATGGCTACAGGCTTTTGGGTAGTACAGGGCGATAAAACAACATGCGGGGGTTCTGTACTGACCGGACACCCGAAAGGGAAGAAGATTGGCCCGAATCAAAACAGACAGGCAACAGTAGGCTGCCAGGTATCCTGTGGTAAACATCCAGGTAAATACAGCGTGGCAGGTGGATACCCTGGCGAGGTCATTCACGGGCAGTTAGCCGCGAGTACTATATACAGCCGTTCAACCTGCCCATGTAAGGCTTTCTTCATCCCTACTCATACTTTTATGTCACATGGCCCTTATCAGGCACCAGTGAAAGCAGCACCTGCGCCAGTAGCGGTGAAAGCCACGTCTGAGCCAGTTCAGGAGCCAGAACAACACGCACAGGCAGCAAAAAAACCTGCGCAAGTAGAACCAAAACCGCAAGAGTCAAAACGCGAACCTGTAGACGCTGGTTTCTGTATTCTCCCTTACGGAGCCGAAACAAGAGCCTATGAACCGTGGTTGTTCGAAAGCGAACCGCCAGCAGGAACACGCGAACTTTATCGCTCACTTAATGGTGCAGGTAAGGAATATAAAGCCGGTTCTATTATGCTTCTGGTTGATCCTGAGAAGCAGGACGATGAACAGATCGCCCACATGAAAGCCGCGAAAGCGCGAGTCGATGCAGCATTGGCCCCATTGACGCATGAGGAAGCTAACTTACTGCACAAACACTACGCTACCATAGCTAATTTCACCAGCTACGCTGATACAGGAATTGGCCTTGCTGCTGATCCTGTTGGAAAATACTTTGAGAGTATCGAAAAAATACTCAAAGAGATCCAGGAAACATATAAAAACACCTACATAACACGTGGTGCATTAATTGGTGAACAATTTTATGTCCGACGTAGCCAGTTGTTTAAAGAGCTTGAATCCATACTCAAAGTCTACTTCCTGAATAAGGCTATGAAATTCGGAGAGTATACCAAAATAAAAAATGCACTCGGCCTGTCCAGTAGCTCTATTACCCACAAATGGAATGAAACGGGGATCAGTGACATTGAAGGTTATGCTACCCACATCGAACGGGCAGCTAAATACGTAAAAGCAATGCGTTACACTGGTTATTTAGGCATTGGTTTTAGCGGACTCCATTCTCTTAACGAAATCCATGAGGCATATTCTGTTGGTCGCGAAGCTGAATGTACCAAGAAAAAGTATACTGAGATAGGTAGTTTTGCTTTGGGTACAGGTGGCGGTGTTCTCGCTGGTGGCGGGGCTATACCATTATGCGTCGCAATCGGCGTTGGTACAGCTGGTGTTGGTGGGCTTGTTTGTACCGTTATTGCAGGTGTTGGTTTAGGGTATGCTGGTAGCACAGTGGGAAGTGCTGTTGGGGAATTAGGCGGAGAACAGTTGTATGACGTTTTCGGCAATTAATTTTCTGACAATACATCGAGTTGAAATTGCTGGGATCTTTTTGATTCTCGGCATAATTAATTATGTTTCTTACGTGATTTATGACAAATTAGCCAAGAGAAAATTCATGACTCTTTGCTCACTATTTGTCGATAAATTTGGAGCAAGACCAGCAGAAGTTTTAATTTATCAGGATGGGGGATTCTTTTTCTCGTTTATGCGTGATGCATTCTTTATTAAAGCATTATACTTTAAAGAGAACTCATTCCATACGCGAGGAATGGATAATGAGCAAATCCGATTCATTAAAGAACTTCCTAATCAGTACACCGATTGGTTACGTGTAAAAGTGCGGCTTTCTGTCGTCGGTATTATTTTTCTATTCATGATGTTATCAGCTTTCTATTTACCAACGTTCATTTAACGGAAGTAAAATAAATAGCCAAGCGAAAAACTTGGCTATTTTATTCACTCCCAATCAATACCATCAATTACATAAGAAACTGAGGATAAGGGAAACGTATGCAAATAGCGTTTAGTGATCCCTCCGCTTTTCTCATGACCTACGGTTTGCTGTAGGTGCAGAATGTTTTTCACCCAACCAGCCATTGCCGAAGAGCAAACACTATGACGAATGGAATGCAGTAACCGCCGTTGTCCGTAATCATCCAGATACGGGATACCAAGCTGATCTCGTAGATCAGCAAACACCTTGCCGATCTTAGTCATGTTTGTACCCGCCACTTCTGAGAAGATCCGCTCTTTCCACTGGCGATCAACGTATTCCATGAATCCCCATTCGATCAACTTGGGATGAATAACTACCTGTCTTGTAGCATTCTCCGTCTTCCCTTGCCCTCCTTCGGCAATCAGGAAATAGTAGCGCTGGCTATCTTCATCGAATTTAATTTGTGACTTCTCCAGTTTACCTATCTCGCCTCTTCTCGACCCCGTGTATGCCAATAATAACGTGATCCATTTTTGCCAGTTATCAGGCTGCTTAAGCGCCCATCCGACAAACTTTTTCATCTCCGCCGTGCTGTATTGCGCCAAATCTTGCTTTTGATAGCGCAGCCACTACGCCATCAAAAGCAAGATTTGGGCAGAATGTCTTTGCCCTCGGTAAGAAAAGAGTAGGAACAATTATCTGCTGTTGTTGGGCTAAAAGTGGATTTCTTGCAGCCTTGCGTTCTGACGTAATCAGATTTGACAAAAACACTTCGAACACAGGGAGCGGGGTTGCTAAAGATTTAACAAATGGCAGGTGCGGAATGATGCAAACCATCAAAGCAGATGCTTCGCGGTAGCTGTCAGTAGATAGTGATTTTTTGTATGACCGCCCATCAGATAAGCGGATCTGAATGTAATAGTTACCGTATCTCTTGAAGGTGTACGGAAGTGATTTTAACCTCATGAACAAGCCCTTTTTGTACCTCAAGTGCATTACGCACCGACAAAAAGAGAGTCAATTTCATGATAAGTAGGCCGAATTTCGGCCCCCTACGCTGGCATTATCCAGATCAGGTGGTACGGGTTTTTCTCAGCCTTCACAAGGAAGGGCACCCCGAGTCATTGAGAGATAAAAACGTTCTCAGCGGGCAGGTTACGGTAAGTCGCGGGACAACGCAAGCCGGCCCGGCGTAGGTATACAAGCGCAAGGCAATTCAAAATTAACAATAAGCAATCAAATAATTAACAAAACAAACACTTTTGCAGATACGTGTTTATAGTTTAGGAGGCGTTACAGGATGTAACCCGACGTCATATCGAAATTAACGAGTGAATCAGCGTAAAACCATGAGGATTCCGATGAAATTAACACCGATTATGAAAAGTCTGGCTCTGGCAGGAATTATCTCGACTCTCCCTGTGACCAGCTGGGCCGAAACGTCGCCGAAAGAAGCCGCTGCAGCGACCAAACAGGCAAACGATGCGCTGTATAAACAGCTCCCCTTCTCCGACAACACCGACTTTACCAACGCGCATAAAGGTTTTATTGCCGCGCTTCCTACGGAAGTGATTAAAGGTGAACAGGGCAACGTTATCTGGAACCCGCAGCAGTACGCCTTTATCAAAGAGGGGGAAAAGGCGCCGGATACGGTCAACCCCAGCCTCTGGCGTCAATCCCAGCTCATCAATATCAGCGGCCTGTTTGAAGTGACCGAAGGCGTGTACCAGATCCGCAACCTCGATCTCTCCAATATGACCATCATTGAAGGTAAAGAGGGCATCACGGTTGTAGATCCGCTGGTATCAGCGGAGACCGCAAAGGTCGGAATGGATCTGTATTACAAAAATCGCGGCAATAAGCCGGTCGTTGCGGTGATCTACACCCACAGCCACGTTGACCATTACGGCGGCGTGCGCGGCGTGGTCGATGAAGCCGATGTCAAATCCGGCAAAGTCAAAATCTACGCGCCTTCCGGTTTTATGGAAGCTGCCGTTGCTGAAAATATTATGGCCGGTAACGTGATGAGCCGTCGCGCCAGCTATATGTACGGCAACCTGCTCAAACCGGATGCCACCGGCCAGGTTGGCGCAGGTCTCGGCACCACGACCTCTGCCGGCACCGTCACGCTGATTGCTCCCACCAATATCATCGAGAAAGATGGCCAGAAAGAGATCATCGACGGCCTGACCTACGATTTTATGCTGGCGCCGGGCTCGGAAGCACCGTCGGAAATGCTGTGGTATATCGAAGAGAAGAAGCTCATTGAATCCGCCGAAGATGTCACCCATACCCTGCATAACACCTACTCGCTGCGCGGGGCGAAAATTCGTGAACCGCTACCGTGGTCGAAATATATCAACGCCGCCATTGTGCGCTGGGGCGACAAGGCTGAAATCATTATGGCCCAGCACCACTGGCCGACCTGGGGTAATGAGAACGTGGTTAACCTGCTGAAGAGCCAGCGCGACCTGTATCGGTACATTAATGACCAGACTCTGCGCATGGCCAACGAGGGCCTGACCCGCGATGAGATCGCCGCCAAATTCAAGCTGCCGGACAGCCTGGCCAATACCTGGGCCAACCGCGGCTACTACGGCTCCGTCAGCCATGACGTGAAGGCTACCTACGTCCTCTATCTCGGCTGGTTCGACGGCAACCCGGCTACGCTGGACGAGCTGCCGCCGGAAGAAGCGGCGAAGAAGTTCGTTGATTATATGGGCGGCGCCGATGCTATCCTCAAGAAAGCCAAAGAAGATTACAACCAGGGCAACTATCGCTGGGTAGCTCAGGTAGTCAGCAAAATTGTCTTCGCCGATCCCGGTAATCTGGAGGCGCGCAATCTGGAAGCCGATGCCCTGGAGCAGCTGGGCTATCAGGCGGAATCAGGACCGTGGCGTAATTTCTACCTGACCGGCGCGCAGGAGCTACGCAACGGCGTCGTGAAAGGCCCGACGCCGAATACCGCCAGCCCGGATACCGTGCGGGCCATGACCCCGGAAATGTTTTTCGACTATCTTGCGGTCCATATCAACGGCGAAAAAGCCGGAACCGCCAAAGCGGTGTTCAATATCGACTTTGGTAACGATGGCGGTAAATATAAGCTAGAGCTGGAAAACGGCGTGCTCAACCACACCGCCGATGCCGAAGCCAAAGACGCCGACGCTACCATCGCGCTGGATCGCGCCACGCTGAACAAAATCATCCTGAAAGAGGAAACGCTAAAACAGGCGGAGGATAAGGGTGAAGTCAAAGTGACCGGCGACGGCGCGAAGCTGGACGAGATGCTGGGCTATATGGATAAATTTGAGTTCTGGTTCAATATCGTGACGCCGTAAATAAGCTCCCGCGGCGGCCAGCTGCGGGGTTCCCCTCCCGGAGTCGACGCGCGCCGGTCAGCGCAGCGAACTTAGTAATAATGCGAAACATTCCTCAATCAGCGGCGGCAAAGGCTGCGGCCCGCGCATCAGCGCCACGGTTCGCGTCAGCGCGGGCTGCTGAAGCTGCGCCACCTTTAACGCCGGATCCTGAAGGTGGATAGTATAAAGCTCAGGCAGAATCGCCACCGCCAGCCGGGAACGCACCAGGCCGTAAAGCGTTTCAATATAGTCAACCTGATAACGCGTATTCAGCGTGAGGCGATGGCTCTCCGCCAGCGCGCCGACCAGACGCTGAATATTGCCCTTTGAGAACACCGCGATATCGCGCCCCGCGAGCAGCTTCCACGGCAGATGCGGCTGCCCGGCCAGCGGATCGTCGCAGTGCAGCACCGCCACAAACGGATCGTCGCGCAGAGGATAAACCTGCAGCTCAGGCGGTAACGAACTGTCTATTGCGCCAACGGCAAAATCTATCTTTCCCGACTGCAGCTCGCAAAACAGGGCGTCGTTGGTCTGATCGTGAAACTCCACCCTCAGGCGCGGAAACGCCTGGGCCAGCGTTTGCGGCAGCAGCGGAAACAGCAGCGAGCTCACCGAGGGCACCAGCCCGATACGCACTGTACCGTCGCCGCCGGCCTCGACTATCTGCTGCATATCCTGAAACGCCAGCTGCGCCACGCTCAGCACCCGCCGGGCGTGGGGCAAAATCGCCGCCCCCAGCTCGGTTAAGGTCACCGCCGAGGCGGTACGGTTGACCAGCTTGCCGCCGAGCACCGTCTCGATTTGCCGCAGCGCGCTGCTTAGCGCCGGCTGGCTGATAGCCAGCCGGTTAGCGGTGTCGGTGAAGTGGCGTAGCTGGGCCAGGGTCACAAAGTACTGGATCTGCTTAAGGGAGAGCGCGGGCAGACGCTGCCAGGGTTCAGTCATCATGTTTTCATCAATGGTGAGCATGCAGAATAACCCGAGGTTATCGGGCGATAAATTTATTCATCTGGGCAAACGTTTGCTCTGCCCCTAGAGTATCCCCATTATCCTTGTGCCGGAGTTGTTATGTCCAGCAGTGCTGAAACCCGCCGCCGCGCCGTGCAGGCCGCACGCGGCGAATCCCCGTTCGATCTCTTATTAACCGACGCGCAGATTGTCGATATGGCCACCGGAGAGATCCGCGAGGCCGACGTCGGGATCGTCGGCGAAACCATCGCCAGCGTGCACCCGCGCGGCAGCCGCTCCGATGCCCACGAACGCCGCTCGCTGGCGGGATATTTCCTGTCGCCGGGGCTGATGGACACGCACGTCCACCTTGAAAGCTCCCACCTGCCGCCTGAACGCTATGCCGAAATCGTCCTGGCTCAGGGTACCACGGCGGTATTCTGGGACCCGCACGAGCTGGCCAACGTGCTGGGCGTCGAAGGCGTGCGCTACGCCGTCGCCGCCAGCCGCCATCTGCCGCTGCAGGTGATGGTCGCGGCGCCGTCCAGCGTGCCGTCGACGCCGGGACTGGAGATGTCCGGCGCCGATTTTGCCGGTGCGGAGATGGAAACCATGCTGGCCTGGCCGGAAGTTTGCGGCGTCGCCGAAGTGATGGATATGCACGGCGTGCTGCACGGCAGCGAGCGGATGCAGGAGATTATCCAGGCCGGTCTCAACAGCGGCAAGCTGATCGAAGGCCACGCCCGCGGTTTGCGCGGCGCGGATCTGCAGGCCTACCTTGCAGCTGGGGTCACCTCCGATCACGAGCTCACCTCGGCGGACGATGCGCTGGAAAAACTGCGCGCCGGGCTGACTATCGAAATTCGCGGCTCGCACCCTTACCTGCTGCCGGATATCGTTACCGCGCTGAAAACGCTGCCGCATCTCTCCTCGCAAATCACCGTCTGCACCGACGATGTGCCACCGGATATGCTGCTGGAAAAAGGCGGCATTATCGCCCTGCTCAACCTGCTGATTGAGCACGGACTGCCGGCCACCGACGTCCTGCGCTTCGCCACCTTAAACGCGGCGATCCGTCTGCAACGTAACGATCTGGGGCTGATTGCCGCCGGA
This sequence comes from Klebsiella sp. GN_Kp190, assembly GCF_040061795.1. Taxonomy (NCBI): domain Bacteria; kingdom Pseudomonadati; phylum Pseudomonadota; class Gammaproteobacteria; order Enterobacterales; family Enterobacteriaceae; genus Klebsiella; species Klebsiella sp. GN_Kp190. Next base: position 158,560 of record NZ_JBEAFN010000030.1, read on the forward strand.
CGCCGCGCCGATCTGGTGGTTTTTGATTCATTAGAAAAGCTCGACGCGCGGGAGGTGTACGTCGCCGGGAAGCTGATTGCCCGCGAGGGCGCACTGCTTGAGTCGATTCCGCCGGCGGCGGGTATTACCCCGCCGCGCGATACCCTGCAGATGCCGCCGCTCAGCCCTGACGATTTTATCCTCCGCGTCGGCGCGATTCGCCACGGCGTCGCCCGCCTGCGGCATATTCGCGGCGCGCGCTTTACCCAGTGGGGAGAGGTTGAGGTGCAGGTCCGCGATGGCCGGGTGCAAATCCCGGACGGGTTTAGCCTGATTTGGGTTAAGCACCGCCACGGTCGTCACCAGGCGACGCCGCAAATTGCGCTGCTGGAAGGCTGGGGCGAGCTGCGCGGCGCCATCGCCACCAGCTACTCCCACGATTCCCACAACCTGGTGGTGCTCGGCCGCGATGCCGACGAGATGGCGCTGGCGGCAAACCGCCTGATCGCCTCCGGCGGCGGTATGGCGCTGTCTCAGCAGGGAAAAATCCTTGCCCACGTGGCGATGCCGATTGCCGGAATGCTTTCCGACTTGCCCGCTCCGGAGCTGGCCAGACAGTTCCGCCAGCTTCGCGACCTGAGCGCGGAGGTCGCCGACTGGGAGCCGCCCTATCGCGTATTTAAGGCTATCGAAGGCACCTGCCTTGCCTGTAACGCCGGACCGCATTTGACCGATTTAGGTTTGACCGACGGCTGCACCCGCCAGATCGTCGAGCCGCTGATAGACTGCCGGGAAATCCCGGAACACACAGAACACAACAATAATCATCAGGGAGCCTGAGCATGGCCGACAATACCCTTCATTCATCCACGCAAGGAAGCTGGCTGGAGCGCCGTTTTGCCTTGTATTCCCGCGGCAGCACGCTGCGCACCGAATGCCTCGCGGGCATCACCGGCTTTCTCGCCGCCGCCTACCTGCTGGTGGTTATCCCCGGCCTGCTGGCGGTTGGCGGGATGGATAAAGGCGCGGCAACCACCGGCACGATTCTGGTGTTCGTCGGCGGCACGCTGCTGATGGCGTTTTATGCCAACCTGCCGTTTATCGTCGGGCCGGGCATCGGCGGCTCGGTGCTGGTCGGCGTCACGCTGGCAGGCAGCGAAGGCATTGGCTGGCAGATTGGTCTTGGGATCGCCTGCTGGTCGGGGATTCTGTTTTTCCTGCTAACCAGGTTCGGCCTGCGTGAAGTGGTGACCCGTTCGGTGCCGCAATCGATCAAGCTCGGCCTGACGGCCTCCATTGGGCTGTTTGTCGCGGTGCTGGGTTTCCGTAACGCCGGGCTGGTGCTGGCTAACGCCAAAACCAACGCCCTGATGCTCGGCGATTTTCTCTCACCGGGGGCGCTGGTGGCGCTCTGCGGGCTGTTTCTGGCCATTGCCCTTCAGGCGAGAAAAATCCCCGGCTCAATTCTGTGGGCGATTCTCTTTGCCACCCTGGTCGGCATTCCGATGGGCGTCACCAGACTCCCGGGCAGCTTTATCGATATGCCGCATTCGCTGACGCCGGTGCTGGGGCAAATCGATATGCTGGGCGCGCTGAATATCGCCTTCCTGCCGTTCCTGTTCGTCTTTTTCGCCTCAGAGTTCTTTTCCACGATGGGCACCACGCTGGCGGTAGGCGGCGAAGCGGGCCTGCTGGATGAAGAAGGCAATATGCCGCATATCAATCGCCCGTTTATGGTTGACTCGATCGCCGCGGCCGTTGGCCCCTGGCTGGGCATTCCGGCGGCGACCGCGCTGATTGAATCCTCAGCGGCAGCGGAAGCCGGCGGTAAAACCGGGTTAACCGCGCTGTCGGCGGCGGTGATGTTCCTCCTGATGCTGCTGTTTACCCCGGTGGCGCTGATGATTCCGAAAGAGGCGACCGCGCCTGCGCTGATCCTCATTGGCCTGAATATGTTCAGCGGCCTGCGCAAAGTGGACCTGGCAAACTTCACCGACGGCCTGCCGGTGCTGATGATGGTGATGATTACGCTGATTGCCAATAGCTTCGGGACCGGGATTGCCGGCGGGCTGCTGTTTTATGTGGTGATTAAAACGATTGCCGGCAAATGGCGGGAAATCCCCATCGGGCTGTGGATCCTTGCGATTCCGCTGGTCTACTACTTTGCCACGCTGGTGAAGCATTAAGCTTCGCACCGATCGTTCTCCCGGAGGCGGCGCTGGCGCACCTGTCCGGGCTACCAATCCGTAGCCCGGCTAAGCGCAGCGCGAGCCGGGAACAAGCCACGCCGATGCATAACCCGGCACCATTCCCGAGTCGGCGCTAGCGGCCCGCAGAGGGCGCGCGGGAATGAACCGCTTCGCACGCCTCTTTCACCGCCTCATACAGCAACCGTACCGCAGGCGAAAGCTGCTTGCGGTGCGGGCAAATCATATTCAGCGGCACCACGTCGCCCTGATACTCCGGCAACAGCACCTGGAGCCGCCCTTCACGGATATCATCCCCGACGTCGAGTTCAGATTTGAACGCGATCCCCTCCCCGGCAACCGCCAGGCGGCGAATCACCTCCGCATCATCGCTCACGATAGTGCCGGCAACCTGCACGTAATGGACCTTCCCGTCCAGGCTCAGCGGCCAGCGATCGAACGCCCTGCCGCGCAGCACGTAGGTCAGCGCATTGTGCCGGGCCAAATCTTCCAGCGTCTTCGGTTCGCCGTGTTCGGCTATCCAGCCGGGCGAGGCCACCAGCATCCGGCGGTTCTCCGGCGCGACGGGTAGGGAAATAAACGAGGCATCGTCGTTATCGCCGTAGCGAAACGCCACGTCTACCGGATCTTTAAATACGTCGGTCCGATGATCGGAAAACAGTATCCGCAGGCGCAGCGCGGGATGGCGCTGGCGAAAAGCGCGAAACACGCGCAGAAGCAAGTTGCGCCCCAGGTCGGACGGCACGGCAATTTGTAACGTACCGCGTACTTCGTCATCCGGCGTGCTGATTTTTTGCAGCCCCGCGTGCAGCGTATCAAGCATCTGCGTGGCATAGGGCAGCCAGGTTTCGCCTTCCGGCGTCAGGCGTAAACTCCGCGTAGAACGGGCAAAAAGACGAATATTCAGCGTCGTTTCCAGACGCTTGATCGCCGCGCTCACCTGCGCGGGCTGCAGCCCGGCCTCTCGCGCCGCATCGCTGAAGCTGCTTAACGCCGCAGCGCGGACAAACAATGCCAGATCTTCCAGCCGGAACATACACACTCCTCACCCCGGATTATTCTCAAAACAGGCGCGCGCCGATGAAAAACGGCGCTGCATCACCGTTTGCTTACACTTTTACCCAAACCAACGCTTGCCAATCCCTTGACCTATCAGGAATCATACGAGGCTGCGATTTTGTGTCCAGGATAATAATGGGGAAATTATGCGTAAAACAAAAATGATGCTTCTGGGCGTACTGTTGGCCTGCGCCAGCGGCGCGTGGGCGGCGACCGGCGAAGGTATACAGAAATATGAGCTGGATGGGGTCACCGCGGACTTCAAACAATTTCACATCGGCGATACCGTCCCGCCGCTGTACCTGACGCCAGAATACAACATCAAGCAGTGGCAGCAGCGCAATTTGCCTGCGCCGGATGCCGGGACCCGCTGGACCTACATGGGCGGAAGCTACGTGCTGATTACCGAAACCGAGGGGAAAATCCTCAAAATTTATGATGGCGAGATTTTCTACCATCGCTAAAAGCTGAACGCCAGCGCGCTCTCCCTGCCGCTGGCGTTTTTTGTGGCAAAATGCTATTCGTTAAAGCGGTTCTGTTTGTGCATAAATTCCTCGACGGCAATATATGAAGCAACCTGCTCATAGAGCATTAAAATACTTAATATCAGATCGCCGCCGCTACGCAGTAAATCATCCGGGGCCGTACGACTCTTGTCATCCGATAAAAAAACAATCTGTTCAAAAATATCACTGTACTCACCATAAGCGCCAATCGGAATCTCAGCTATCGGGAGATGCTCCTGGCAATAACGCAACGCGTCTGCTGCTTTCTCCGGCAGCGAGCGCGTATGCATAAAAATAACCAGTAGTTCTCGTAACTTAACGATTAGAGCAATATTATTCATCATGCACTCCGGAAATGTGTACGGCTATACTTTCCTTCCATCGTTTTTATATACGTATTACTGATAACATCCACGTTTCGCCAAATAAAAAGCCAAAATTAAATCTCATCACGGCGAATTAAAATCGTTACTTCTTTGCTATTAAAGCTCGCACAACCGCCAGAGGAAAACAATGTTAGCAATATGTTTTATTGATTAATCTCAATATCGCTAAATGTGAATAAAAATAAATAATATTTAACAGCGATATTATTCGCGCGGTGATTATCTCCTCGGTAGAAAACCGGGACGAAAAAACTAAAAAACCGCACGGCGAAAAGCGCCGGGCGGCTCAGGATAGTGAGGAGATTAGACCGCGCGGAAGGCTATCTCTCCGGGGATGACTTCCCCCTGCCAGTACAGCTGCGCCGCGACGCGGTCGGCCAGCTGGCGGTAGGTCTCGGTAAACTCGCTTTCCGGACGCGCAACCACCGTCGGCGTCCCTTTGTCGAGGTCTTCGCGCAGGGTAATATGCAGCGGCAGCTGGCCCAGCAGCTGGGTATGATATTTCTCCGCCAGCTTCTGCGCGCCGCCGGTACCGAAAATCGGCTCGTGGTGTCCGCAGTTGCTGCAGATATGCATGCTCATGTTTTCCACGATACCCAGCACCGGTACCTCGACTTTTTCAAACATCACGATGCCTTTTTTGGCGTCGATCAGGGCAATATCCTGCGGCGTGGTGACGACGACCGCGCCGGTGACCGGAATGTTTTGCGCCAGCGTCAGCTGAATATCACCGGTGCCCGGCGGCATATCCAGTACCAGATAATCGAGATCCGGCCACAGCGTTTCCTGCAGCATCTGCATCAGCGCCTTGCTGGCCATCGGGCCACGCCACACCATGGCGTTGTCGTCGGTCACCAGATAACCGATGGAGTTGGTAGCGAGACCGAATTTCATAATCGGCGCCATATGGGTGCCGTCCGGCGAAGTCGGACGCTGATCTTCCGCGCCGAGCATGGTCGGAATCGACGGCCCGTAAATATCGGCATCCAGAATGCCGACTTTCGCCCCTTCCGCCGCCAGCGCCAGCGCGAGGTTGACCGCCGTCGACGATTTACCCACCCCGCCCTTGCCGGAGCTGATGGCGATAATGTTTTTCACGCCGTTGATGCCCGGCTGATTTTTTACCCGCTGAAGCGTGGCGATGCTGTGCGTCAGCTTCCAGTCAATGGCTTTGGCGCCGGTAATGCGCAGCAGCTCGGCGCTGCACTGCTCCTTCAGCGCTTCAAACGCGCTGTTCCAGACGAACGGCATCTGAATTTCAATGTGCACGGTCTCGTCCAGCCAGGCGACGTGATGCAGCGCCTTCAGCGTAGTGAGGTTATGTTTCAGGGTTGGGTGCTGGAAATTAGCCAGGGTCCCGGCGACCATCGCGCGCAGACGCTCGGGGGATTTGGCCTGGGATTGCGAACTCATCCCGACTCCTTTGTTATTGTGAGTTGAATCTTGTGCGTTAAGTTTACCTTAAAGGGAATAATTCCCCCACCATAAGCTTTGGGCTTACCAAATTATTGCCTTTGCGGTAACATCAAAACCCCTTTTTACAATAGAAGATGTAATGCCCACTATGACTCAAGTCGCGAAGAAAATTCTGGTAACGTGCGCGCTGCCGTACGCAAACGGCTCAATCCACCTCGGCCACATGCTGGAGCACATCCAGGCTGATGTCTGGGTCCGTTACCAGCGAATGCGCGGCCACGAAGTCAACTTCATCTGCGCCGACGACGCCCACGGCACCCCGATCATGCTGAAAGCGCAGCAGCTCGGAATTACTCCGGAGCAGATGATTGGCGAAATGAGTCAGGAGCATCAGACCGATTTTGCTGGCTTCGACATCAGCTACGACAACTACCACTCCACGCACAGCGATGAAAACCGCGAGCTGTCGGAGCTCATCTACACGCGCCTGAAAGAGAACGGTTTTATCAAAAACCGTACCATCTCTCAGCTTTACGATCCGGAAAAAGGCATGTTCCTGCCGGACCGCTTTGTGAAAGGCACCTGTCCGAAGTGTAAATCACCGGATCAGTACGGCGATAACTGCGAAGTGTGCGGCGCGACCTACAGCCCGACCGAGCTTATCGAGCCGAAATCGGTGGTATCCGGCGCGACGCCGGTGATGCGCGAGTCCGAGCACTTCTTCTTCGACCTGCCGTCGTTCAGCGAAATGCTTCAGGCGTGGACCCGCAGCGGCGCGCTGCAGGAGCAGGTGGCGAATAAAATGCAGGAGTGGTTCGAGTCCGGCCTGCAGCAGTGGGATATCTCCCGCGATGCCCCGTACTTCGGCTTCGAAATCCCGAACGCGCCGGGTAAATACTTCTACGTCTGGCTGGATGCGCCGATCGGTTACATGGGCTCCTTTAAGAACCTGTGCGACAAGCGCGGCGACGCCACCAGCTTCGACGAGTACTGGAAGAAAGACTCTACCGCCGAGCTGTACCACTTTATCGGCAAAGACATCGTTTACTTCCACAGCCTGTTCTGGCCGGCGATGCTGGAAGGCAGCGGCTTCCGCAAACCGACCAACCTGTTCGTTCACGGCTACGTGACGGTCAACGGCGCCAAGATGTCCAAGTCGCGCGGTACCTTTATTAAGGCCAGTACCTGGCTGAATCATTTTGACGCCGACAGCCTGCGCTACTACTACACCGCCAAGCTCTCGTCACGTATCGATGATATCGACCTGAACCTGGAAGACTTCGTGCAGCGCGTCAACGCCGATATCGTCAACAAGGTGGTTAACCTTGCCTCGCGTAACGCCGGTTTCATCAACAAGCGTTTCGACGGCATGCTGTCCGCCGAGCTGGCCGATCCTCAGCTGTATAAAACCTTCACCGATGCGGCAGCAAGCATTGGCGATGCGTGGGACAGCCGCGAGTTCGGGAAAGCCATCCGCGAAATCATGGCGCTGGCCGACGTGGCAAACCGCTACGTTGACGAGCAGGCGCCGTGGGTGGTCGCCAAACAGGAAGGCCGCGACGCCGATCTGCAGGCCATCTGCACCATGGGCCTGAATATGTTCCGCGTGCTGATGACCTGGCTGAAGCCGGTTCTGCCGCAGTTGGCCGCCCGCGCCGAAGCGTTCCTCAACGGCGAACTGAGCTGGGATGCTATCCAGCAGCCGCTGCTCGGTCACAAGGTTAACGCCTTTAAAGCGCTGTATAACCGCATCGAAATGAAGCAGGTTGAGGCGCTGGTCGAAGCGTCGAAAGAAGAAGTGAAGGCGCTGTCAGCGCCGGTCACCGGTCCGCTGGCGGACGATCCGATTCAGGAAACTATCACCTTTGACGATTTCGCCAAAGTGGATATGCGCATCGCGCTGATTGAAAACGCCGAGTTCGTCGACGGTTCCGATAAGCTGCTGCGCCTGACGCTGGATCTCGGCGGCGAGAAGCGTAACGTCTTCTCCGGCATCCGCTCCGCCTACCCTGATCCGCAGGCGCTGATTGGCCGCCTGACGGTGATGGTCGCTAACCTGGCGCCGCGCAAAATGCGCTTCGGCATCTCTGAAGGCATGGTGATGGCCGCAGGTCCTGGCGGGAAAGATATCTTCCTGCTCAGCCCGGACAGCGGGGCTCAGCCGGGCCAGCAGGTCAAGTAAGGCTGTATAAAGCGCTGCTCCGGCAGCGCTTTTTTTTGAGCGCCACGATATTGTCGACGACATCGCCCGCCGGGTGCTGGCGCAGAAAGAAGAAAACGCTGGCATAAGCGCGAAACGGCGACTTCCGAGGATACGCCCGGCACCATCGCCCAATGCTGTATACAATTAGAGATGATGATTGATTAACAAGGAATGATAATGAAATTTAACCGCAGGATGACCGCCGCTCTGGGCGCCACGCTATTGATGGCCGCGCTTGTCGGCTGCGATAACAACAAAGATGAGGTCAAAACGTTTAACAACACGATCAACGGCGTTGATCTGACCTACATCTATCACTACAAAGGCGATGTCGTCACCCGCCAGGACGCTGAGAATACTATCCCCTATCAATCACTCGGGGTAAGTAACGAAGAGCAGGCGCGCAAGGTCATCGACCCTATCGGCGCGGCCTACAGCAAAATCAAAGGCGTTACCCACAGCGTCGACTATAAAGAGAACGTCGCGCAGGAACACCTCTCCATCGACTTTAATCAGGCTAAAATCAGCGAGCTGTGTCACTTGCCGGGGGCCAGTTTTTCCGACTGTTCACAAAAGTTCATTTCGCTGAGCGAGTCGGAGAAATTGCTGAAATCGCAGGGTTTTAAAGAAGTGAAACAGCCCTGACTGGTGCGGACTACTCCCGGCTTGCGCTGCGCTGAGCCGGGCTACGGAGCCGTGCATTTAATAGCCCGGCTCAGGCGTTTACGCCGCAAGCCGGGGAGGCATATCAGGATTTCGCGTGTTCGCGCTCGGTCAGTCCGCGCAAAAAGTAGCGCAGGAACTGGTCGCCGCATTCGCGGAAGTTTTTATGATCCGGGGCGCGCATCATGGCGGTGATTTCCGGCATGGAGACGCGGAATTTCTGCTGGGTGAGGATAGCGAGAATATCATCTGTCTTCAGGGAGAAGGCAATACGCAGCTTTTTCAGCACGATGTTATTATTCACCCGGCGTTCGACCGCCAGCGGCGGCGCGGACGCATCTTTACCGCGTTTGTCGTAAATCAGGCCGTTGAGGAAATTCGACAGCACGATATCCGGGCAGCGCGCAAACCCCTCTTCGTCTTCTTTTTTCAGCCAGGGAACCAACTGTTCCGCGCTGACCGGCGCATCCGCCAGGGCAAAAATACGAACCAGGCCGCTGTTATTGGTTTTCAGGGTGTAGCGCAGGCTACGGAGAATATCGTTACTGATCATATTGCCTTCATGATGAAAAAATCTGCCGCTAAGTCTATCACGATTCCGCCGTTTTACAGCCCAATCGCCTCTTTCAGGCTCTTCAGGTAGCGGCGGCTGACCGGCACCGTTTGGCCAGCGCGCATCAGCAGCTCCGCCTGGCCGTTCTCCTCAAAGCGGATCTCCTTGAGATGGGACATGTTAACCAGATACTGCCGATGGCAGCGCAGCAGCGGCGTTCGGCTCTCGAGCGTGCGCAGGGTGAGCTCGGTAAAGCCCTCTTTCCCTTCGCGGTCGGTCACATAAATCCCGCTCATCCGGCTGCTGACGAAGGCCACATCCTCCATCTGCAGCAGCCAGATCCGGCTGTGTCCGGTGCAGGGAATATACTTCAGCGCCTGCTGGGTATCGTCGAGTACGGTCATATCCTGCAGGCTGCGCTCCTGGCGCAGGCGAAACAGCGTTTTTTCCAGCCGGGCGGACTCAATCGGCTTCAGTAAATAATCAAACGCGTGCTCTTCAAAGGCCTTCACCGCGTACTCGTCAAACGCGGTAAGGAAGACGATATAGGGCCGATGCTGCGGATCGAGCATGCCGACCATCTCCAGACCGCTGATGCGCGGCATCTGGATATCCAGAAACAGCACGTCCGGGCGCAGCTTATGTACCGCGCCAATCGCCTCGACGGCATTCCCGCATTCGCCAACGATCTCAATATCAGGCTGGGTCTCCAGCAAAATACGCAGGTTTTCACGCGCCAGCGGCTCGTCGTCGACAATTAATACTTTTAACATGCGCTTTCCTCCAGAGGCAGTCTCAGCGTGACGCGGGTAAAACATTCCGGCTCGCAGGTTACGGTGATCCCGCAGTCGGTGCCAAAGCGCGCCCGCAGTCTGCGGTCGACCAGGTTCATGCCCAGCCCGCTGGCGCTGGGTTTGTCCTGATACAGCCCGGCATTATCTTCAATATCCAGCTGCAGCCAGCGCTCTTGCTGACTGGCGCGGATGGTGATTTCGCCCACCCCAAGGTGCTGCGAAGTCCCGTGTTTAATCGCGTTTTCGACGATTGGCTGCAGGGTAAACGCCGGTAGCTGATGCTGCCCCAGCGCCTCGGGCACCAGCATATGAATCTGCAAATTGGTCTGAAAACGCGCTTTCTCAATCTGCAAATAGGCGTTCACATGTTCAATCTCATCGGCCAGGGTCACGATTTCCGCTGGCCGCTTCAGGTTTTTGCGGAAAAAGGTCGACAGATACTGCACCAGCTGCCCGGCCTGGTCGCTATCGCGGCGAATCACCGCTTTTAGCGTATTCAGCGCGTTGAACAGGAAGTGCGGGTTCACCTGGGCGTGCAGCAGCTTGATTTCCGACTGCGTCAGCAGCGCCTTTTGCCGCTCATACTGTCCGGCCAGGATCTGCGCCGACAGCAGCTGCGCAATTCCCTCCCCCAGCGTGCGGTTGATGGAGCTAAACAGGCGGTTTTTCGCTTCATAGAGTTTAATGGTACCGATGACCCGCTGATTTTCGCCGCGCAGCGGGATAACCAGCGTCGAGCCCAGCTTGCAGTTCGGATGAATCGAGCAGCGGTAAGGCACCTCGTTGCCGTCGGCGTAAACGACTTCGCCGGTATCGATCGCCTTTTGGGTATAGAGCGAAGAGATGGGTTTTCCCGGGAGGTGGTGATCGTCGCCGATCCCGGTAAACGCCAGCAGCTTGTCGCGATCGGTTATCGCCACCGCGCCGATATCCAGCTCCTGGATCAGCACCTGCGCGACCTTCATGCTGTTCTCTTCGTTGAACCCCTGGCGCAGGATCCCCTCCGTCGAAGCGGCGACCTTCAGCGCCGTAGCCGAGAAGGCCGAGGTATATTTTTCAAACATCGCTCGCTTATCCAGCAGGATGCGCATAAATAGCGCCGCCCCGACGGTGTTGGTGACCATCATGGGCGCGGCGATGCTTTGTACCAGATGCAGGGCATCTTCGAACGGGCGAGCGATAAGCAGAATAATCAGCATCTGCACCATCTCGGCGAAAAAGGTGATCGCGCCGGCGGTGAGCGGGCTGAAGACTTTGTCCGGCCGCCCGCGTTTGACCAGAATACTGTGTACCAGCCCGCCGAGTAGCCCTTCTACGATGGTGGATACCATACAGCTCAGCGCGGTCATGCCGCCCAGCGAGTAGCGGTGAAGCCCGCCGGTCAGCCCCACCAGGCCGCCAACCACCGGCCCGCCCAGCAGGCCCCCCATCACCGCGCCGATGGCGCGCGTATTGGCGATCGAGTCTTCGATATGCAGCCCGAAGTAGGTACCGAGGATGCAGAAAATGGAGAAGGTTACGTAGCACAGGAGCTTATGCGGCAGCCGGACGGTGACCTGCATTAACGGGATGAACAGCCGCGTTTTGCTCATCAGCCACGCAATGACCAAAAACACGCACATCTGCTGAAGCAGCAGCAACACCAGATCAAACTCGTACATACCCGCAGACCACACTTCATTTGAAAGCGCGTAACATACACTGCTTGCTTATAACTTTCTTTGAAGCAATACATGAAAATGATAATTCATGTTCAGGATCACATTTCTTCGCGTCTCGCCGGCTCAAATCTGTACAAAAAACAGACAAAAATTCCCGCTTCGGCAAACAGCTTCTACAGTTAATGGAGGAGAACACAGCGGGAGGAGAAAATGGCGCTTTATACAATCGGCGAAGTGGCCCAGCTTTGCGATATCAATCCCGTGACGTTACGCGCCTGGCAGCGGCGCTACGGATTACTGAAACCCCAGCGTACCGACGGCGGCCACCGCCTGTTCAACGAATATGAGATAGACCGGATTCGCGAAATTAAACGCTGGATTGACTCCGGCGTGCAGGTGGGGAAAGTGAAAACGCTGCTGATGGATAATGAGCAGGAGGTGGCCGACGGCTGGCGCAAGCAGCAGGAAATTTTGCTCGGTTATCTGCAAAACGGTAGCTATCATCGCCTGCGTATGTGGCTTAAGGAGCGCAACCACAGCGAGTCAGCGCAAATTCTGGTGAAGAATCTGATTAATCCATTACGCCAGCGCCTGCTTAGCCCGCAGCCCACGCTGCTGGCGCTGCGGGGCATCCTTGATGGTATTCTGATTAATCATATCGCCCGCACTCTTTCATCCACGGCAAAATATCCCGGCAGCCATGCGCTGATTATCGGCTGGAATGTGAATGATATCACCCGGCTATGGCTGGAGGGCTGGATAGCCAGCGAACAGGGCTGGCGGGTGGACATTCTCGCCCATTCGCTGAACCAGCTCCGACCGGAGCTTTTCCCGGAGAGTACGCTGATGGTCTGGTGTGGAGAAGCGCCCTGTAGCGCCCAGGTCAATCAAATGCGCCTCTGGGAGCAGCAGGGCCAGATTATCTGGCTGAATCACGCCACCGCCACGTCTCCCGGAGGCGGCGCCTGACGCGCCTGTCCGGGCTACCGGCCCGCAGACGGTGATGAACCGTAGCCCGGCTAAGCGCAGCGCAAGCCGGGTAGAAACCGCAGCAATGCCACATCGCGGCACATTCCCCGGGTTGCGGCGTAAACGCCTTACCCGGGCTACCGG